>JBHPFC010000009.1:0-59318 GCA_042576405.1 Pseudomonadota bacterium | reverse complement strand
TTGTTGAGCTTCCGCTTGTCTCTCGCCTGTTCCCAGTATTCCCAGGTCTGCTTGCTGTTGCCAGCGGAAGTACCAGGGCAGGTGATCAGATCGTACACCCCGTGGAAAGAGGCCAGGGAAATAATAGAGGAATGCTTTAAGGAACAGAATAAGCTGGAAAGTCAGCACAAATACCTGGTCGAAGAGGATGCGGTTATAAAGCAGCTTGTAAACGAGATAATAGCGTTAAGGGTATCGTCGCGTGCTTCTGAGAAGAAACGTCGTCAGTTCGATAGCATTTTCAAGGAAAAGGGCTTTGAAGAAATGGAATATTCGAGCATCAAGCTGTATGACGCCGAATTTGCAGCGAAGAAACTTCACGCGTTGCGGGTTCGAATCGCTATGCGCCTTGAAGAGACCAGAAAAGTGTGCAGACGCCTGCAACGGGAGGCACAGCGTTACGAAGCGCTGCGTGAAGATAAAGTACAGGAAAGGATTAACGCAGATGATCTACGTGGAGCACAAAACATCATAAAGCAGTTGAAACCGGGACAAGGTAGAGACGCCTTACAGAATAGTCTCAACGAAAAAATCAAAGGTAAGGTAGATGAAATCAATGTCGCTATCGAGGACTGCCGGCTGTTACGGCCACGGTCCAAGCTGCCCAGTGCCTATGGGTTGCTATATCGTTTGCCCGAGGGTTATCCGGGTAATGAGAAGTTGAAGTGGGGAATCGATGCTGCAATCACCCGGGAAGAGGAAGCGCGGAAGCACTACAAGCAGGCCTGGGAATACTGGGAACAGGCGAGAGACAAGCGGAAGCTCAACAACTATAGAGAAGCGTTGGGACTTGGCAAGCAGTCTCACCGGTCATTAATAGAAGCAATCGGTAAGACAAAATGCCGAACCGATAAAAAAACGTGGGCGAAATACCTGGAGCAGGTGCAATACCATTTGCAGGGGCTGGAAGCTGCCATCAAGGGTGCTATACCGCCAGCGGTTGGCTATGCGAGCGACGAAGTGTGTGAATCCATACGAGCGGAGTGTACGGAACTGGCCAGAGCTTATTTCGATCTCTATCGCAGTTCGCGAACTTTTGGATATAAATACATAAGCATTGGCTGCGAAAAATGCTTTGGGCCGATCAAGAACCTCAAATAGAACCCAATGATGCTTCAGATGGCCCCAACGTGACATGAAACAGAGACTCACAGCACTGGTATCAATCGCCCTGCTTGTATCGGGCGTTCCGCTCCCTCAACACGCGATTGCACAGGTGGAATCGCAGGACACCCCGGCTGGGGCCGGAAAGAAGGTGTTCGTACCCCGTCGCGAAGCGGCCTGGGATGTGTACGGATTACCGCGCCTGCCGCCCTTCCTTTTCGAGGACGATGCTATTAGCGCTATACCGCTGGAAAGGGCGGAACAGGTGCCGCCGGTCGAAGGCGAAGCCGTCGTCACCGCTGTGCCCTTACAGGCGGAAGAGGTCGACTGGGGCGCGCCGTGGCTGGGTAAACGCGTACAGGAATGCGTGAGACAGTATCTGAAAGCGGCGCTTCATGAGGCGAACCTGTATCAGGACAGCAAGGGTCGGCGACGTTTTGACCGTATCGACGAGTGGGGGCGGATACTTCGTGCCCCAGGCCCCGAGGGGCGCGGTGGGATATCCGCAGGCCCCCGCCCCGCCGGAGGATGGGTCAATCCGACGCACTTCGTCTGGATCAACTTCAATTCGTCCGATTCTCCTGTCGGCGGGGTGGAACGCTACGTTCGCAACTGCCTGCGTGGCCGGACCGGTGCCGGTACGCTGGCAGTAGCACCGCCACCAGCACCTGCATGGCCGACGCCCCGCGACGAATACAGTCCGCTCGCTGATCCGGGTATGGGCCTGCCGCAGGACGAGGAACAAATCGCGGGAGCCTGGGAGTACGTCGACGAGTTCATTCGTGGTACGCCCCGCGCAGAAACCGCGCCTGCCGAGGCCGAACAAGTACCCATGGCCAGGCCCGACCTCAAGGTTGGTGAACGGGCAGCTGGGCAGGAGGCCGATCAGGTACCCGGTGAAGGTGAGAAGGTGCAACCTGGGGAACTGGCGCGGGACACGTTCGCCGATGAATTCACCACGCCCCCCGACTTGTCACGGCCGGGTGAGATGGCGAGCACAGCTCCGACAACGACCCCTGCGCCCGCAGCGACACCAGCAGCGCCGGTTCCTGCCCCGGCGCCAACTCCATCACCGGCAACGACAACAGCAGCACCGGTGCCCGCTGTGCCGTCGGCACCCGCGTATCGGCCGTTGGTCTGCGAGGTGGAGAAAATCGAAGCAGCGCGGAGAACAAAAACGTCAGTGTTCTGGACCTGGAGATACGGGGTGACCTTTGCAGTCCGTAACAACTCCGCCAACGACATCACGGTATCGGACGCGAATGTCACGGAACAGCTCTGGTACACCTATTGGAACGCGAAGCTGGGGCGAAACGAGTGGCGGGGATTGTGGGCTGATGACCCACCGAGGAAGGGGCGCGGAAAAACGATGTGGCGGGGTGACAAGACAATAGGCGCCGGGGAAAGTTTGCGATTCTCCTGCGTGGTGGACGTTCCTGACGGGATCGGGCGCGGTCGCTGCATTATCCGGGCGGCGGGGAGTCACCCGTTTACCTGTGATACTGGCGAAATGAGCTATCCCTAGTGTATTTGCCGGTCAGCAAATTGAGATAGGCGCGCAAACGACAGCAAACAGATATCGCTAGCAGCCTATTCAAGCTTGATCAGATCACCCCGCTGGATGGTCTTGCCCCGGCATACCGCGCCGGGTTCGCTGATCGAGAACTTGTCCTCGATATAGGTAATGACCGTGGTGCACAGTTTTCTATCCCTTGAGCCGAGGTTAAAACCCGTTTCGGGATCGATGAGCGTCCGGCCTTTCTTGTAAACAACCAACTGGTCGCCTTCTTTGAGATTGGAGTTCCGTCCCCGGTTGATATAGATCTCGCCCCCTTCAAAGCCGATGACAGATCCCGACCAGGGAATGCCCTCGTTTTCCTCCAGGATGAATACCACAATCTTGTCAATCGCCTCACGTGTGGCAACACCCAGAGGTGTGCTGGCGAATACCGATGTCCCGACCTTGAACTCATCTTCACTCAAGCCGATCTTTCCGCCCGTCGATCTGGCCTTGGCGCTGGCGTTGTATGAAGCGAAAATTTGACCTGTTGCATTATCAATGAGACGGACATCGACACCCACGTAGGCGGATTTTGCTTTGACGCCGATTTCGCCGCGATCAAAACCCAGCGTGATGCCGCCGCCTGCCGCCTCATAATGAAACTCGGTCACTGCGCCCTTGATCATATAGTCGGCCCCCGCCATCTGGCCGGTCCGGACTGCGGTTTCTCCTGTCACGAGACCCGTCTGCCCCAGGGCTTGCTCACTAACCACATCACTCATGACATCGCGTTCTACCAGGTTGAAGCGATTGGTTCTTATCAATTCGGTGATCAGTATTTCTGTCATGCCTTCACCGACCTGGCTGTTACCCGTAATGCCACGGGCCTTGTTCTCAAAAGGCAGCACGGCAACAGTTTTTTTGGGGCCATGATAGGGGGGATAGGTTTTTCCCTGATCTTGTGCGTCATTTTTATCTGCCCAGACCATACCCGAGCAAACAACCAGCGGAAGAATTACAAGCCCTGTCCACCAGCGATGCCGTTTCTTGTACATTATCCGTCTCCTGATACATGATTGCAGGCTGTTATGTGACCGCAAAGGCTCAACACAGCTAATTAATATTTTAGTTCAATTAAATTATCCCGCCATTTGAGGCGGGTCGCTTGCGGGTAATACCTTACTGTTTTACTCAATTGAAGGGGTGGCCTGAAAGCGGAACAGCCGAGCCTGCGCAGCCATGTCTACCATCGAAATCGGCAGTACGGTGAAGAACGGCTCACGTCCACCAGATCGTGACTATACTTGGTGTATCTTCCCTAAATTATCGCACTGCTTGTCCCTGATTATTTGACGAGGAAAAAAATGAACTTCTTGCCTGGATCATTCAGACGACAAGCGATCATTAGAAAAACGATAACAGGTCTGTTCTCGGTATATGTCTTGATCAGCAGCCATGGCGCCGCAGGTGAACCGATTTCACCGCCTACGATGGAAGACGCACTCAGCATGATCGAAGCGGACAGAATGGAATTTATGGATATCTTGGGTGCGGATAAGGGGGCTCCTCCGGCAAACGAGCGACTCCCCGCTCCAGAAAAACCAGCCGCGGATGTTCCTGGCAAACCGGCAAGTGGCGACGCTGATCCTGCGCTTGATGACTTCGCGGCGTACGCGTTGCTCATCGAAACAGATCCGGAGGCGCCCGAGAACGTGGAGCTGCTGGTGTCCAGAGCCGGATTGTTTACGGAACGTGGGTTTTACGACAGGGCGATCGAGGACTTGCTCATGGCTTTGCGCCTGGATATCGACAACCAGCCTGCATGGCACACTTTGGGCTGGGCCCATGAGATGAAGGGTGAGTTCGAAACGGCACGGGAGGCCTACGATGAAGCCATCGAGCTGGGTGCGGAGACGGAGGTGGGTATCGCGGCGCAGTGGGATCGGGGAGGCCTCGAACTTGTCGCCGAAGACGATCGGCGGAAAACGCTTGAAGAGCTGGGTATGCCTGACGCGTTTACGCTCATCATGATCGCGTCAGGAGCGGATTCTCACGAGATCAATCGCCATGAAACCTGGTATTACTATCGGGCCGGCACTCGTTTTGAGTTCGTCAACGGAGTCTTTGTTGAAGGTGCGGACATCGAGGACGTGGATTTCGAGACAGTCGAGGCTATTTTTACTCCCTACCGTCCCTACCAGTTCTCGCCCAACCTGAACTTCGAGGATGTGGCGGACATCATCGGCGAACAGGATTACGTGTTATACGAGCTGGGTGATGATCCCCTGCAAGACGGCGAACTGATCTACACACGGCAACTGGCACTCGGCTTTAAAAACGGGGGCTTATTCTATGTCCGTACTTTCCCGTTGTTCACCGATGAATAGGCGGGAAACGGGCTCCACTCGGCTTCTGTCTACCCTGTTGTTGTTCGCCGTACTTATGTGGGTGCTCCCAGTAGCGCGAGCCGCCACGTCGGTCGCGCTTGAATACAATGCGTCCCCCATGATCGATACTGTCGCCGCGGAACAGTTCAGTCACCTGACCGCACAGGTTGAGCGCTTCAACAACCTGCAGCTCGCTGCGAACAAGCCTGCCCAGACTCAGAAGAAACCGCAGAAACGGCGTTGGATCAGCTTTAATAGAGTTAAAAGGGTTTTTCGCAGAATCGACAGAAAAGTCACAACGGCTGTTAGAAAGAGCGGCCAGGCAGTCGGCCGGGCAACAGGCTGGGTGGTCAGTCAGCCGGTCAGCTGGGTCGATCGGCCGGCCGGCAAAAGAGTGCGGGAAACGGGTCAGGAAGTTCTAGGTCGTCTGGGTGCCGAGGGCGCCCAGTTCGTATTTGCCAAGACCCCCGCCGGTATGAAGTTCACGCGTTGGAAAAACCAGTTCAAACGCGCGATAGACACGGTCGAAAATGCCGAGAACATGGTTAAACAGGCCCCGGCCATGCTGGGAAAGATGGCGCGGCAGGAGTTCAGGCAGCGAGTCAACGAGGCCCAGCAGCGGGTGGAGAGAAGCCTGCAGAAACGGCGAGACCGTTTTATTCGAAAATACGAACCCAAAGTCAATAAATTAAAAGACAAATATCACGAGCTGCGCAAGCGAGGCCGGGAACTCGAAGAACGAGCAAGGTGGGTGACCGACCCGGCGGCAAAGCTTCAGATGGAAGCGGAGCGCAAGTTACTCAAAGAGCGGGAAAGACTGCTTAAAAAGGCGAATGAGCGCTACGAGAAACTCCGCGAAAAGGGAGAGGAGGTTCGTCAGCGCCTCGAGGCAAGCTTCCAGAAGCGCGTCGAGCCCGTGAAAAAGGCCTACGATAAAGTTGTGGAGAAGATCGAGCGCGCGGAAGAAAAACTCGAAGCGAAGCGCCAGAAAGTAGAGGACAAAATCGAGCATGCAATTGATAAAGTCGACAAGAAACTCGAGAAAGGCGAGCGCAAATTCGAGCGCCTGAAAGAGAAGGTGCGCGAGATCTTTGCGCAGTTCCCCCGCACCCCGCCGACGGTGCCGGGTCAGCCGACCATGAGTGACGAGGATCGTCGCAAAGCCGAACGGGAAGCAAAACGCGAAGCAGAGGCAGCGGATGCGGTCGATAAAGCGGTGGCAGATGCCGTCCGCAAGGCGAAAGAGAAACAGCGCCTGGCAGCCCTGCAGAAGAAGCAAAAACAAAAGGCAGAAGAAGATGCCAGGCGCAAGGAGGAGGAGCGCCTTCAGGCTGAAAAAGATCGCCTTGCTGCCGAGGAAAAAGCCAAGCGGAAGGCCGCGGAAGAGGCGGAAGCAAAGCGCAGGGCTGGTGGTTGTGATGAGTACGATCCAACGAACCCGGAATGCGAAACGGGTGCTGCGGTTACCAGCGACAAGCAGAAAATACAAAAGGCGCTGGCGAAAAAGAAGGCGTTTGAAAAGGCCGCACCAGACAAGCTTGCCAAAACAACGACTGGAGGTCGGGCCGGTACTGCGCGTACCGACATGGCGGATGTCAAAGCCGAAGTCCGAGATAAAGCCAAACAGGTTGAACGACCCGATGAAGATGACCGGCTTGCCAAGCGCGATCGGATTGCTGAGGAATACGGAACACCTCCTGTACTCGCGGACAAGCCAGCCACCGCTCCAAAGACAACTGCGCCAAAGACGACCACGCCAACAGTGACGACAAAGGCACCAGTGCCGAGAAAAGTAACTCCGGCTGAGCCGACACCGGTGCCGGAACCCAAACCGGTTGTTAATTTTGCAGGAACGTGGAGCAGCAAAAGGGTTTGCGCAGAGGCGGGGGAAGGTAGCGACTATTCGTTCACGTGGAAGGTCGCGCTGACACAAACAGGGGATGTAGTTAGGGGCACAATCTACTTTCATAATTGTCCCTGTGGTGGACGGGCAAGCTATTCGGTGTCCGGTAAAGCAACAGCAGACAAGAAAGTGAAGCTCAAGGGGACTTTAGGCAGTTCCAGGGGCCCGCTGGCAAAGTACGTGCCTCAGGAGACGACTTTCACCATCGTGAAAAATGGGACGCCGAGTCCGAACTACGGACCGGGGCGGACTAGTCCGTGCGAGGATTGAGTCCAGATATTATTGTCTATCCATTCGAGCCTGGATCACGCAGTTGAGGGGAAATTCAGACCTGGTCGCAGCGAACGTCAGCGGGGGATTCACGGGTGTGGCGATCCTCGATAGTTGACTTTTTTAGTCAACTATAGGGGTTGGCCAGGTAATGATATTGATGCCGGGCACCCCTCTGCATGTAGTGAACGTGCCTTCCGACGCCAGGAATGCACCGACAGGATAAGTCTATAATTAAGAAGAGTGATACGAATTGACAATATGGTAATCGATAAGCTGGTCATCTTTCGGGTAGCGGGGAGGTTGCATGGCCCTCGGGTATCGACTAATTAACAAGCACGCCGCGCTGTTCGGGCTGGTGCTATTCACGGCAGTGACAGGGCTGGCGTTTGCAGCGCAAACCTATGACGCCAACCACGATGACAAGCTGGAGCCTCCTACACCGGAACAAACCGAAAGGGCACTGGAAGCGGGGGAAAGATTTCAGTACCAGCTGATTCCTCCCCCTTTGGCAGGTCCTCCCATGACCACGATCCCCGAAAGTTATACTGCACAGACCGAGCCGGAGCGTGTGCTGGCTGAGCCCTGGGATCCCTATGACAATTATCTGTGGCGATGGGGGCCTAGGGCTTTCTGGCCCTGTGAACAGTTCGATCCTTTTCACCGCTTTTCGAGCCGCCCCTATTCGGTCCCGCCCTGGAAAGATAAAAAGCACGATGGGGATTATGGGCAAAGATGGGGTTCTTTCGATATGTGGTGTCCGCCAGCTTATGGGCCAATTAGCACGCATCCACGCCGTTGAGGTGAACCATGGTGAGCAATGACTGTAACAGACGAATTGTTGGCAAGCAGGTGATCCAGCAAAGCATCATTACTTTGCTGACGGCGATATGCTGGCTGATAGCCTCCTTGCCTGTAGCCGCTGCGGGATCATCGGGAACCCCCACGATCATGATAATCATGCAGGAGAAGGTGGCGGGCGTATTCGGTACCACGGGTTTTGAACAACCGAATCAAGCCGAACTGACCATGATGGAGAAGTTCAGTGAACTGAACTTCAAGGTTGTGGATCCGTCAACGGTCAAGAGAAACCTGGATCGAGCGCAGGGGTTACGTTTTCTCGAAGGTGATGATGCCGCCGCTGCAGTACACGGATTGCAACACGGCGCGAAAATATCCGTTATCGGTTCTGTAATCAGCAAACCGTCCGGCGGCAAACTGTATGGCACCCGTATGCAGACGATACAGGCCACCCTCACAGCGCGCGTGATCCGCAATGACGATGCGCGTGTCATCGCAACGGGATCGGCCAGTGCCGCTCAGGCGCATATTGACGAAGTGCAGGGCGGTGTCATAGCGATCGAGAAAGCGGCTGGCGAACTGGCCGAGCAACTGGGCGACAAGATCCTGGCGAACCTGGATACAGGATCAAAGGACGTTACCACACAAATTACCGGCCTGGTTTCCTTTCGCCATCTGGACTTCGTGATGCGGTACTTTGAGAATGATGTCGACGGAATCGATAAGGTGCATCTGAACAATTTCAGCGAAGGCGTCGCGGAGCTTGTACTGGAATATGAGGGTGAACCGCGGATTTTGGCTAGACAAATTGCCGCCAAGAAGTTCAAAGGCTTCAGGCTTGAGCCGACCAATGTGTCGGCCAACCGAATAGATTTGAAAGCTATATTGCAGAAGTAAACCGGCTTTTGCTACAGGACCTGTTGTACTGGCATGACTGCTATGATTTTGAGTGGAAAAAACCAAGCAGTGACATTCGATCCGGCGACCAGCTGGCAAGAGGTCAATGGCCTGGCCTGTAACGAAGCCAGTCAGGATCTGCGCAAAGACCTGACAGAAATGAAAACATCCAGCCCGAAGCAGGTAGTCAACCATGCCTCTATTCTTCTTGCATTCGTCACCTTTTTGTTTGATCCGGATCAATCGGTCTTTATAGGCACAAAAAATAATCAGGAACTACAATGATTAACAGTGAAAAAAAAGTAGCTGTTGGATTGCGGTTGGCCGTCATTTTGTTCTTTACAGTGTTTGTGATGATGATACCGGTACAGGCGGTCGCTCAATGGGATCAGCTAAACCGCGAAGAGCAGCAGCAAGTACTCGAACAGCTAAAAGCCAACCTGCCGGATCTCCTACTTACAAAAGAAGCAAAATCGGATATCGAAAGTGCCTTATCACAAGGCTTGGTATGGTCACAACTCGCAGGGGAGATTAGCAAGGGCGATTTCCCTGAGGCGATCAAATTAACACTCGACTACGGACAAGGACAACTTGTCGCGTCACTTGAAGCAGAGATTGACCAGGCCATGACGGAATCCGCGCTGCCAGATACATTAAAGGGGGCGTATGTCTACGTGAAAAATAATCCTGTGGTCACGAAGAAAGTCGCCACCGAGATGTTGCAGGGGAACTGGGGCGAGGCCGGTAAGCTCGTATTGAACCAGGCAAATAGTGAACTCAAAGCAATGGCAGTAGCTAACTTTACGACAGCATACAACTGGGTATTCGGTGACCGCGTTATGGGGTCGGTTGGCCCAGCGGACGTAATACTATTTCTTGTTCGAGCCGAAATTGAGTACATTCCAAAGTGGTCCGCAATGCTTAGGGGCAATAAACTCCAACAGATGTTTGAAGGGTATCTTGGAGAGGGGCGTAACTGGGAGAGTTTTACATCCACTGGGGCAGACTTCGGCACTACAGCCGACGTCGGATTTTTCAAAGCACTCACCCGTGGGGGTGCATTTGGCACGTTGCAGTTTAAAGCAGGTGAATTAAGGGCTTTATTTGAGTCGTGCGAAGGCGACATTATTGCTAAATGCATAGAAGACGCGAAGAAAAAGATTAAGCGCGAGAAAGACGCAATACGTGAAGCGCTAAGGGAAGTAGGTGAGCAGCATTCGGAAGAACTTAACAGAGAGTTAGACAAGGTTAGAAAGGAACTCAACAGATTAGTAGCAGAGCAAAACGAGGAGTTTCAGAGCGCGTTCAACGAAGCGCAATCCATCGCAATAAAAATCAAGAGCATCGCAGATAGCACACAAATCCAATATGACGCATTTGAAGCACAAGTTAGCAGGGCGGAAGCGGCCCTGCAGAAGGTAACCGATGCCGAAGCAGCGGTATTGACGATTCAGGGCTTCATCAACCAAGGTGAAGACTGCGCTTCGCTGGAAGAAGACCTCACGGGGCTTTCGGCTGATCTGGACCGGCTTAAGCAATTCAAAACAGATTTCGATAGATCATTGTCTCAAGTAGAGCCTGCCGCCCGAGAGGTTTGCGCTGCATCAAGCGAGGTCTTACAAGCATCATCCAGGACAGTGGCTCGGCCCTCACTCGATACGGCTGTCCAGAGGGGGCGCAATCTGGAAACGCTTGTTAGCAGAGTGGAGGGTATTGTTGCCGCCATTCGCTCGGGTAACGCTGATATGACTGCCGCTATAAAAGTAAAAAAAATACAACTCGAACAGCTTGCGTCGAGTATCAGCGATACAACGGCGCAGGAGCTGGCATTCGGCATGATCGAAGCGGCAAAGGGCGCCAGGCAGGAATTTGACGCCGCCCGTTCGGCGATGGAAACGGCAATCAATAAAATAGACAGTCTCAAGAATGAATTTGAACAAGTAAACCCGGTCGAGCTTGGTGTTATGGACAGGTTGGATGGACTGCTGCGTGGCGGGATAAACAAGGATGAAAAGAGAAGGATGGTGAACCTGCTGAGTAAGTACAGGAAATATCCCGGAGTGGACGGTCTTCTTGCCATACACTCAGATGCCGTCAGCGTGCTGTCACGCGCCGACTACTATCACAGACAATGGGATGATAAAGAGTCTCGATCTGGTCGCTGGAGCTTCCGACAATGGCGGGAAGCTGAAATCCCGGCGAACCTGCAGCAAGATTACGAGCAAACGCTAAGACAATGTCGCGATCTTCCGTCCTCAAGCGAGTTCGAAGACATTGCCAATCAGGCATCGCGGTTGGCAGAGGATATGGAAATCAGGGAAGTCGAGCTGTGGGTGCACAAGAATGATGCGGATCGGTGTATTGCTGATGCGCTTGTTGCGTATAACAACCTACCTGATGATGGGCCAGATACTTCCGCAATTGGATTGATAGAGAAAGCAGAAGGAAAGATCCGTGCGGCCCAGGCCAGTGTAGGTACCTTTAATGAAGTGAAAGTGAATCTGGAAGCCGCTGCAAATCGTTACGCAGGGGCAGTGAGTGGTATGCGTGAGAGTCAAACATCCTGGCTGCAAGCGAACAGGCTGTTGGGTACATGGATCGATCAACTTGAACAAGATATAACGCGCACACGTTCGGCGATGCAGACACTGGAAAACGGCTATCGGAGACTGGCCGATGCCGGGCTGAATCTCAGGCGATTGGCCAATGCAGTATGTGCGGTCAGCGCAGCTCCACAGGATAAGATAGTGGCGTGGCGCAATGAGCTGCGTGAACTTACCGCGGAAGTGACAGCGGCAGCAGCAGATACAGAGGAACAACATCTTCAGTACCTGCTCGACAAGGTGAAGGTTGCATATCAGTCCCTGAAGGGGGAAGCCCAGGCCGCACGCCTCCAGTATATTGTCATAGAGGGTCAGGGTGACAAGGCCATCAAGGCGGCAACCGCGATTGGGACGTATAAGAAGCAACTGGGCGTCTTGATTGAGAAGGTCTCGACGCTCAAGGCCGAAGCACTGGGATTGTTAACTCAGGCCGAGACAGCGCTCACCACGGTAGCGCCGGATCAGGATACGGATCTGGTGAATCGCATTCAGACCGCACGGGGACAGGCGGAAGCCCTTGGCACGGGGTTGAGTATTCCTAACCTAAACACTTTGGTGCTCGAAGGGATTCGGGTCCAGGAACCAGGGGTAGTTTCCGAGCAGGTCAGAGGATGGCTCGGGAAAATAGACGGGCGACTGAGAGAGACCGAGAACGTGCTCGCAGAAGCGAAGGCATTGCCTGGGGATATCGAGAGCATACGGGTGGCGGGCGAGTTTGCAACTCGCACAGTGCCCGAACACCTGGCCAGAGCCAGTACGTGTCTTGTCGGGATCACGCCCGAGACCCAGGCCGTCACGGTGGAAGATACCACCAAGCCAAGTCTGAACGACGTGCCCGCGGACATCACGGCCGAGGCCACCTCGGCTTCCGGCGCGGCGGCGAGTTACAGCCTGCCCACGGCCAGCGATGACGTGGATCCAGCGCCAAGTGTTAGCTGCGGTCCGGCTTCGGGGAGTACCTTCCCGCTGGGCAGCACCCCTGTGACCTGCGTGGCCACAGACGCGTCGGGCAACAGCAACGATGCAAGCTTCACAGTGACGATTCAAGATACTACGCCGCCGACGTTCGAAACGCTTGGGAGTATCAGAGCAGAGGCCACCTCGGCTTCCGGAGCGGTGGGGAGTTACAGCATGCCCACGGCCAGCGATGTCGTGGATCCAGCGCCAGTTGTTAGCTGTAGCCCGGCGTCGGGTAGTACCTTCCCGCTGGGAAGCACCTCTGTGACCTGCGTGGCCACAGACGCGTCGGGCAACAGCAGCGATGCCGGCTTTGTGGTGACGATTGTAGAAAAGCGGCCCGGACAGCCACCGACCAGCGGCGAAGATGACGGAGAAGGTGAAGGATATGATCCCCTCGCCGACCCCAATGTGGGCAGGCCACAGCCGTCGCCGACTCAACTCACCCGCGCCCAGGAGGCGGGTTCAGCGGTGTGGATGCCCGCGGCCGGTGAAGACGATGGCGCCGGGACCAGTGCCGGGTCCAGTGACGGGACGGGCCAAGCCGGGCAACCGGTTGGCTGCGAGTATTCCGGCACGTGCGATGACGAAGCAACTGAGCAAACACAACCCGGGGAGAGCTTGACTGACAGGCCGGAAAGGGAGACGGGCGAACCACCCGACGATTGGGCGGATGAATTCGATCCGGATAAGGCATTGCCAACCTCATCGCGACCTGCAAAGCCGCCGGGTGGCAGCGATCGTGAACCAACCACTCAGCAAGCACCGCCGCCGACGCAACAACCAGCAAAGGATCAGAAAAAGCGCACGCCGACACAGCCAGCTAAACCGGCCGGTTATGACTGTATTAAGAAGTTTCAGCCTAAATACGATTCCGTTCTTGCCCGGATGGGCGCAGCAGGATCAGTTGACGCAGCGCTGAAGTTGCAGTCTGAATACCTCGACATAAGTGCACAATACATGGCGTGCACGGGAACCTATCCCTGTGGCCCCTTCAGTAAGGCCGATTCAGATGTAAAAAAAGCCCAGCATGCGGATTGCATTAACAAAAAGATATTACCGACTTTCAAAACAAAAAGTGGAGGCGCCGCCCCGGCCAGTCCGTCTGTGAAGCCACCGCCAGTACCGAAGCCAGCTCCAAAACCAGCACCGCCACCACCGGAGCCAGCTGCAGAGCCTGCCCCGCCACCCGCGGAGCCGGCACCGGACCAGCCGTGCCCCGCAGGAATGGGGAGATTATTCCCGGGCTGGCCGTGCAGGTACTTCTAATGAACAGACACGCTTGCCGCTGCGGACACAAGACTGGCGAGGTTGTGTGAGGAGGCGCAAGGGAAAACAACAGCGATCCAGAATCATATGCCCTAATTGTAATCTGACTAACTCTTTGTGAGGGCAAGGTGCAGGAGAAATCATGAAATACTTGATGAAACCGACCATTCTGATTTCAATAATGGTTCTTGCGCTATTGCTTGCATGCCCTCCGGGAGCTTTGGCGGAAGAGGCGGCTAACGCCGCAGCAACAGAGGGATTACAGAATAGCCAGAAGCATACGATGACGGATGCCGTGCAACTTTCTGCGGATCAGAAAGCGGTTGTGGAGGAGTTCGGCCCCCCTGAGTCTTTCAAACTGATTATCACAAAAGATTACCTGAACGAAGTGGGGAAGGTGGTCCGAATCGAGATATGGAATTACTACAGTTTAAAAACACGTATTTCATTTGTAGATGGGAACTATGAAACGGATGCAGAAATCGAGGATGTTCCGGATTGGACCCTGCTTCCGATTATTTACCGGCCCGAACAATTTGCCAATGAGATGAGCCTGGAGGAGATAAAGAAGAGGATCATCGGGGACAAGCCTTATGAAAAACTCGACATTTCGGACGAAATTCTGCCCGGCGCACAGTTAAATCTAATCGGTTTTGAACAGATCATGTTGGGTTTCGAGCACGGCAAACTGATATATGCGGAAACCATACCCCTTTTCCCCAAGGAAAATGAAACGAACGATGAAGGGGCGAAATAATGGGGGCTATCAGATTAAAGGGTATGGTTTGGGCCATGACAATGACCTCGCTCATGTTGTTATCACTTCCAATGACGAGCCATGCGGATGAATTGCTCGATGAGGTGGGTGAAGTCGCCATCGGTCGTTTGGCCCCACCTGTGCAAGTGGTTGGTCACTTCGTTGGGGGCTTGATTAGAGGAGGTCACGAGTACAAAAGGTATAGACAGCTTTCAAAAAGAACAGAGGCGGAAGGCAGAAGCGTTTATGAGGAACTTGCCAGAGAAGCCGAACAAAACCGAGCCGCCAGCGGTAATGAACTAAAATACAGGCGGGATATGCAAAGCGCAAACAGGGTTCGGGAAGCTTATATGGAGGAAGCGAAACAGATTCGGCGTATCGGGCGGGACGCGAGAAGAGGAATACAAAGACAAGCTCAAAGGAGAATACTGGGTGCTGTCATTAGGAGTGACAAGGCCCGTCAAATATTTGGGGAAGCCAAAGACAAGCTGGACAAAGCAAGAGGCGCGATTGAAGCCGCAAGAGGGGATTTAAAAAACGCGGCCGGAAGGATTACCAATACCGGAGCGCTGGGAAAACTCGGAAAGGCTGCGAGGGAAGCGGACAAAGCTGCGGGAAGAATCGAAAGGGTAATTGCGATTGCAGGTGAAGTTGGCCTGAGGACCCCGAGGGAGCTTGAAAGAATTGCCGGGGAATTGCGCAGGGCTGAAGCAATGCTCAACAAACCGGGAGCATTGGTAGAAAGCGTGCGTGAGCGGCTGGATAGGGCAATGGAAAAGGTGGATCAGGAGGTCGCCGGTTTGCAGGATGAAATAGACCGGGTTAGAGAAAACGGGCTTGGCGTGGAGAGCACGTCATCCCGCCGCACGACGAGACCTGAAAAAGTAAGTGCTGATGCAGCGATACAGAGAATCAGAAAGGAACGACAGGACGCATTGGATGAAGTAGAAACTGAAAGGGAGCACGTTAAACGGACAGAAAGAATAAGAGAAGCTATCGAGAGAATTCGCAATAGAAGGAAAACCGCCGAAGAGCCCGTAGTTACACCACCCGTAGAGCCACCCGTAGAGCCACCCGTAGAGCCACCCGTAGAGCCACCCGTGGAGCCACCCGTGGAGCCACCCGTGGAGCCGCTGACTGGTGGCGAAGAAGATGGCGACTGTGAAGGCGAAAACTGGTACCCGGGCTGTGATCCCAATGTCACGGGAGAAGTCAGAACAGCCACGGCTGCGCAGGTGACGCGAGCCCAGGAAGAGGCTGCGGAGTTCCAGACACCCCCTCCAGGGGGAGTGGATGAGGGTGGTCAGGACGGACAGCCGACGAGTGCAGTTAGGGTCCCATCAGGGTATACACAAGGCGTTGAAACAGAAACCCCGCCAGCCGAAGAACGGTCGACGGTAACCGAAGGTGAAGAGGCTGCAAGAAGCGATGAAGAGGTTGTTGCCGGTTCTATGGCTGAGGAATTCGGCACACCTGCCTATCCAACGCTTCCAAGGCGACCGGAGCCCCCGGCACCCACAGCTCCTGCAGTAGCTACCGCGCCCACAGCGTCGCCGGACCAGGAAGACAGAACAGCAGCGATTGAAGGTCCAGAAGTTGCCGGGCCCGGTGCCGCTGGCGAAGGTACGCAACAGGCTCCACCCATCAAGAAGCCCAAGGAGACATATGGCGTGTTTCTGCTGTTTGATAGCAAGAGCGCAATTTGGGTTGGGCCAGAGTCACGTTTGCAAAACCGGGCAAGTGGCACTGTCAAGTATGGAGGGATGTGCAGGGATGTGAAGAAATGTCCGGTTGTGTATAGCCTGAAAAAAGGTCCGTTCGATATGGAGGAGCAAGCATATAATGCGTATTGTCAGGATCTGGAGAGCGGGCCCTGGTGGTCATTAGGCGTTAGACGGGTAAAAATGAAATGGAGGGAAAATGCGTATGCCGCTTCCAAGGTGCCGTCCTGTAAGTAAATAATCTAAATCAGACATAGGTGTTGTTAAGTTTGGCAGGGAGTAAAAATAAAAAGCGTAACTTTGGCCATAGTTAGCAATACGGGTACCAGACTTGCCCCATGTTTTTTTCGAAGGCCGCCTTAGAAAAGAACTGCAAGAGCTTCAGCGAAAGAGAGCTGCAAATGCGTCTACGATATTTCACCGACTGTTCTGTTATTCCGGTCAATACTGGCTAGGTCTGTTAGTCAGGTGCATTTTGCAAGGTAAGTTTCAGTTCCGATATGGGTTATAGTAATCCATACGGCCAGTACGAGATAAATGTGGTAATTATTAATAAATGGAAAAGAATCCACTTACACAATCAATCTTGATATTGCACCATACAGTTTTCTTTGTCTTGTTGTGTGTAGGTACATTAGACCTCGCTTATGCCTCGAATGATGAAGTGCCCCGGGAAGCGAAAGAAAAGACAGATTTGATTGATTTTGTATCTCGTGCATTGGTGCAGAATGATCAGTCACTGGATATCAGGGACGCACTTATCTCAGCGGAGCTCGATAAGTCGGCCGAAGAACACAAATTCAAAACAGAATTGGTGCCAGTTGCCAATATCGGGGCGAGCACCAGTGCAGGAACTCTCGGCATGGGGCTCGAAGCAAGGCGCAACAACGAATTTGGTACAGAATTCACAGTCGGTGTAGTCAGTAAAAAAGTTACGTCGGACAATTTTACTGTTGATAACAGTCACAACACCCGGGCATTTATACGTGTTTCACAGGGTTTGTTGCGCCGGTGGGGGCATGAATATAACCGTCTTGGATTGACAGTGGCGGAATTGAAGCAGCAGAAGGCCGACCTTGACGCGCATTCAACTCGTCAGGATCTGATTCTTTCGGCAGTTCAGGCCTATTATCAGGCTGTGCTGGCCGGGCAGCTGGTAGTGAAAACGGCCCAGGCGCAGACAAGACGCAAGGAGCATCTGGAGGCAGCCCGTTCCCGTCAGTCTGTGGGGCTGGTTTCAATGGCTGACGTATACCGCGCGGAACTGGCCCTGCTTGATATGGAAACCAGTCTTAAGGATCAGCAGCGTGCCTACTCGTTAAGCATCGAAGACCTGTACGAACTTCTCGCCGTCGAAAACACCGGCACTCTGGTGCTGGATGAAGAAATCGAGGAGATTACGCCGGTTATCATGGCGGATTGGGAACAGAAACTGCTGGAATATCGGCCCGACTGGCGCGCACACGTCATTGATCGTCAGATAACAAGCCATTCCCAGTTCAAGGCTGAGCGTAATCTGCGTCCGGATCTCTCCCTGAACCTGCTGCTCGAACAACAGGGGTTGGGAGGCAACTTTGCAGATACCAAAGACCTGAATGAGACAAACTGGTCTGTTTCCTTACAGCTCGACTCGACGCTGGAGAGGTTTGAGCAGAAGACTACAGTGCAAAGAGAGCGTCTCAGGGCGAGACGCCTGGCACGCGAAGGCCAGGCGTTGAAACGCCGTATCCACCGCGATGCTCAACAGGCCTTCGAAGACCTTAAAGCCGCGGACCGCCGGCATATTGTGAGCGGCAAGCGCCTCGTCCAGGCGCAAAAGGGTCTCGAGTTATCCAGGATTCGATACAATAGAGGTCTGTCCAGTAACCTCGAGGTATTGGATAGCGAAATTGCCTTCACCAATGCGGAGCTGGATATTTTACGTACACTCATGGATTACAACATTGCCGCAGTTCGCCTGGCACATACCTTGGGTATTCTCGATCTCGATTGGATTAAGGCATCTATGGAGCCAATAGAGGGAGAGAATACCGTTAACGCCGAAGATACTGTCGGGTAGAGACCATGTCGCTTCAAAGGAAGCTGCCTCAACGTACCAGTCAGGTTGTTCCGCTCTATCGCAATGTGCGGCAATGGAGGTGGCCCTCGTTATTGTGGTTCGGTATTGCCGCGCTGGGGTTCGCTGCGGCATACGTGGCGTGGTCGATGTGGGACATTGGAAAGTATGCCGCAGCAGAGCGCACCATTGCCGTTCAGCGGAAGAGTTTTGCGCTTGAGGTAAAAGAACGGGGGGTTGTCCGACCCGCCCGTGTTGTCCCGGTCAAGTCGGTAATCATGAGCAATCAGGCAAAGCTCGTTTGGTTGCACAAGGAGGGTGAAGCCGTAAAAAAAGGGCAAATCGTCGCGCGATTTGATACCAAGCCATTTATTGATGCCATGGAAAAGGCTGAACAGAATCTCGCGGATACCGAAGCGCAGTTGGTCAGCGCAGAAAAGGCGTTGCTGCTGCAAAAGGAGGAAAACGAGGGAAAAATCGAGGCCGCCAACCGAGAACTCGAGATCGCCAGTATCAAGGCAGACGATTTGCGACACGGCACCGGGCAATTGAATCGCGAAGAGCTAAGCAAGGAATTGAACCAGGCAAAGCGCGTATACAGGCTTGCAGAATCGGAGCTGAACGACTTTGAAATTATGCTTGTCAAGGGGCACGTGAGTCAGCGCGAACGTGATACCGCAGCCAATAAACTCGCAAGCGCCGAAGAGGCGTTGGAACTGGCGCAGCATCGTGCGGATAATTTCGACCGTTTTGAAATGCCGAGATTGCTGAGAGAGGCGGATCTCATGATAGATGCCGCGACCAAAGAGCAAGAGCGGGTGCAGAGAACATCGGAACTCGAGTTAAAACGGCGGCAAAGCGCAGTTGTCAAAAAACAGCGAGATATTAAGGCCGCGCAGAAGCAGTATGACAAAGCCAAGGAAGATTTGAAGAACAGTGATGTCAGGGCTCCAATTGACGGCACACTGCTTTATGTCAAGCTTCCCAATACAGAGAGTCGCCGCAAAGCACAGGTGGGTGATGCGATCTGGTTGGGACAGAAGTTTATGGAAATCCCTGATACCAGTGAACTGGTCGTGGAAATCAATATACGGGAAGTCGATGTCACGAAACTACAGCCGGGTATGGCAGCGCTCGTCGAACTGGATGCATTTTCGGGTGAAGAATTCACCGGCAAGGTGGAATCAATTGAATCGCTGGCCAGTGCGGACCGCGACAACGAGCATTTGCGCTATTTTCGTACGCGTATCCGGCTCCAGGAATCAGCCCCCACAAGCCTTGTGGGCATGTCAGCGAACGTAACAATAACTTACAGGTATCTGAGAGATGTTCTGGCGATACCGACAGCGGGTATTCACTACCGTGCGGGATCCGCGGCGGCGCGGGTCAGGAATGGCGAGGAAGTGGTCTTTGTCCCGGTCAAGCTCGGCGCCATTGGATCTGACTGGGCAGAAGTCGCCTCCGGCCTTAAAGAAGGCGATCAAGTGATCGTAAACTAGATTGATCATTCTCAAAGGGACCAATCTCAGCAGGGTATTTCAGATCGCGCAACAGGAA
The DNA here is from genome assembly GCA_042576405.1 of Pseudomonadota bacterium. Lineage (GTDB taxonomy): Bacteria > Pseudomonadota > Gammaproteobacteria > DSM-19610 > DSM-19610 > Thiogranum. Next base: position 39,496 of record JBHPFC010000009.1, on the reverse strand, counting down.
CAGGTTGCGCTGTCTCCGGTTTCGGTGAATGTGTATCGAGGCGAGTTGCTAATCGTTACAGGGCCTTCCGGATCCGGCAAGTCCACCCTGTTGAATATACTGGGCGGTCTTGATAGACCAACGACCGGAGAAGTCCTGTACCGCGATCAATCACTGAAAGCACTGGATGAGCCCGCCCTGGCACGTCTGCGCAATATCACCTTCGGGTTCGTTCTCCAATCGCCGCATATGCTGCCAGATAGAACGGTGCTGGAGAACGTTATGTTGCCTTTCCAGTACGGCTCGGTGATGCCCGGCGCCGATCAATACAGGCGGGCAGACGAATTGCTTGAGTATGTCGGACTGGCAGAGCTCGCCGAACGCTATCCGAATACCTTGTCTGTGGGGGAATTGCAGCGTGTGGTGTTCGCGCGTGCTTTGGTAAGAGATCCTGAGATTATTCTGGCCGATGAACCCACCGGAAGCCTTGATGCCGATAATTCCGGGCGCCTCCTGGCGCTTCTGGAAGACCAGGCAAGGCGAGGCAGAACCATTATTCTGGTCACACATGACGAGAAGGCAATGACTATCGGTGCTAGGCACCTTCAAATAGATAAATACCACTGATGCAGTTGTTCGACGAAATATGGATGGATTGGAAAGACGCGTTGCTGGGTTTCCGAAGACGCAGGGTACGCTCCGTGTTGAGTGGTCTCGGCATTATGATCGGCGTCATGGCACTGGTTACCATGTTATCGATCGGCGAGGGGGCAAGGAAGGAGGCGGAGGACAGAATAGCCACCCTGGGGATTAATACCATTCGCGTGGAAAATGCAGTAGAGAACCCGGCTCAACAGGCAGGTAGTGTTAATTTGTCAGTGGGTCTGACGCTCGAGGATGCCGAGGGGCTCAGGCAATGGCTCGGCAAGCGCGGGATTGTGGCGTTTTTTGAGCGTGAAGACGAGGTCAATATCTACGCTACTAATCGCGAACAGTCGGGTACGGTGATCGGTAGTACGCCCGAATGGTTTGCATTGGAGGGGCTCACCCTGGGCGCCGGTCGGTCGCTTATTGATGATGACACGTATCAGTATAAACGTAACTGTGTCATCGGAAGTGATTTGAGTTCGAGACTGCACCTGGAGACATCGGATTCAATACGGATAAATTCCGAGATATGTACAGTGATCGGTATCCTGAAGCCGAAAGGGAGCTTGTTGACTGAGGGAACAGGATTATCGACACTTGACTTCGATTCTCTGGTCATTGTCCCTACAACAAGTTTCCCCTTTCCCCGTGTTCTGGGAGGCAAGCGTGTACTCGACAGTATCGTTATAGCGCTTGATCAGGCAAGTGAAACAACTACATTGGAAATAGCGGAGCAGGTCGCGGAGTATCTCCTGGTGAAGCATCGCGGGGTTCGCGACTACAGAATGGTGGTTCCGATTAAGCTGTTAAGGGAATCACAACGAACACAATCACTCTTCTCACTGGTGATGGGCTCGATCGCCGGTCTGTCCTTGCTTGTCGGTGGTATCGCTGTTATGAACGTGATGTTGGCAAATGTATCAGAACAAACGCGTGAAATAGGATTGCGCATGGCCGTCGGCGCAAGTCGACGAAGAATCGTCAATTTGTATCTTTGTCACTCTATGGTGTTGTCACTGGCCGGCGGGATCGCTGGTTTGGCAGGCGGGATTTTACTCGCCGTGTTGATTGAAACTTTCGCGGGATGGTCCGTGGCGTTTTCGATGATCAGTTTGTTGTTAGGGCCTTTGTCTGCCTTGTTAACCGGCGTGGTATTTGGTCTGCATCCTGCTCTGGATGCTGCCGCGCAAAATCCCGCACAGGCCCTGCGAGAGGGATGAATCGCCTGGCAACTCAGGCCGCTGAAACCGTGTAGGGAGGGGATAGGAAAAGGTCTAATCGAGACGGGCGATGACACCCTTGTTTTCGACTTCGACGACATAACGCGGGGATTTCACAATCTGATCAGACGCGCTTTTCGCCAGAATCCTGTATTCGAGTGATTCCGCGCCATGTAATGGCGCAGGCAGGAGGCCGGTGTAAGTGTTGCCGCTGGTCTTTTTCATAACCACGAAGTAAAAACGATTGTCCTGCGATGTTTTGAAATAGGTGCGAACCGTTTCAACATCACTATGAGGATCGTTAATCGTCGCCGAGATGCCGACCTGATCGCCAACGGAGACGTGGCTGACCGCGTCGTGCATGACCGCTATCCGATCATCTGCTGCCGCGGCTGCTCCGGTGAACAAGTAAAGGGATGTAAACCCCAGAATTTTATAGAAATCGATTACTTTCACCAGTCACACCCACAAGATCTCATTAAGAACCAGCATACAAAACTACGTGTATATACTGTTAGCGGTTGAAATTCCTGAGACTTTAGTGTTGATTATATGCAATGGTGACAGCCTAACCACCGGTATTTGCAATGAAATTTGACCCAAGTGTAACCCTCTCCTGCTGACAGGGCAATGTGAGATAAAAAGGAGTGATAAACAAGCCCCTTTGTTTCTAGCCGTCCTTCGGGGGCAGCAGGATGACTTCTCAGGTGATGGGGAGGACATTCAGCTTGATGTGCTAACCATCTTTTAGCGATGCGGCTACGCCGCGCACCTGAGGCGAGGCGTTGAATGTCCACTTTCACTGAAATGCTACATTGCTGAACGGCAGAAACAGGCCGATATCGGAAGTGCAGTAACCGCACTTTGGCACGGTTTATCGTTGATGGGCTACGTCCGCTTTTTGGCCGATTTGAAAGCGGTGCGAAGGCAGCCACGTCCGAGCCGGGTTCGACAAGAAGTTTCTCGTACCCTGTGCCGTCGAACTGTAGCGTCGCAAAATGCCGACACCGCACACCCGCTTTGTCTCATCCAAACCGGACCTGCGTGAGTTATGTTGCCGTTCAGTCTCCGGACGTACCCGTCCTTAGTCACTGTTAATGAGAAAGAATTCGCCCCCCCCCAACCTTGCCAGCTCGACGCCGCCATCATTGGCATTCTTGTTGCACTTAATCCATGACAACATTTACACGTAAGGGGATTGAAACGGTTATGGACTGGCTAACAGTAGTAGGACTCATATCTGCGCTAGTCGCGGAGTTCAGTTGGTGTCGTTGGCAGGAGTGGCAATCGAAACAGGTAGCCGCTCAGGCAGCACTTCCCCCAAGGTTCCGCAGCGCTTGCTGCTGGTGATTTCCGCGTCAATCCGGAGTATCCATGCCGCGCCGCGGGGATCCGCCACCGGTCGGGTATACGAGATGGCCAGGGCAGGTAGAAAAGCCGATTAACTTTGCCCGGGGCAGCGGCTTTTCTGCCGCGTTTCTCGTAAACATTGAACCCGCCGCCGGAAGTCGTCGTTTAGTCATCGCTTATATAACCACTGGCTAAACGAGAAAGAACGACCCAGCCAGGAAGTTCGTCGACGTAGATTGAATGCCTTGAATGCAATGTTAATCGGTATACTGTCCTCTGAACTTTAAACTTCCTGAGGCGCACGATATGACAGAAGCACGAGACGTTTTGTTCGACCCGTTCACGCTTGGAGATCTGCGTGTGCCTAACCGGGTAATCATGGCGCCACTTACGCGATCTCGAGCAAAACAGCCAGGTGACATTCCATGGGAACTAAACGCGACCTATTACGCACAGCGTGCCAGTGCAGGATTGATCATTGCCGAGGCAACGCAGGTTTCACCGCAAGGAAAGGGCTATGCGTTTACGCCAGGGATCCACTCCGACGAACAGGTTGCAGGCTGGCGCAAAGTGACATCGGCGGTGCATCATGAGGGTGGGCATATCTTTTTGCAACTCTGGCATGTAGGGCGGATCTCGCGCCCAGAGCTGCAGCCGAATGGTGAGAAGCCGGTTGCACCTTCGGCAATCAAACCCGAAGGGGCACAGACTTTCATAGACGAAAAGTCCGGTATGGTGGATATCCTCGAACCCCGCGAGTTAACGTCCAACGAAATCACGGGAATCGTCGAACAATTCCGACGTGCTGCGGAGAACGCCAAGCGCGCCGGTTTCGATGGTGTCGAGATACACGGCGCCAACGGGTATCTTATCGACCAGTTCATTCGCAGCAAAACAAACCTGCGCAGTGACACCTACGGCGGTTCGATAGAAAACCGTATCCGCTTTCCCATGATGGTCGTCGACGCGGTTGTGGGCGTGTGGGGTGGCCAGCGAACGGGTATCCGGCTTTCCCCGACCGGTACATTCAATGACATGCACGACGATGATCCGGTCGCTACCTTCGGCACCCTGGCAAGCCATCTGAACGACAGCGGAATCGCGTATATCGAAGTAGTTGAGGATTCCTTCCAGGGTAACGAGGTAGAAGGCCGTCCTGAATCGATCATTAGCGCGATTCGATCCGGATTTACCGGCACATACATCGGCAATGGTAATTACACGGCTGACGAGGCGCGTGGACGCATCCGCGCCGGTTTGTGTGATCTGGTAAGTTTTGGTCGTCCCTTTATCTCTAATCCCGACTTGCCTGAGCGATTTCGACAAGGTGCTCCGCTTAACGAATACGATTCGAATACGTTTTACGGTGGGGATGAGCATGGATACATTGATTATCCCGTGCTGGTGTAAAGCAGTCACAAAACTCATTTCAAAAAATGATTGCTTACATTCATAAAGATAAATTCAGTGACCGCTAAACGAGAAAGAACGACCCCAAGCGGAAGTTCAACGATGATCGGTCGAGCGACAGTGATCTCCTGGTAGCGGACATGGCCGTTTGGCGTGAGCGACAGGCACTTTTTGGTAGGCGCCGGGCCTAAACGGATCACAGGCCCATGATCCACTTGACCACGTGCTTGATCAGAAAAGCCAGCATGCCGAAAGCCAACACAAAGAACAGAATAAACGTGCCTAGCCGCCCGGCTCCACTCTTTCTGGCCAAATCCCAAATAATGAACAGCATAAAGCCGATCAACAGAGCCAAGCCCCAGGTCAACCCGACTTGGGAGATCTGTTCTTCGGTCATCGCGAACATAGCTTCAATCGCTACCTGAACGCGCTGGCAAGCGACTTGCGTCCACCAGCTCTCGGTAGGCGTGCCAGGAAGCGTGACCCATCAAGGGATAGAGGAGCAGGAAACCTAGCATCAACGTCGCTATGGACAGGGTGGTTGCGAGCAGGAGGAACAACGCCCAACCGACCATGGTGATCGGGTTCTCGCTCACGGTCCGGAGACTGGTGACTAGGGCCAGTTTTGCATTGACATCTCGATCGACCAGCAGCGGAACTGCAACAACCGTCAGGGAAAACACCAGTGCAACCACCAACCCAGCCAGCAACGTCCACTCTATAAAGGTGTCATTGCTCTGCAGTACAACGTAGCGCAGGAAGTCCAAAGGACGTTCGATCTCTGCATCGACGAAGAAATAGAAGACCAGTTTTGTAATGCCAACCCATAGGGTCGCCACGAGCACCAGCAGTAGTCCCAAACGAAACAGGCAGCGACTGCCTCTCCGCCAAGCATCGACGGCATCCTTCGTCAACGGTAGCTCACCCAACTCCAACCGCTTGCTGAGTGCGAAGAGGCCGGTGGACAGTATTGGCGCGATAAACAAGAAACCCGACACTGCCCCGGGCAGGAGGGGCCAAAATAATACTGCGATCTCCACGACTACGAGACTCGCAATGGTGATGATCAGTCCGTGCAGCAGGCTGGGCCAGCCAGCGCGACGCAGGTCGTTCCACCCAAGTCGAATCCAACGCAGCACGGCAGCTGGGGGAACCTTCCGTATTGGCGGTGGTTCATTGGGGGTTACTGCAACATCGGTGTCTTGATTCATTCGACCTAGTACCTCGCTGACAACATAGCTTGCCAGTCCGATTGTGCGAGAACAAGCTTCGGATCGGACCCATCATCCGCTTATTGCCTATGAAAAGCGGCTCGATGCCGCTTGCTGAAGTTCCGGCACAGATACCCATTGGCGTACCGGCTGCTCACAGAGCAGACCTCGCTCGCCAGCAGCCCGACCAGCCCCGCCTGCGAGTGCCCCACCGAGCAGGCCACCGGCCGTACCTTGGCCGCCGCTCGCTTGGGCGCCGGGCGCATCGCGCTGCGCGCCAGACCGCTCATGGCCGGTTTCACCCATAGGTAGTTAGGCGGGGCATGTCCGGTTATGGCCGGGACTGTGTTCCTGGTTTTCGCTCGGGGGAATAACCTGATCGTCAAGGCCGTCCTACTCTATACGGAATCCTTCGGATTGCCGTTCCTCCAATCTCGGCGGCCAGATTTGGGCCGCCGTTTTTTTTGGTCCACGTCTGACCATTTTATAATCTTGCGCAGAACCCAGCTGTTAAAGTGATGTCAGATCAATAAGTGTAGTCTTTCGGGGAGCGGTGTAACGTATGATAGACAAGGACACGCCAACCACAGGATTGCCCTTACACAGGCATTCGGGATGTCGTGCGCCAGTGAAGGGTGAGCGTCAGCCACCGACCAAGATCGCCATTCGACGCGCGGGCACGGGCTGGAGCCAGAGGATATTAACGGTATCGTCAAGGTCGTGCCGATGGCCGATGCCGAAATCGCGCGGCTGCAACAGGAGCAGGGCCATGTATACATGCGTTAGACACCCCTTGTTGGCGGTGATCCTGGTACTGGCTCAAACCGCTGCCATGGCGGCGAAACCGGTGCCCACGCCTCACGGGACCGTTAGTCTGCCGTTTGAATTGCACAAGGTGCCCGACGAGCCGGTGTATTACGTGATCGGCCTGTCCGGTGTGCCCGATGCGGCAAACGAGGGACACACATCGAATGCAGGCTTCGTCGTCACCGACGGTGGTGTGGTGGTGTTCGATGCGCTGGGTACACCGGCGCTCGGCTACCGCCTGCTGCAACGTATCCGCGAAGTCACCGACCAGCCGATAAACCGCATTGTCGTCAGCCATTATCACGCCGACCATATTTACGGGTTGCAGGCGTTCAAGGATCACTCGGGCAATCCGCCGGTGTGGGCCCAGCGGCTGAGCCTGAACTACGCCGGCGGCACCGCCGCAACCCAGGGCGAGGATGCACAACGCCGGCTGGAGCAGCGGCGAGAGGCGCTGTTTCCCTGGGTGGACGAAAACACCCGCATCGTCCCGCCAGACCACACCTTCGATGACAATGCAGATTTCGAGGTGGGCGGTGTCCACTTCGTGCTTAAACACCTCGGCCCGGCACATGCGCCCGGCGACAGCATTATGCTGGTGAAAGAGTATGGCGTGCTGTTCAGCGGCGATGTCATTTACAAGGGGCGCGTGCCGTTTCTCGACAGTCCCGAGACCGACATCGACCGCTGGCTGCAGGGGCTCGACTACCTGTCCAGTCTGCAACCGCAACCACGTTACGTGATTCCCGGGCACGGTCGCCCATCGGCCAACCTGCAACAGGCCATCGCTCTGACCCGCAACTATATTGCCTATGTACGCAATGCCATGCGCAGCGCCGTGGCGAATTTTGTGCCCTTCGACGAGGCCTATGAGGCGACCGACTGGGCAGCCTACGAGAACCTGCCTGCCTTTGATGCGAGTAACCGCGGCAACGCCTATCGCATCTACTTGGAGATGGAGGCGGAGTCGTTTTAATAACCCGAAGACCTGCTGTGGCGCTGTGGAAACCTGACATTGCCATTGCAAAATCTGGTGGTTGCACGCGGTGTCCGGGCACCTTCGGCATGGTGGCACTCAACGATGGAGTATCTGCGGTACCCATACCGGTAGTTGTATGGCTGTTCGGTTCTGGGCTAATTGGATTAATTGGAATGGGTAGACGCAGGAAAGCGGCATAATTCATATACAACAACGCCCCCTTCTGGGCCGTTATCGTTTGCGGCTAAAGGTCTCATTTTGGCCGAACTCGGGCATAAGCGGTCGGAAAAATCGCCATGTCCCGTCACCGACCACTTTTCAATGGAGATTGCACTTACTCCCTTAAGTTTCAGCCGCTTAGGCCGAAACCATCTGAGGTGATGCTTGCGTTAAGGGCGTCCGTCTGGTTTGTTTCACAGATATAGGCGAGGGGTCAATGTGGATTAACGATTAACAGCCACGTTGGAGCCGTAAAGGACATGAGTCGATGAATGTTACGTATTTTCGTTGGGCGCGATGCGCCATTATTTCGATTTTCTTCATTTCAGTGTTGCCGCTTTCAACTCAGGCCTCAGAGCGGGCTAATTCGGCTGATATCCAAACGCTTGTGCAAAAACTTCAGAAAGGCGGCTATGTTATTTACATCCGCCATGCGACTACCGATCATAACAAGGTCGATAAAGACGGCACCAATCGGGCTTGCAATTTCAGCGTTGAACATCCCGATCGGCAAGGTGACATCCAGTCCCTACTGCCGGTGTATTGATACCGCAACCCTGGCGTTTGGAAAAGCCGAAATCAGTCCTGATCTGGCATTTTCCATTACCAAAGATGAGGACGACACGAAACGTTTAGGTGAAAGCCTGCAGCGGATGCTGGCCACCGCACCCGTGGCAAATACGAATAACGTCATCGTAGCCCACACATCAAACCTCAAAACAGCAGCCGGAATCTGGCCCAAACCTGAAGGTGTCGCTGTTATATTCTAGCCGCTTGAGGGTCAGCAGTTTTTCCATATAGGAAAAATCGGGCCCGATGAGTGGAGTGAGCTCCTGACCACCCAATAGTGCCGGGCGCTCTCCAGACGCAATGAAAATCATCAACAAAATCCCACTGCGAGGAAAATTCCTTGTTGCTCCGGGCATTGGCATCCTGTTGATGATGCTTATGGCCATTATATTTCTTGGAGCAATGCGTCAGCAGGAAAATATATTTCGCGAACTGGAAGAGCGGGAATTCGCAACGGCTGAAAGCTTTACAGATCTGTATTCGCGCCTGTCCATTAACCACAATCATTTATATGAACTGCTCAATTCGGCCGGCATGGTAGCCGATGAAGAACTGATTTACGAAAACGGGCATCCACTGCTGCACGAAATCCATAAAATCGAGGCCTCACTCAAGAGTCATATTGCAAAAGGGTACTTCAGTAGCACTGATCTACAGAATGCCGAGGAAGTTCAGTCTGTATTGCAGGAATACCGCCGTTTCGTGACTACAGCTGTCGAAATGGCTTCGGTTGACCTGGAACTGGCCAATAGGCATATGAGAAATGCCAGCAATCAGTTCAACCGGGTCAATATCGTTTTTCTTGATGTTATGCATGGCTTTCAAAACAAAGTCAGTGCGACCTTTGCAGATCAAATAGACCGCTCCGATAGACAAACTCTCATATTCGCGGGCCTTGTATTGCTTGCAGTGTTGGCCATGGGCGTGTTGAGCATTTTGTTGTCCAGATTCCTGTCTGCTGATATTGACAAGATGATAACCGCGTTAAGGCAATTGGCGTCTGGCGACAAGACTATTGAATTACCGACGATGACCGGGTCCGGTGATGTGGCGGCAATGGCCAGAGCGGTTCATGTTTTCAAGGGTACGCTGGATCGTCTCGAATTTCAGGCCAACTTTGATTCACTAACGCAACTCCCCAATCGAGGTCTGGCCCTTGATCGCCTGACGCATGCTATAAAACATGCCCAGCGTCAATCTGATCTGGTAAGCGTATTATTTATCGATGTGGATTTCTTCAAATACGTGAACGACACCCATGGGCATGCAGCAGGTGACAGCATACTAGTCGAAGTCGCCAGTCGTTTAACAGCCTGTGTGCGCAGCTCGGATACCGTGGCGCGCTTCGGCGGCGATGAGTTTGCCGTCATATTAGTCGATCTGGTATCGCTGGACGCAGCGGCTCATATCGCCGAACAGATACTCGAGTCGCTATCAAAGCCATTTATACAGAACAAGCAGGAATTCTTTCTGGGCGCAAGTATCGGCATAACCAGTTATCCCAATGATGGCGAGAACCCGGATAGACTACTGCAGAATGCGGATACCGCCATGTATCAAGCGAAAGAAAGTGGGCGCAATACCTATCGCTTTTTCGAGTCGGATATGAACGCACATATCAGAATGCGCCTGGCCATGGAATCTCAATTGCGATATGCGCTGGAGAAGCAGGAATTCCATATCGAGTATCAGCCGCAAATCGATATTTCCGATAACTCGGTGATTGGCGCTGAAGCGCTGCTGCGATGGCGTAACCATGAGCTGGGCAGCATACGCCCTGACCAGTTCATACCGCTGGCTGAAGATACCGGCCTGATCGTTCCGATCGGCGAATGGATTCTGCGCAATGCGTGCTGCGAGGCAAAGAAATGGCAGGAGAGTCTGGAGATGCCGATTCCTGTATCGGTGAATGTTTCATACCGCCAGTTTCGTGATGCCGATTTCGAGCGCACTATATCTTCCGCCCTTATCGAAAGCGGACTGCCGCCAAGTCTTTTGACACTTGAAATTACCGAGAGTCTGTTGATGGATGACCGTCCTGAAACGCTGACCACGATTCAGGCGTTGATCCAATTGGGTGTTCACCTTGTGCTGGATGATTTTGGCACCGGCTATTCTTCACTGAGTTACTTGAGGCGTTATCCTTTTAGGGGGCTTAAAATCGATCGCGCCTTTATACGCGACTGCGCCAGCGTCACCGACAGTGCCAAACTTTGTAAGTCTATTATCGCGATGGCAGACAGCCTGGGTATGGATGTGGTTGCCGAGGGGGTAGAGACCGACGATCAGTTAGAGTTCCTGCTACAAAACGGCGTAAAAAAGGTGCAAGGCTTCTACTTCAGTCGGCCACTACCCGCCCCACAATTCCAGGAATTCATCATCCAAATTCCTGCTGCCCCTACCTACCACGCCCTAGGAACGCTCCCCTGACCGCAGTTGTTTTAATTAATGGTCGAAATACCATTTTATACCACAACATTTCTCAGAGATTGTAGAAGCCCGACTGCGATAAACTGCGCATCGTTTAGTGCTGTTGTAGAAAAACCCTGATGCAGATTCCCTTTGATAATCGCTATGTCACCCTGGGTGAGGACTTTTTTGAAAGGTCCAATCCAACGCCGGTCAAAAAACCTGAACTCATCAAGTTTAATGAGGCTTTGGCCAGGGAACTGGGCATATCCACCGATCAGGTCGCTGCATTGGGTGCGGCTGTTTTCTCGGGTAACACGCTGCCTGAGGGTGCAGAGCCCCTGGCGATGGCTTATGCAGGGCATCAGTTTGGGCATTTCAGTCCGCAACTGGGCGATGGCCGTGCGCTGTTACTCGGAGAAATTAATGCGCCTGATGGCGCCCGTTACGATATCCACCTGAAAGGGTCTGGGCCTACGCGTTTCTCGCGTAACGGTGACGGTCGTTCTGCCCTCGGCCCGGTGTTGCGTGAATACCTGGTGAGCGAAGCCATGCAGAAGCTCAATGTGCCGACAACGCGTGCTTTGGCTGCGGTGACGACCGGCGAGCCTGTCGCGCGTGAACGTTTACTGCCGGGTGGGGTGATTACGCGCGTGGCTTCGAGTTTTGTTCGCGTGGGTACCTTTCAGTATTTCGCTGCGCGCGATGAATACGACGCGGTACAACAGCTCGCCGACTATGTGATTGAAAAAAATTACTTCCAGCCCGGCGATCATAACAATCCTTATGTGGCCTTCCTGGAAGCGGTGGTCGAGCGACAGGCCGCGCTGATTGCACAGTGGATGCAATTAGGTTTTATACACGGTGTGATGAATACGGATAATATGTCGGTCGCCGGTGAGACCATCGACTACGGGCCTTGTGCGTTTATGGATGCGTATCATCATAACCAGGTATTCAGTTCCATCGATCGTCATGGGCGTTATGCCTATAGTAATCAGCCTTCAATGGGGTTGTGGAATTTAACGCGCCTGGCAGAGACTTTATTGCCGTTGTTTGATGAAGACCCGCAAGCGGCTGTGGACGTGGCGCAGGAAGTCCTGGAAACTTATAGAGGACGCTATGAATCAGCCTGGCTGGCAGGTATGCGGGCCAAGTGCGGTTTAAGCGCATGCAGTAATGTTAAAGCCGATGACGATAAAACCCTGCTTGAAGCGCTGCTGGAAGTTATGGATGAAAGCCGTGCTGATTTCACTTTGACGTTTTATCACTTGTCACGGATGGCTGATGAGCCATCAGAACAGGATAACGACCTGCGAAACCTGTTTGATAATCCTGCGCAGATTGATGTCTGGCTGGAGAAGTGGCGTCAGCGATTAAGCCTGGAGGCGCAAAGTAATGAAGCGCGCCAGGAAGCTATGCAGGCAATCAACCCGGTCTATATACCCCGCAACCACCAGATTGAAGCCGCTATTCGAGCGGCGGAAGACCACGGTGATTATTCCGTGTTTCACGCCTTACATGCCGTGCTGCAAGATCCTTATGTGCATCAGGAAGGCAAGGACAGCTACATGCAGGCACCTCAGCCCGAAGAGGTGGTTGAGTATACGTTCTGTGGAACGTAAAAGGATCTTTGATCAATCTATCCTCCGTAAACCGGGGTCAGAGAGCAATTTCCCCTAATATTAGAATTAATTGCTCTCTGACCCCGGTTTATTACCCCTGGTCTATTTTCAATATCAACCTTCCCAACACCCCCATATCCACCTCGATCTCATCGCCCACTGCAACCGCCGCGGGTTTGGTTGCCGCGCCGGTGATAATCCAGTCGTCTTTTTGTAATTGTTCGTCGTGTGCTGCCAGCGTGTTGGCCACGGCGAGGATGATTGCCGAGAAATCTTCTGGCACGCGCGCGGGCTCCAGACTGCGGACTTCGCGGCCATTGATGCGCAGGGTAATGTCCAGTTGGTCGCGCCTGTAGTCCCGGGTGGGCAGTTATGATTCTGCCAGTACTACGCCTTCATGAAACATGTTGCCGGCGAGGATAGCTTCCATATCGTCGTCTACGCTGCGGGTGGTATCGACCAGTTCCAGTGCGGCGGTATAGCTGGCGATGGCCGCGCAGGCCTGTTCGGCACTGGCGCTGGCGGGGACATCCGCGCCCATCTGCAGGGCAACTTCGGGTTCGACCAGCAGCACGGCGCCGGGTGATGCCTGGTAGTGCTCACCGGAACGATAACAGCGTTCGCGGGAGAGAAAACCCACCATGGCCGAAGGCAGGTTCAGACGTTGTTGATCCGCGGGCACGGTAAAGCCCGTCTTCCAGCCTAGCCGCTGCCGCCGGTCGGCGACCGTATCGCGCCAGGTCTGTAACTGACGGCGCATGCCGTTGTGGATTTTGGTGGGGCTGGTTTCCATGGCTTGACCAACGGGAGTGGATTTCGGGTTGGGCGAATAGTAGCGGATATGCGGGATTGGCCCAATGCGTCCAGTATAATTGAAAAGGGGTTGGGGTCTGCCCCGTTTCTTTTAGACAGGAGTGCTGAAATGGATATGAGTTTTGTCATGGTGAGTCCGCCGCTGATTTCGTTGCTGGCGGGTATTTCTATTCTGATCTGGCCAAGGTTGCTGAACTATATCGTGGCGTTTTACCTGATCCTGTTCGGGTTGGTGGGACTTATGCCGCTGGTGTTGTAGGGGGCGACCGCCGGTGGTCCGGTCAGGGTGTGGAGGAAGGCTTTCAATTGAACCAGTTCCTCTGCTGTCAGGTTGATCGGCAACAGGTCACTATGCCCGATGGGTGCTTTCCTCGACGTTGTCGCTTTATTGTAATGATCGAGCACGGCGTCGAGGTCAGCAAACTGGCCTGAATGCATATAGGGCGCTGTTGCCGCCACGTTGCGCAGTGTGGGGGCCTTGAACGCGCCGATGGTTTCATCTTTCAGCGTTTTGGCGAAGCGCAGTTCGGTACAATCTTCCTGACTGGCATCGCTGTATTCACTCAGGCAGTTGAATTCATCTTTAAGCGCCTTCTGCACACCCTGGTAGCGACCCCAGTCCAGGTGTAACCCCTCGGCAAAGGGCACGCCGATATTGTGAAAACCCTGGTCTGTAAACAGCGGCCCGTTATGGCAGCGGATGCACATCGCCTTGCCAACGAACAGTTTCAGGCCGGCGACTTCATTCGCTGTCATGGCTTCTTCCATCGCTGCTGCGTTGTGTTCCTGCAAGGCTTCCACATAGTTATCAAAGCGGCCCGGGCCTGGCATGAGCAGGCGTTCATAGGCAGCCAGGGATTTGCCGATGTTGACGAATATCCGGGTGACCAGTTGCCGGTCGCCGGCGGACATGGCGTTCCAGGCATCGGTAATATTCCGCTCAGCGGACGGCCCGGCCTGTTTGGGGAAACGCTTGATGTCGGATAGATCGGGCAGGGCGCCGAACTGGGTCTCATATTCGGCATGATAGACGGGGTCTGCAACGATCAGACGCGCGAATTCGACACGGGTACCGCCGTGTTCCTGGCCACTTTCCAGTGGCCCCAGGGCCTGTGCCCATTGGCTGTCACGGCGGCCATCCCAGAAAAACCAGGCATAGTAGGATGCACCCAGCAGGGTCGGTGCGCCGCGCGGTGTTGTTGCAATGCCCTGGGCCTGTCCCAGTCCGTCGGTAAAGTAGCGATCCGGTTGATGGCAGCTGGCGCAGGAAACTTCGCCATTAGCACTCAGGCGGGGATCAAAAAACAGCTTCTGTCCCAGCGCAGCCGCACGTGGGTCGTCAGCCACAGCATTGGAGGGGTCTGCTTGCAGCGGTGTCAGGCTGTGCAGTGAAAGCGAGCGCAGCATGCTGATCTCGGCATCGCTCCAGGCGCTGTCCACGCGCTTGTCAGTTTCGGTGGCAGTTGCCTTGATGGCGAAACCTGACAGTGCCAGTAACGCCAGTGAACCGGCCAGCAGGTGGTACAGGGGTGAGATCTTCATTGTATTCAGGCGCCGTTTTAGTTGTTTTCAGTAGCCGCTTTTGTGCGGCGTGTTCTTAATGCCGACTATCAGGGAACATCAAAGCTGATAATCACCTTGTCATCCTGGTCCAGTGCCCTGACGTTGAACCACATCTCCCAGCGACCGGGCATGTTGAATTTGACGCCTTCAATGCGATAACGTCCGTCGCCCAGGTTTGCGGTCACCTCTGGTTTGGAAGGGAAACCGTGCTTGTGTTCAGGCATGCCGCCGTACACCATGAGGATGGCATCATCGACAATCCGGCCTTCCGGCGTTGTTATGCGCGCTGTCCAGCTATGGATGCGATTCAGGGGCAACGGAGCCTCATCACTCTGGATGGTCACCTGAAACAGCCCGTTCTTGCCCACTTCTGTCATAGTGGGTCCCTTGGCGGTATTGCCGGCAGCGTTTGGTGTTCCCTGCGCTGTCTCCGGTTTGCTCGTAACCGCGGCGGGTGTGTCAGATACAGGCTTCTCGTCACTGCAGGCACCCAGGCAGAGCCCTATAGCCAGCAGGAAAAAAGCCGGAAACCGTTTTCCGGTGCTCATCGGATTTTTGTTTCTCATACTACGACTTCCTCTTCTCGTTCTTCATATAAAGCCGACTACAGCTCCTGAAAATTATATCCGGAACCAGTAAAAAAGGCGCTACCCCTCTATCCATGAGAAGTAGCGCCTGGGGTTGAGTTAAACCGGCCCTGGTTCCCCGGGCCGGAAATTATTTACCCTATTTGGGCGCCTCTGTTACCAGGCGACCTAACCAGGTCGGGCCTGCACCGAAGGCCGGCTGTACTTCGCCGAAGTCGGAATCAGGCACGCCGTCGCAGTTCTTGTCCAGTGCCGGTGGATTGTCCGGGCAACCGTTGTAAGGCACCGTTTCGGTGTTCTTACGCTGCGGCCCGTGATCGGCAAAGGTCACGACGTTGGTTTTCAGGTGCTCACGCAATACCTGGGCAGGAACCCAGAAGTCGTTAGGTGCAACCTGCAGCACTGCCGGACGACGGGTTGGATCAACAATGTTCCGGTCGTTCAGCGGTGCACAGACGCCAACCACGCTCGCGGTGCTCGTGTCCGGGTTGAACGCGCCGCATGGGAAACGCATGTTGCGGCCACCCGAGGTGCGGCACTGGCGATCGGTACCTTCACCGTTGGGATAGCAACTGACCACGGTGTAGATCTCGCTCGGATCGACCGGTGTGCCGTTGAGCTCCATGGACAGGATGCGTCCACCAATGGTCTGCAGCGGTACGGACGTGGGGGACAGCTCCAGGTCCAGCACGAAACGCATGTTGTCGGAGAAGCCCATCCACCAGCCACCGCGGTGACGGAACGGATGCGGATCGAAGACACCTTCCAGGAAGCCTTCATAGCGTCCGCGAAGCAGGCCGCCGGTGAATTCAACCAGCGAAACAGCCGGGGTAAACGGCATGAAGTTGTAGATTTCACCCACGGTAATGGCACCGTCCGAGAAACCACCATCCGGGCCGTCCAGCGGCGTACCCATGCCGAACACCGGGATGTCGAAACGGAAACCATTGCTGATAGCGAATGCCTTATCGTTGTTGATGGCGGGGTCACCCGTGCTCACACCCAGTGCCAAAGTGGCATCACCGATGAAGTTGTTCATGAAGTCACCGATGACATCGCGGCGTTCCAGTTCAACCTCGGTGTAACCTGCGACTGAATCCAGCGGTGTGTTCAGCGTATGGCCGAAACCGAACTTGAAGCCGCCAGGACCAAAGGTATGTGACTTGAAGTCAGGACCTGAGTAGAACTCCTTGGTGGTCTCCTCGACCAGTGCCTTGAGTCCACCGGCGACAAAGTAGTCACTGGTGTCTTCAGGAACTTCGTCGGTCATTTCGTGCAGGGTAAACTCGAAGTTCTTGATCTTGTTGCCGTCTCTGATGTCCAGAGTCAGCTCGCCAAGATAAGAGTCTTCGCCCGATTCGACAATGATGACATCTTTGCCAGTGAACACGTTCTCGATGGTGATGGCCTGGGGGATAGACTCGTGGGTATCACCACTGAGAATGACGTCGATACCCTCGATTTCCTTGGCCATCTGGATATTGTCACCAAGACCCAGTTCGGTTGCCAGCACGATGATGTCAGCACCAGCCGCCCTGGCATCAGCAATATCCTTCGGCAGTTCGTTATAGCCCTTGGTGAAGCGCAGGCCGAGGTTGAACAACGGGTTCTGCACCGGCAGACGCGTCGAAGTAATGCCGACATAACCGACCTTGACGCCGGCCGCTTCCCTGATGAACCAGGGATTGAACACGCGGTTGCTCGGGTCCAGGTTCGGTTTGCGTGCTGCACCAGTGGCATTTTCAGGGAACCAGTAAACGTTATTCGCTGCCACTTCAAAGTTGGCGGGAATGACGTTGCAGTCAGCCGGGCCCGCAGTACCGTTACACGCCGGTATGGTGGAACTCAGCGTGGTCTGGTTATTGGGAGACATCGGGATGGTGCCCTTCAGGGAATCGACATAGCGGTTGCGGGTAACGCGCGTACCGTAAGCAAAATCCCAGTTACCCATCACGAAACCGTCCAGGCGGTAGGCGTTGAAGATGGGCATGATGGCGTTACCCAGGGTAAACAATACCTCGGCACCACCGTGGGTGGCATCACCGACCATGAAGGTCAGGCTGTCGTCTTCGCCGACTCGTTCCCTGATTTCCTTGATGCCGGTGCCCAGTCGCGCGACACCACCGGCGTTTTCACGATTACCGGCAAAGATGAAATCTTCATCATGTGGGCGCATGTGGCCGTGCACATCACTGACGTGAATGATGGTGAGGGATTTCTTGCCACCGTCATCATCGTCATCATCATCGTGACCGTGGCCGGCAATGGCCTGCTGAGCCAGACCTGTCATCGCTAATGACAAGACCAGTGAACCCAGCGCATGGGGAATAAATCCCCTTGTGCGTTTTCGTATCATTGTGGACCTCCATATTCATTTTAAATAGCATCACGACAACACAGCTTTATTCGTGACGTGTTTGCTTCTTATCAAGGTGATAAACGGGGACCCCCACACTCATTGTGATAGGGTTAACCCTAGGCGCTGCTTATTGCTCCTGTGCCTGTCAGGAACTGCTTTTTATAAAAACAACGGGGAGGTGGTGTTAGAACGAAACCTCCGATGTTTCTTTTATGGATTGCCAGAAACAATAATTGTTTCTCAGCTAGTAGAGCGTTGCGGACGGACGTTTATTCCATGCTGCTGCGCGTTTTTTACGCAATAAATGTTTTTCTTTATAAAAAAGCATAGAGGCGCAAAATACATCTAGGGGTAACCCTGTAGGTGACCTGATGCTGACCCTAGGTTAGTCGCTTAATGGATAATGGAGATCAATGACAATGTGCCGCAGACTGTGTACCAATTAGGGTAACGTTATGAGCCAGGAGCGCTTGCAGAAAATGGTTCAGCTGCTGAAAACACATCGCGTTGTGTCCCGGCAGACCTTCCTGGACCGCTTTGAAATTTCACCAGCCACCTTCAAGCGGGACCTGGAGTATCTCCGTGACCGCCTGGGTGCCCCTGTCATCTGGGATCGTGAACGCCGGGGCTATCGCTTTGACCTGTCGGATGATCAGGCGGATACATTCGAATTGCCCGGCTTGTGGTTCAACAGCCAGGAAATCCACGCCTTGTTAACCATGCACCAGCTCATTGATGCACTGCAGCCCAGTTTGCTCACCCCGCATATCGAACCACTCAAGGCGCGTATCGAAAGTCTGCTGGAAGGTGAAGAACACACCAGCAAGGAAATACGTAAACGCATTCGTATCCTGCACATGAATACACGCCCGGTGGAGCCAGAGCACTTCGAGGTCATCAGTAGTGCTTTACTGGCTGGAAAACGGCTTAACGTGATCCACTACAACCGCAGGCGGGATGAGGAGACAGAACGCGAGCTTTCACCCCAGCGGCTGGTGTTCTATCGTGATAACTGGTATCTGGATGCCTGGTGCCACCTGCGCAAGGGCGTACGCAGCTTCAGTGTCGAGACGCTTCGCAAGGCAGTCCCGCTGGACAGGAAAGCCCGCAAGGTGGCAGACAAAACACTCAACGGGATTCTGGCATCGGGCTATGGCATCTTTGGTGGCCGTGATACGCAGACGGCGAGGTTGCGGTTTACGCCCGAGCGCGCCCGCTGGGTTGCAACTGAAACCTGGCATCCGCAGCAGAAGGGCTGGTTCGATGAAGGCGGCAGCTACGTGCTGGAGTTCCCCTACAGCGATGATCGCGAATTGATCATGGATATTCTCAAGCACGGTCCGGCTGTCGAAGTGATTTCACCGGCTGCGCTGCGCAAGCGGATTAAAGAACAGGCAGACGAGATTATCCGGCAATACCGGTAATTCACTATGGCTCACCTGGTGAGCTACCCCCTGTTGCAAACTGCTCCTGACAATCAAGGGAGGTCGTTATGCGGCGAATCAGAATGAACTCAATGGAGCAGGGTGGGATGTGGCTGCTGGGTGGCCTGCTGTTGGCGTGTGCGCTGGCAGGTTTCCTGTGCCTGGCGTCGTTGTCAAAAATGGAAACACGTGTTCTCGGTATGTCGGCACATATCGGTTTTTCCGAGGGCTGGAGTCGATATTTTCAGGTGGGTGACCGGTTGTCCGTTGCCTGGGATCGTGCAATGCCACGGGGGTACGAACGTATCTATCTGCACCGTGGTGGCGAAATCATCGGCGCGCTTCCGGAATCCCCGCTGACAATCCAGGTGCGCGAGGCACTGGAGAACAGGCGTCCTGTTCAGGTCACGGTTGTAAAACTGGATCCGCTGGACCCCGCGTATGGTCTCAAAGTGCGTCTTGGGTTCGATTCGACGCGACAGCAACACAGGCGGCCGGTCGCTGTACAGGCGCTGAATGTGGCGCAGTCACTGATGTGAAACCGGGTCCGCTGGATCCCGCGTCGGGTTCGATTTGAAGCGGCAGCAGCACAGGCGTTGGCAAACCAGCGGATCATGTTGCCTGTAAGCACGGGGATGATGCCTGTTGGAGTTCTATGGTTTTCAGCGGGCTGGTCGATAAACAATAGATTATGAAGAATAAAAGGAACTATTACAGGATCTTGCACGTTCAGCCGGACGCGCCACAGGAGATCATCAAGTCCAGTTACCGTACGCTCATGCATCGGCTCAAGCAGCATCCCGACCTTGGCGGTGACCACGGCAACGCAGCCCTCATAAACGAGGCCTATGCAGTTATTTCCGATCCCCGGAAACGTGCCGAATACGATCGCACTTTTTTGCGTGCCAACGTGGCGCCGACAACATCAGCGTCCCCGCGCAATCAAAGCAAGGCACATCCCCAGTCCGTAGTGCAGGAATCATGCGCCTTCTGTGGTACACCGCATCGGCACGGCAGAACACCGCGCCAGGATGCAGTGTGCGGTAAATGTGCAAGCCCGCTTAAAGGATTTGAGATAACCCGGTTCGAAAAGTCCTGTCGGCGCATGGTAGACCGCATTGCGAAACAGCTTCATCTCGTATTCTATACCGCCTGGCCGCAGAAAAAGGGGTATCCCGGCGTCGTGCAGGATATTTCGCCAAGGGGGATGCAGTTTGTCACGGAAAAATCGCCTAAACGGGGCATGCGTATAAAAGTCGAGTGTGAAACCTGCACTGCAGTTGCACGCGTCACGAACTACGAAAAAAGATCTGCCGTATCGGGCGTGGTATGGGTCGTCGGGGTTGAGTTTGTGACCATCCTGTTCAACGAAACCCGTGGCAGTTTTATATCCATGAAGATTTAAGGGGCGAGAGTATTAAAATGAAGGGATTCTCCCTGGTCAGCCTGGTGGTCGTGTTCTGAATGACTTGCCGGTTTTTTCGGAATATCCGCCGAGTGTTTGAAAACAGCAAGTGCCAGGATACGAGGCCATCTTATCGCGGTCGGGAGACCTCTCCCGCAGGATGTCGGGCCTGTTTCAGGCCAGGGTGAAGTAAAAAGTTGCGCCAGTACCTTCTTTTGCATCGGCCCAAACTTCACCTCCGTGGCGTTCAATGACACGTTTGACGGTGGCAAGTCCGATCCCGGTTCCTTCATAATCAGACCCATGCAGACGTTGAAAGACACCAAACAATTTGTTCGCATATTGCATATTGAAACCGGCTCCGTTGTCTTTGATATAAAAGACATGTTTGCTGCTTTCTGCTATTTCACCAAATTCAATTACTGCCTCTTGTCGCTTGTTGCTGTACTTCCAGGCATTACCAAGCAGGTTTTCGAGCACAATTTGCAGCAGCTTCTTGTCACCCTCGGCGGTAATGTTGTCTTTCACAACTATTTCTACCTGCCGTTCAGGTTGTTGTTCTTTCAGGTTGTTAAATACTGTGTTCGCTAGTTCGCTCAGGTTAACCAGTTCGCAGCGAATTTCAGCGCGGGTTATGGCGGATAGTTGAAGCATGTCATCGATAAGTTCCCCCATGCGCTGGGCGCTCTTTCTGATCCGGTGCAAATAATTTTTTCCTGACTCGTCTAGTTGATCTCCACAGTCTTCAAGTAACGCCATGCTGAATCCATCGATACTGCGTAATGGTGAGCGCAAGTCGTGGGAAACAGAGTAATTGTATGCATTGAGTTCGTTATTTCTGTACTCGAGCTCGGCAGTCCTGGCCTTGACCTGGTTTTCCAGCTCTTTGTTGATCTCCAGCAATTCCCTGTCGCGGGCATGAATCACTTTTTTCATGGTGTTGTAGGAATCTATCAGGGAGTAAACTTCCTTGCTGTTAATTGCACTTCCTTTCGCTCTTGTCGTTAAAGGTTGAGTGTTTTTTGCATGGCTGTCCTGCTGTAAATCGTCAGATAATTGCGAAATAGGTCGTAACAGGGTTTTTGAAATTATATTGTATGCCAGGCCAACGAAAAGTAATGAAATAAACGAGAGTAACCAGATTTCGACGGTAATCGTTCTCGCGGCACTTTCTATTTTGCCGATGTTTTCTGTTGACCACCTTTTCACGATGCGTTCCAGTTCAGTTATATTATCCGCAACCTGTTTTTGCACGGGCTGGATTTCGGTTTTTATATAATTTACGTCAGCTCGTAGCGCCTTGGCATCAGTTAACTTCCCAAAGCCGTTATAATCAGCCATCCATTTGCTGGCGCGATAACGCATTGTCTTGATTGCTTCTTCGGTATCAAAGCCAAATGGATCCTGTTGGTGCAGGATTTCGATCGCGTCAATTTGTTCCAGTATCACTTCATGACGTAGTTCGAGATTACGTTTCTGGGTGAGATCTGCAGTCTGGTTTAATGCGACAATGCGAATAATAATGGCCCGAAAATCCAGAATTTGACGGCGCCATAAATCTTTTAACTCGGTCACTCTACGATACATTTCTATAATCTGTGGACTGCTCTCTTCATTGGCAATCTCGTTGAGTGCTGTTGTGACGGCTGTTAAAAACTCCTGATTCGACTTTAGCAGGGTATCGCTAATATAAGGCAGTATCGGGAATACCCAGTTCGGATCGCTGGATAGATCGATCAGTTCCAGGATTTTATTTTTAAGAGCTGACAGGTTGCCGTTTAATTCTGCGATAGTGGTTTTGAGAGAAGCCGAACCGGTTGTTTCCAGAGTGTCGAGTTTATGCAGCTCTTGAATGGCAAGATCCATATCTTGCAGCATCGCTGTATGGTCATCGCTGGCGTAGGGAGTAAAGATGGTGTTAAGCCGGGTTTCTACTCGCCAGACATGATGACCAAGCTTCTCGATGAAGTTGGTGACAATATTCTGTTGCAGCAAAGACGCTGCATTTTTACTATTGAGATTGCCAATATATAAACTGGCTGTTATTGATCCGGCTACGAGCAAAATAGAAATCAGCGAGGCAAGCAGAAGAGTCGTGGTATGAAGACTCCTGCCTTTGCCGGGTTGCATCGAAGCGAATTTCATGCGCATGAGACGTGGCAGAATGAACGTTGTTTCCCGATCCGTCAACGCATAATCCACGTATTTTGAAGGTTTGCGGTTCTTCTCTCCGTACAAAAAGCCTGCCCTATGAATAGCGGCAGGGTGATATCTGGAAGAAAGGATCAACAGGTACGCAGATTCGATACGCTTTATACTGTTCCCGTGAATGATGAGGAAACAGGGCCTGCGCCCAACCCGGAACGTCTGCCCCGGACCACCTGGCGCCAGCTGTTGAGGACGACCGAAGGGCGTATCTTGTTGCTGGGTATCGCTGTCACGTTTGCCGGCCCGGTCGTCATGGGAATGGTGGCCTTTGGTTCGCCGGAAACCTTGCACATGATCGGCGTCATGAGCTTTACCAACATCGTCTTTGGCCGGGCCGTGTCCATGTCCATCGGTTATGCCGGCGGTTACGGTCACGCGCTCGTGGTGCCGGTGAATATGTGGGTCGAGAGCGTGCTGGTATTGTTGTTTTATCCGCTGTTCGTTTTCAGCATACGCAGTTTGGTCGTGTTTCCCGGCCTGAAGCGATTTCTTGAACGTACGCATGAGGCTGCCGATCGCCATCATGACAAGGTGAGCCGTTACGGCATCGTCGGGCTGTTTATCTTCGTCTGGTTCCCTTTCTGGATGACTGGACCGGTGGTGGGCGCGGCGATCGGTTACCTGCTTGGTTTTTCAGCCTGGCTGACGGTATCGATTGTGCTCGCCGGCACTTACATCGCTATGTCAGCCTGGGGCTGGCTGTTGTCCGGTCTTCATACCCGCGCTGCTATCTTCGGTCCCTGGGCCCCGGCACTGATTGTGGGTATTTTTATGCTGATTGTCCTTGCCGGCTACTGGCTAAACAGGCGGAGGAAGAAAAGGGCGGGCGGAGGGATCAAAAAATAATCCCTCCGTCCTCTGATTACGTCAACTTCCCGGGTAGACCGGTCCCCGGGAAGCTGTAATGACAGGTGTTGTTACTCTTCCTTCATTTTTTCCTCGATGGCTTCCTTTGCGTCCCCGGCCTGTTCTGCAACATCGGCAGCTGTTTCGTCAATCGCTTTGCCTGCTTTTTCAGCGGGCCCTTCCTTTTCGCAGGCTGATAGTCCAATAGCCAGCAGGCCTGACAGTATTGCGCTTAATATTCCATGGTGCAGTTTCATTGTTTATTTCCTCAGAATTCCTTTTACGAGGTTGTATTGTAACGGGTCCTTGCCGTATACACCTATGTTGCCAAACGGCGACGGTCGGGTGATGGTTTGAGCTAGCGATATGTAACAGGTTTGAACGAATGTCGTAATATATAATCAAAACGATCGGGTTGGGAATTTATAAGATGGCGAATATTCTAATTGCGGGTTGTGGCGATATCGGTAATCGTTTGGGTGTGAACCTCGCGGCTGACGGCCATAAAGTCTGGGGCCTGAAACGTAATACCGCTACCCTGGCGTCGCAGATACAGCCGTTGCCCGGCGATCTGCAACGTCCGGACAACCTGAACCTGCCGCAGGAACAGTTCGATTATGTTTTTTACTCCGCGGCGGCTGACGCATACAGCGAGGCGCACTACCGGGCCGCCTACGTCGACGGTGTCGCCAATCTGCTCACGGCGCTTGCCGCCGCCGGGCAACAGCCACGGCGTATACTGCTGGTCTCCAGCACCTCGGTCTACCCCCAGAAGCAGGGCGAGTGGGTGGACGAGGATTCGCCTGCCGCACCGACGGGATTTTCCGGCCGCTTTATCCGTGAAGGTGAGGAGTTGCTATGGAACGGGCCTTATCCCGCCACCGTAGTCCGGTTCGGTGGCATCTACGGCCCCGGCCGCACACGCCTGATCGACAGTGTGCGCGACGGAACTGCCCGTTGTGTGCAGGGTGTTTACAGCAACCGCATCCATAGCCAGGATTGCGCCCGTGCGCTGCAGCATCTGATGGCGCTGGATGAACCGGAGCTGCTGTATCTCGGGGTGGACGACGATCCGGCGTTGTCGTGCGACGTGATGCGCTGGCTGGCGGAACGCCTGGATGTGGCCGGGCCGCAGGTAGTGGCGCACCGCGACGACGCGCAAAAGCGGCAACCCGGCAATAAACGCTGCCGCAATACCCGCCTGCACGCGAGCGGGTTCGAGTTCCTGTATCCGGGCTATCAGCAAGGCTACACAGCAATACTCGAGGGATCGAATTAAAAGGGGTCAGTACCCTTTTCCCTTTTTCCACTATTAATTTATAAAGGCAATGACCATGCTTGAGAAAAACCAGACCGCACCTGCATTCAGTACACCAAACCAGCATGATGAAATGATCAGTTTGTCTGATTACAAGGGCAGCAAAAACGTTGTTTTGTATTTTTACCCGAAAGATGACACACCCGGCTGTACCATCGAAGCGAATCAGTTTACAGAACTGGCCAGTGAGTTTGCCAAAGCGGATACCGTGGTGCTTGGGGTGAGTAAAGACTCGTGTGAAAGTCACCAGGCCTTTATCGATAAATTTGGACTTAAGGTGGATTTGTTGGCCGATACCTCGGGTGAACTCTGTGATGCCTACGGAGTATGGCAGGAAAAAGAAAAAAACGGCATGAAGAAAATGGGCATCGTCCGTTCGACCTTTGTTATCGATAAAGAAGGTGAACTGATCGATGCGATTTATGGTGTTACTGCAGATGGTCATGCTCAGGAAATGTTGGCGAAGGTTAAAGGGCTCTGAATTAACTTGTTAAGAGGGTACTGCCCCCTTTTACTGATTAAAGGGTACGGACCCCTTTTACTGTTGGCCTCGGGTCAGGCTTTGGCCGGGTATGGCCGATGGGCAGCAAGTCAGTCAACCGAGCCAGCAGGATTTGGCGAAATCTCGCAATAATCAGGGCAAAGTGGCGGGACGAATAGTGACTTGAAGAGGGTGAATTAAACGTGGAGGGTGTTTATCTTTCCTGCACAGGTAAATGCTATATCTATATGATATACATAATAATAATATATCCCTCAAGTCGTTTCTATCACTTCTTCCGGTGTGAGCCGGACAGTTTAACCCGTTTTTCGGGCTCTAAACGCCCGGATGTCTACCAGTCTCTATTAACTTCGTCAGGTTTTGTCCGATAAGCTAGAGATCATGTATCTATTTAATTATTAAATATTATTTTGCTGTCAGGATGACATTATGAATATCTATAACGCTGGTCGAGATTTGTTTACAGCCGTAATGATGTTGCTCATGTCGGCTTCTCTGCTCGCCATGTCCGGCTGTGAAAATAAAAAAGTAACCGAAACCAAAACCATCGGGGTTGTTTTGTTCGGTGATTCTCGTCAGCCCCAGGTCGACGGATTCATGAATGGCTTGTCCCGACTGGGATACAAACCCGATGAATCGATCAAGTATGTAATGCGAAATGCAAAGAACAAGCGGCCGGAACTGAACATGCTGGTTCAGGAATTGATTGATCAGGACGTGGACCTGCTTGTTGCCGCCGGTGGTCTTGAAGCCGACACAATGAAGAAAATGCTTGGGGGTAAAAAAATCCCGGTAATTGTGCTTTATGTGAATGCGATTACGGAAAGAGGTTTGGTGAAAAGCCGTCGCGAGCCTGGTTGGGAGGTAACCGGTATTGATAACCTCAACGCGGAGTTATCGGGTAAGCGGGTTGAGCTGATGCAGGATCTCTTGCCGGATATGAAAAAAATCCTGATTCTGTATTACGAGAAAATTCCACCTTCACGTATTGGCGTGGCCAAAGCCAGAGAAATAGCGGAACAAAGTAATATTGAAATTGATGCTCGAGCAGTATCCAGTCGAGATGAAATAAAGCAAACAATGGAAAGTCTTGAGCCAGGTGAAGTCGATGCAATGCTCACAGTGCCGACTGCGCCAATCGATAATGCATTGAAGGATGTTATTTTGCCAAATGTTAATCGCTTGAAGCTTCCATTAATGACCCACTCACGGCCGTTGGCGGAAAAAGGAGCGTTAGCCAGTTATGGCGCCCACTTTTATGATATGGGCGCTCAGGCAGCCCGGCTGGCTGACAAGGTTCTCAAAGGCGTTGACGCAAGCGGAATTCCGTTTGAAACACCCAAGAAAGTTATTTACATAATGAACGAAGAAGTTAAGGATGCATTGGGTGTCCAGATAACAGACGTTGTACGCATTCAGGTTGATGAATATATTAAGACTGATAAATGAGCATATTCTCTGTTAAAAGTCCAAGACGTATTGCCAACAAGATTATCTTGTTGGTTTTGGCGTTGGTGCTTTTCTCAATTGTGCTGTGGGGCTCTCTTATCTATATCGGGTCGAGAGACGAGCTGATCAAGACAAAAACTGATCAGTTGAATGAAATAGCCTTTAATACATCAAATGAAATAGGAAAGTTTTTCATTCCGATATTCGTAGAAGCAGACGTGATTTCTTCGGTGATAGCTTCAGACCCGAACAGCCAGAGTACTCTTGCCCCTAAATTATTAAATTCGTTCATAAGCAATCGTTCAGAGATTGAAGAGGCCAGTATAGTCGATCACCAGGGGCAGGAAGAAAACCGGGTTTCCCGTATGATTGGGGTCGGCAGGAACGAAGTACGAAGTTTTACCGGTGATGCCGTGATAGAAAATGCCCTTTTGGGCGAGCGAAGTATCAGTCGCGTCATGTTTTCAGAATATCTGGAGCCGATGGTAAGTTTCGCTACACCCATAAAGTCTGACAATGGGCCAGGGAAGGTGATTCGGGTAGTTATTAACCTGAAATGGCTGTGGGACACTGTTCAATCGCTGCAGATTGAACAAAGCGGTTATGTTTACATTATAGATGAATCATTGAAACTGGTGGCCCATCCGGACCCCAGTCTTGTGCTGTCGGGCACGCATTTGCAGGGCTCAACAGTTTCTCAAATGCTTTCCAGTGAAGACCGGCAGGCAGAGCTGGAGATCTACAGGAATTTTGACGGGAATACGGTCGCCGGGGTTGGCTACTTTGATCCGGTTCACCGTTGGTGGATTATTGTAGAACAACCGGTCGATGAAGCGCTGGCTCCGTTGAATCGTTTGATAAACCGTTTTGTTATGGCGTTTGTTCTGGCGATAATTTTGACCGTGTTTATAGTGGTCTACTTTTCCAAGAAGATGATGCGTCCGCTGGAAAGCCTGGAAAGTGCCATTGACCGATTGACTAATGGTGACCGGAAAGTTCAGGTAAATGTGCCTACAGATACTGAGCTGTCTTCATTATCAGAAGCATTTAACGAGATGGCTGTCAATCTTGACGAAAAGTCCGATAAGCTGGAGTACCAGGCATACCATGACGAATTGACAGGGTTGCCGAACAGAAAACGACTGTTCAAGTACATTGAAAGTACGCTGAAGAGATACAGAAAAACCACAAAACCATTTTCATTGTTATTACTTGATCTCGACAGGTTCAAGGAAATTAATGATTCTTTGGGTCATAAGTGTGGTGATCTTCTGCTCAAGGAACTGAGCGAGAGATTGTTAAGTGTATTGTCTGAAGATGACCTGGTGGCCCGTTTGGGCGGAGATGAATTTGCAGTCGTTCTTAAAAATGCAGATACGGTAGACAAGGCAAGCTTGATCGCTGTAAAGATCAGGGCTGTTATACAGGAGCATTTTGAACTGGAAGGTATGAGGCTGTTGATCGACGGCAGTGTCGGTATTGCGATGTATCCAGCGCACGGTGACAGTAGCAACATTCTTATGCGACGGGCCGATGTTGCGATGTACTATGCAAAAAAAACCGGGTCTGGTGTCGCGGTATATGATGAAAGCTATGACATCAATAGTGAGCAAAGACTGGCCTTGATTAGTGGGTTGCCCAGGGCTATAGAAGAAAATGAACTGGTCCTGCACTACCAGCCCAAGGTCCGTGTGAGAGACAGGAAGGTGACGGGCGTGGAGGCGCTGGTACGTTGGGATCATCCCGAGCATGGTTTATTGCCGCCAGACCAGTTTATACCCATAGTAGAGCTCGGTGATTCCATTATTGCATTGACAAACTGGGTGGTTAACAAGGCATTCAGTGACTGCCGCAAATGGCAGGAACAGGGTATTGATATCGACATCGCTGTTAACGTTTCAACGCTGAATATACAGGATGAGGAGTTTGTTACGCATCTGAGTGCAGCAATTCTGGAGCATCGTATCGATCCCGGAAAGATCGAGCTTGAAATCACTGAAAGCGTCATCATGGCAGATACAAGCAGAGCGCTAAAAACGATTAATGCTCTCGATTCAATGGGCATCAGAATATCCATCGATGATTTTGGTACGGGATACTCTTCGCTGGCCTATCTGAAAAAGATACCGGTTAATGAGCTGAAGATTGACAAGTCATTTGTCATGGATATGGAGCAAGATGAAAATGATGCTGTTATTGTAAGATCAACAATCGATTTGGCGCACAATCTCGGTTTAAAAGTACTGGCCGAAGGTGTAGAGACTGAAGGGGCATTGAATCTTCTTGATGTGCTCGGCTGTGATTCGGCCCAGGGGTTTCATATCAGCAGGCCTGTTCCTGAAAGTGTATTACTTGCCTGGATGCAGGATTGGCAAGGAAAGAATGACTCGCATGTCAATATCCACGATGAAAGTGCGCCAGATCAATTGATTCTTGTATCGAAAAGAAAATCAGGACAGTAAAGAAAATCTTGCGCAGTCCAGTTTGGCTGTAGGATCGGTCTTAAGACCCTGATTGCTGCAGGTACTCAACACCTTCCAGTCTTTTTATTCTCCTGTCGCCACCGGTTTTCAGGTAATCAGTTCCTTTCACTCTCCTGTCGCCACTGTATTTAAGGTGCAGCCTGCGTTTATCTCTCCTGTCGCCAGTCGATATGATATTGCCGGCTGTATCGATTCGCCCGGCTCTCCTGTCGCCACCATATTTCGGTTGTTCATGATCGTTGATATCAGTGGCGCTTTTCAAGAAGCCGGCAATATCGGGGTTGAGCCGAACCAGATTGTCCAGTTTGCTCCGCGCGGTTTCCTTGAACAAAAAGCGAATTTTTACGCCTTTATTTGCGTGGGTTGTCAGCCACTTGAAGTCCATTATTTCGTTGGCGTGCAAGTGTGCGTTTCTGGCATCCAGAATAACTTCCCGTATGTCTGGGTTAAAGGCTTCGTTAAAATAGCGTGAAATTTGACTGCATGAGTGGCACAGGATCGTGCCTTCCATCGAGATCACCAGTGTTTTACCGTTTTCAATCCTGGATGTCAGGTGTACCTTTGAAACTTCGATGATGTTAATGATAAAGGTTGCCAGAATTGCAAAGCTCACAGCTGTGTAAATATCGACAACAACTACCAGAAACGCGGTGCTGAAGAATATTGCCGCGGTTTTCCTGGTGCTGCGCAGGTAGCGTTTCATAATGCCGAGATTAACCATGCTTAACCCGCTTAAAAACAGCAGGCCACCGAGAATTGACAACGGGATGTAGGCGATCACAAAGTCCAGAAATACCACCAGTATGACGGTAAAGGCCGCCGAGTAGAGCAAGGCGCGTGAACCTGAGCCCAGTTCTTTTTTTGCGACACTTTTATTGATTGAATTGGCGACCGGGGCGCCATGAAGAAACGACAGGACTATGTGTTGTATGCCCTGGGAGAATATATCCCGCAGCGGGTTCATCACTTCATCGTCCGCTCTGATCGCCTTGGCCACAGTAATAGCCTGTAAAGTGCTGATAATGGCGATAACAAACGCGGGTGCAATAAAGTTTGCCGCGATAGGCAAACTGGCCTGCCTGAAGTCGGGCAAACTCGTCGACAGGTTCAGGTTTATCCAGCCGACCCGTTCAATATGAAACGAGTAATACGATTCCAGTACCAGTAATGCGACGATACCGACGGTCAACGCTCCAATGATGTTGTAGCGTTTGTATTTGCTCCTGCGTATGAGTAATCCTGTACCTATCGTGATACATCCAAGGATCAACGCAAAATAGCTGCCTTCTCCTGCGAAGCTGCCAATACCCAGGCTGACTACATCAAATACCAGCCATTGTTGATATGACAGTTGCGGCAGGCCGAGCACCATGTAAAGAGTTGCCAGTACAAATATGATACCGATGCCTAACACCAGGCCTTCGATGAGTTCCTGGTTGAAATAGTCCGTAATGTGATATTTGGCGAATACAATACAAAATAGTAATTGCCAGATACCAACCATTAAGGCCAGGGAGGCGACATAGCCGATGTACAGGTCGCCCATTTGCGGAGCAAAAGGCGTAACCGCCACGGCTATTAAAATGGATGTTGCTGAATTGGGTCCGCCGACGGCATAACGTGAAGCGTTCAGAAAATGGCCGATGATGGCGCATATGATACTCGCATTAATCATCATTACCGGTGGGATGCCGGCCAGGAAGGCAAAGCCAATGCTCATGGGCAGGTTAATCAGTGCCATGACGAAGCCGGGAAATACATTCCTTGAAATCTCAGCGTGACTAAAGGGCATTATAGATTTCCCCCTTTGGTTTTTTCCTTAAACCAAAGTTCCATAACCGTGTTTCCCAGGTAAGTATAAAAAACCGATAAGTTGCTGGCGCCAGGTGCGGCCGGTCGTGTTTGAACGCTGATAAATTCGGCGATATCCAGCGCCTCCTGTGGCGAGAGCAACGGGTTTTCGTGAGTTGCGCCGGGAGGCATATTATTCAACAGGAAGGAGGCCAGGCGACTGGAATAAGACAATGTCGCAGTATGTACAAACGCTTCGCCGCCATTGATCGGTGGAGGCGTAAACGCGGGTATAGCATCATAACGGTCGGTGCCATAGCCTGCCGGGCCGTGACATATCTGGCATTTCTCTGCGTACGATTTCTGGCCGGCTATAATACTGGCATGCCGGGCGGCGGTTCCGCGAACATTCTGAATGCCACGACTGTCTCTGTTTTGCCCTATATGCAGCCCGTTCTTTTCAGCGATCCATGCCATATACAAGGTAAGCAGCTTGTAATATTCCGAATTGGAGCCATAGAGTATTTCGTTAATAGAGTGTGCATAACAACGCGCCACGCGCATTCTATTGGTGTAAATAATGTTGTTCGAGGAATATACGCCTGGATAATTTACTACGGCGTCGCCGATATGAACCGCATATTCCTTGCTTCCACCTTCCATGTGGCATGACGAGCAGTTCATTTCGGTTTTCCAGAAACCGTATCCGGTTGGCCGGTTATTGGTGGTATTGGTGAAAATGTTACAGCCTTTTACTATATAGGGCGCGATATCACCCTTGGGCCTGCCAAGTTTCTCAAATACCCTCATGCAGGTATATGACGTATTCAGATCGGCTAATTGTTCGTCAGAAAGTTCAATACCATCGTCGGGCTCGACATCGAACACGCGTTTTTCCTGTCTCGCCTTTTCATAGGCATAGACCATGATTTCGGTAATTCTTACTTCATTGTAAAAGGGTTTTGTGCCGCCATAGCGGTTTACGAATTCATACTGAACCGCCTTTTCGAAATCAATAATCCTGCCTGTATCTTTATCAAGTCTTGGAAACTTTACCCACAATGCGCCAAGAGAATCGGCTTTTGCGCCAGGCTTGTCGTTATGGCAATCAATACAGTTTTTAATAACTTCGCTGTTATTACCGGGCTGTAGATTGTTAGGCCTGGTGAATTGAACAAGATTGTCATTTGCTGAGTGATAAACGTGTTGCGTGCCATTCCATAGCATTTCTTCATAGTGGCCGGATCTTGCCATAGGGCCGATATCCAGCCTGCAGGCTTCACAATCCGGAGATACACCCGGCTGATAATCTACCCCATGTACCAAAAAAACAACGACAAGAATGACTGCCATCACCAGTACACTGACGACGTCGGATATTTTTAATTTATAAGCTAATTTCAATTTCATAAGGCCCCCATCAGTTATGAGAGGGCAAAGGCTTTTTCAGGCCTCGCTTCAGAAAGATTTTTCGGGGAACTAAACGGGCGGCAAAAACCGGTTGCGGCGAATGTACCCGGATGAACGTTAAATGTTTTCAGGATAAATTTGGCCATTTCTATATGGCCCGGCCCAGCGCACGCATGTTTCCCACCAAATAGTTACGATTCTCAGCGATCCCTGCAACGTGTCTTGTTTTTGTAGCTCAATCGTAAATGCTTTTTCTGCCTAAGTCTAAATAAATGGTGATTGGGTGCAGAACACAGATTTTACTAAATCCAACGATGACGGTCCGTCCTGATTTATTCGATTTATTTAACGCCATTTACACAGGTCTGTCTGGCTGGGGATCGAATTCCGGGCTGGCAACTACGGCTGGTCACAGGGCGGGGAGTTGTATGTCGGTCACTGTCCCAGGCCTTTACAGATCAGAGAGTGGTGATAAAAGTGGTCAGTACCCGTTAAATAAGGGCACTGACCACTTTGGAATCCAGAGTGTTACGATTGCTTCAGAACGCTTTCGAGTACGATACCCTGAGCTCCTCTCTTGCCGATTTTCGGCATAAACATGGGTACTTCCTGTTTATATTGCCTGTACTCTGGCAGTGCATTTTCCAGGTCTTTCTCTTCCAGTCTCGTGCCGACGAAGATATAAGCTGTGCACAGCAGGGCAAATACCAGGTGCGCAACAGTCATGGTTGGCGCTGCCCACAGGCCAATCATGAGGCCGACGTACAGGGGGTGGCGCATGTGGCGATACAGCCAGGGGGTTTTGAATTCGAGTTGCGTGTAGGGTTTGCCGCGAAAATACAGCCATACCTGGCGCAGGCCGAACAAGTCGAAGTGATTGATCTGGAATGAGGCTAAAAACAGGATTCCCCAACCGATGGCAAACAGGCCGTACAGGATACCGATCGCCACCGGGGCCGTTACCTGCCAGAGCACGCCACCCAATGGTTGCCAGAAATACACGATGCCACCCAGCATTAGCGTGGATGCCAGTACATAGGTGCTGCGTTCAGCCGGTTCTGGGATAATTTTTGCCCATGCGCGCTTGAAAGCAGGTCTTGCCATGATGCTGTGTTGCAGGGCAAAGGCGGTAAGCAGGCCGATGTTTATTAACAAGGCAAGGCTGAGATCACTGTCGCCGATCGAGTCCAGTGACGGCGTTACCATGATGTTGCCAATGAACATAATTGCGTAATTGAATACGCCGAAAAACAGCAGGTAGGCAAGTACGCCATAGCCAAGTGTGAGTGTTCTTTTAAACATGATTGGTTCTCCTGTACTGGTGAATGGTGGTGTTGCCTGAAAGGGTGCTGTCTATGCGCCTGTATAGGCGAGGTCGCTCATGATTTGTACGAATAGTTGTTTCAGTTCGCCTGTGTTTTGGTAAATATATTTGATGATTTTCATAATGATGCCTTTTCCCTGTTGTTAGATGCCCACCAGCGATGCGTTGAATCCGAGGCGGGTCAGTTTGTTCAGGATGGCGAGGGCACGTGTCTGGCCGGCGTTATAAACCACCATGATGAAACGGGGTCTGGTCTGGTTCTGGTCAAACTTGATGACACCCTTAATGCGTTTTACCTGGTTGGCAACTTCTTCAAACTGCATCTGGCTTAGCGGGTTCCGGGTGTGAATGATCACGTCGGTTGCTGTGTGGTTCATGCGGTTGCTCCTGTTTGCTGGTTTCTCTGCTGCTCGGGCAGCCGTGCTGCCTGATGTGAGAAGCCTAGGGAACAGCGGGCTTTGAAAATACTCTCGATTGTGTAGTATCCAACTACATAAAATGGAGTAACCCACTACACTAAAAAATTAACCGGGTTTCACGCACCGGAGGAGGGCATAGATATGGAATATGGTCAGTTCTGCCCCATTGCCAAAGCGACTGAAATTCTTGGTGAAAAATGGACTATTCTGATTTTGCGCGAACTGATTATGGGGGGCAGGCGCTTCAACGAGCTGCAGCGCGGGCTGAGCCTGATATCCCCGACGCTATTATCGAAACGCCTCGATTCACTGGCGCAACACGGCTTGGTGCTGAAGAAAAAAATCCCCGGCCAGAAGGGGCATGAGTATTTCCCCACGGAATCCTGCCAGGAGCTGTTACCGATTATCCGCTCCATGGGCGAATGGGGCATGCGCTGGGCGCGCTCCAATCTTTCAGAAGACGACTATGATGTCGAGTTATTGATGCTGTACCTGAAACGCAGCATCGTGCCGCAAAAACTGGTCGGCGACGAGACTGTCATCCGCTTCAAGTTCACGGACATCGATGAGTTTCCGGACTGGTGGCTGGTCGTTACGGGGGATGAGCTGGATCTTTGTGTGAATGATCCCGGCAAGGAAGTCGACGTTTATTTTACCTCCAGCGTGAAAACCATGGCGGATATCTGGATGGGGGAAAACACTTACCGTAAGGCCATGGGCAGGGGTACTTTAACCGTGGTCGGCAACAAGGCGCTGACACGCAACATCACTTCCTGGATGGCCAATAGCATCTTCGCGGACCTGCCGCCGGCGCATGAAATATAAAAGTTCATATGCCATTTAAGGGTACTGACCCCTTTATTCCTTTATTCTTATTTTAAAAAAAGAGGGCTGTAGAAGCCCTCTTTTCGATACAGCGGTATGTTGCCCGGGTTTATCTGGCAGGTGCCTGCTGGGGTACGCGATACGGCGCCTCACCACCATAAGGGCCCTGGGGACCACCGTAGGGACCCTGAGCGCCATAAGGAGCGCCACCACCATAGGGAGCTGCACCATAAGGAGCGCCGCCACCATAAGGAGCGCCGCCGCCATAAGGAGCGCCACCATAAGGAGCGCCACCATAAGGAGCGCCATAACCCGGGTAGCCGCCGTAGTAGGCGTTATTTCCGCCACCGTATCCGCGGCCGTCGCCACGACCGTATCCACGGCCCTGACCGCGACCACTGCCGCTGAAGTTCATACCGAAATCGCCGTCGCCGAGCATGTCACCCATGCCATCGCCGAAGCCACTTCCATAGCCGTTATTGTTTCCGCCATTATTCCAGGGGCCCCATGCACTGGCTGAACCAGATGCTGCGACAAGGCCAAGGGCGGCAACTATCGTTGTAAGTTTATTCATGATCTCTCTCCGGAGGATACTTCCAGGTAATATGTCACATCATTGTTGATGCAGAGCGTCGTTAAGACATGGTGAGTCGTTAAGACGGGGGGTGTCGCTAAGACGTGGAACGCTTTAAGGGTAGGCGTCGTAAAGACAGATGCAGTATTGCAGAGACGGGTGATAATAGCAACGATTGTCGAGTAAGCAGATTCCAGGGTACGGCGGCTGATCGGCACGATTAGATACCCTTAATCTCAAAGAAAACAATGCGCTGCCGCGGTTTCGCGTTATAAACGGGGTCAGACCCCGTTTCCCGGGTCAGACCCCGTTTCCCGTATAGATAATTACTGTATAGAAGTTCATAGACCCAAAAGGGTGCCGCCCCTTTTTATGCAGGAGCGGCTTCGAATGGCGGGGCGGTGCGGTCAAAAATAAACCGCCCTGGTTCCTTAAAGCGGCAGCGGTGTTACCGGCGACAGGTTCCAGATGCCGCTGTTGTACTCGAGCATGGTCCGGTCGGTGGAGAACTTGCCACTGTTCGCTGTGTTGAGAATGCTCATGCGCGTCCAGCTCTGCTGGTCGCGGTAAGCCTCGGCGACGCGTTCCTGGGTATCGATAAATGTGCGGAAGTCCGCGGCTGTCAGCCAGGGATCATTGGCGCTGGTAATCGAGTCGATAATGTCGTTGAACAGGTGTTTCTCGAACTGATTGAAGTACCCGCTTTTCAATAGCTGCATGACGGCATACAGGTCTGCGTCGGCGTCAATGATATCCCACGGACGGTAGTCCTCACGGGTCTCGGCAACCTGTGCGGCGTCGAGGCCGAACAGGAAGAAGTTATCGTCTCCGACTTCCTCCAGGATTTCGATATTGGCGCCATCCAGGGTGCCAATAGTGATGGCGCCGTTCATCATGAACTTCATGTTACCGGTGCCGGAAGCCTCTTTGCCGGCCGTGGATATCTGTTCGGAGAGATCCGCACCCGGACAGATGACTTCCATTGCCGAGACACGGTAGTTGGGCAGAAAAACGACTTTGAGCAGGTCGCCCACGTCGGGATCTGCATTGATGATCTTGGCGACGTTGCTGATCAGCTTGATGATATCCTTCGCCATCGCGTAACCCGGTGCCGCCTTGCCACCAACCAGCACGCAGCGTTGAGTCCAGTTGGCGGTATCGCCGCGCTTGATCCGGTTGTACAGGTGAATGACGTGCAGCGCGTTGAGTAGCTGACGCTTGTACTCGTGAATACGCTTTACCTGTACGTCGAACAATGCCGACGTGGCGATCTTCACGCCACAGTCGCGCTCGACCATGTCAGCGAGACGCTGCTTGTTGGCCAGCTTGACCTCGCGCCAGCGTTGCTGAAATGCCGCATCGTCGGCGTATTTCGTCAGTCCCTTGAGCTCGTCCAGTTTGGTGACCCAGCCGTCACCGATGTGCTCGTTGATGAGCGCGGACAGGTCCGGGTTGCACATGGCCAGCCAGCGTCGCTGGGTGACGCCATTGGTTTTGTTGTTGAACTTGTCCGGCCAGAGTTCGAAGAAATCACGGAACAGGCCTTCCTTGAGCAGCTGCGAATGCAGTTCGGCCACACCGTTCACCGAGTAGCTGCCGACGATGGCCAGGTACGCCATGCGCACCATGGGCGTATCGCCTTCCTCGATAATAGACAGGCGCCGCAGCCGATCGGTATCGCCGGGCCAGCGCTGTGCCACCTGGGCGAGGAAGCGGGCATTGATTTCGTAGATGACCTCCAGCAGCCGCGGCAGCAGGTTCTGGAACATCTGCACCGGCCATTTTTCCAGCGCTTCGGGTAACAGGGTGTGGTTGGTGTAGGCCATGGAGCGGGTGACAATATCCCAGGCGCGATCCCAGTCGACACGATTCTCATCGACCAGCAGGCGCATCAGTTCCGCCACGGCGATACTTGGATGGGTGTCATTGAGCTGGAAGCAGTGCTTGTCGGCCAGCGTGTCGAAATTGTCGTCGTGCAGTCGCATCCAGCGGCGCAGTACGTCCTTGAGACTCGCGGAAGCGAGTAAATACTGCTGGCGCAGGCGCAGTTCCTTGCCATTCTCGCTGGCATCGTTGGGGTAGAGCACCATGGTGATGTGTTCGGCGTTGTTCTTGGACTCCACCGCCTCGGCATAGTCGCCGGCATTGAATTCGTCGAGGTCGAATTCGTCGGTGGAGGTGGATTTCCACAGGCGCAGACTGTTCACCGTGTCGTTGCGAAAACCCGGGACTGGAATGTCATAGGGCACCGCCAGTACATCGTGCGTATTCACCCAGCGAACCCGCTGCGCACCGTTTTCATCGGTGTAGGACTCGGTGCGGCCACCGAAGTGGATGCGCTGGGTGTATTCCGGGCGCTCCAGTTCCCAGGGGTTGCCGTCGCGCAGCCAGTGATCCGGTTCCTCGATCTGGTAGCCGTTGACGAGTTCCTGGCGGAACATGCCGTACTCGTAGCGAAGACCGTAACCCAGTACCGGTAACTGCAGCGTTGCACAGCTGTCGAGGAAACAGGCGACCAGGCGACCCAGGCCGCCGTTGCCGAGGCCGGCATCGTTCTCGGCGGTTTCGACCTCTTCCAGTTCGATCCCGTAGTCGTAAAGCATA
Organism: Pseudomonadota bacterium; assembly: GCA_042576405.1. GTDB lineage: Bacteria > Pseudomonadota > Gammaproteobacteria > DSM-19610 > DSM-19610 > Thiogranum. The sequence goes on along the minus strand of JBHPFC010000009.1, from coordinate 1,165 downwards.
CGGGTCACCGCATCGGTGATCCCGAGGTTGAGCATGGCATTGCTGAGGCCTCTGCCCATCAGGAACTCCAGCGACAGGTAGCAGGTGCGCCGCGCATCCTTTTCTTCGTAAGCGAAGCGAGTTTCTTTCCAGCGTTCCATCAGTCTGTCGCGCACGGTGTAGGCCAGCGCTTCATACAGGTAGTGGCTCGTACAGTGCTGTTTGTCCCTGCCCAGAGTGCGGTTGTAGTAGCGAAGGAAATCCTCATCGATCGCCTTCTTGTCCATCGCCAGCGGCGGCAGTTCGGTCAGTTTCGGATGAGGGGTAAAGGCATTGGGTATGCGATTCTGCATAGCTGGATAACCACTCCGGTAGTCGATTCAGTCGGCGGACGCTGCGTCCGGAAACAGCATACTACTAGAACCTTGCAGCAAGATCTCGCGGTAAGATGAATGAGGTCTGAAGCGCCTGCCGGAGCAGTCGTCCGAGCACGATTAGCGAGCTGCCAAGCGTAGCGAAGGACGGCACTCCTGTGGTTGGGTTATCGCGTTTCGATATATGGGCTCAACGCACCGTTTTCTCCAGCGTCGAAAGTTATGGCGCATTGCCCCGGTTCTTTAACGGACCAGGCTCGGGGTGTGGCCCATCAGCATTGCGACCGGTATTCGATGCTCTGGCGTGGTGTTATATTGCTCAAATCAACGGGTCTGGAGGACATTAGTGGATATTTGCCTGACACCTTACGAAGCGCGCGTGATCGGTTGCCTGCTTGAAAAAGAGCGTACCACCCCCGAACACTATCCGCTTTCGCTTAATGCACTCACCAATGCCTGCAACCAGAAGAGCAGCCGCGACCCGGTGCTGGCGCTCGACGAGGCCACGGTGCGGGACACCATCGACTTGCTGGAGAAGAAGCGCTATATCATCGAGAAGAGCGGCTTCGGCAGTCGCGTCACCAAGTACCAGCACCGGTTCTGCAATACAGAATTCGGCGAGCTGAAGTTGACCGGGCAGGAACTCGGTATTGTCTGTGTGTTGCTGCTGCGCGGTCCCCAGACACCGGGGGAACTGCGCTCCCGCACTGAACGGCTGTGCAAATTCCAGGATATCCACGAGGTCGAGTCGACGCTCGATCAGCTCATGCAGCGTGACGACGGCCCCTTTGTTGCAAAGCTTCCCCGCGTAC
>JBHPFC010000008.1:0-60378 GCA_042576405.1 Pseudomonadota bacterium | reverse complement strand
CAAACCCCGGCAGAACGATTTAATGCATGTGTTGCGTCGACCGGTTGAAATCGCACTGCTAAATTGCCATTCAAACATTCACCCTGAATGACAGGAACGGGTCGTCTCCTGCCTGTTAGCGGATTCTTATATAAGGATTTCATGTAGTACCGGGTTCGGTCGGTAACTTGCCGTTCGTGACGGGGAAGAAGCTACTTCCTGGCTCAGCTGCGTACGGGGAAGTTCGGCCAGAAGCAGGCCCTTCGTGACAGACAAAGAACTTTACCATGGCGGGGACACTGATTTTCATGGTGGTGGTGCCCCCACATCACTTTCGATCCACCCCAAATCAGGCGCGCTACCATTGAATGTTGTAATGGTTAATACAACCTCACTCTGCCATGTATAGCTACTCGCTCCCGCATCAATACCAGGACTGCCATCTTGTAATGAGCCGTCGGAGTTAAGTCTTGGATCATCAAAAATGATGTTGCTGCCCTGGACAACGGTCGGCACACCAAATAAGTTATTGTTTAAGAACATTGTGTAATCAAGCCTTGAGGCTCCATCAATATTTGCTACGCCAAGTCGATTATCAGCAATAATATTGTTAAGAACGACAAAATTATCTCCACCGGAAATTCCGTTATCGTTGTTGACGATTGTATTGTTGGTAACGAAAACTCGCTCCATGAAAGCAATATCCGGATATGTTTCGGTTAGGTTGCCTCGTTGTGACATTTCATCCGGCATTGTGCCGACTCCTGCAAACATTACGTTCTTAATGTAGTTGTGATGGATATTCATTTCCCTGCGATTTTCACTGTCTGTCGGATAATCAATTAATTGGATGCCATCGCCACCAGCACTGTCGATGGTATTCTCATACACTTCGTATTCAAGAGGTCCCGTGACCAAATAGCTGTCAATCATGCGAAACTCCATTCCATCATCATGACTCCCTAAAACTGTATTCATCCTTATGGTATAAGGGCCTCTTAAGCCATCGATATCTATTCCGTCATCCCCGCTATTGATTATTGTATTAAATTCTACGAGCCCGCTGGAGTCTCCTTCAAAGCTAATAGAATCTGAATTATTGTTCCTGATCACGTTATGGCGAATGGCGCCATGACCAGCGTCTATAGTGATAGATTTTCGGGCGTTTTCTATAGTCAATCCTTCAATTCTGACGTTAGCCCCGTCGGATATTATAAATAGGTCGTTAGTCCCATCTCCTCGAATAATGGTATCGGTGACGTTGTTCTGGTTTCCGGTATCTATAAATGTCGAAGCAAGAGTTAGGTTCTTTGTAATAAATATAGTGCCGTTTTCACTGTATGTTCCAGTACTGACAAGAACCGTATCACCGGAATTAGCGGTGTTAATAGCTGCACCAATTGTCGAGAAATCCTCGGGTACGCGGATCACATTTCCGGCTGTTGGCAGTGCGGGGGATCCGGCGTTTCCGTCAGACCCACCGCAGGCAGAGATCGAAAGTACAATGTCGGCGATGATTAAGTAGTAAAAATATCTCGTATTGTATTTCATTGGCATGATCTGCATCCCTTACGGAAAAATGGCTCGATTCTCATGAGAAGAGCCGCTCACTACCATTAACTATACGGATTAGCGGCAGAGGGCTATACGAGTGCCGAGGACACCAATTGGTAATCAGAAATCCTGAATCTCTGTCCTGGGTCGGCTCCCGTCTTTCACTTGCCGATCATATAAGAAACGACTAAACGACCGCTATGGGTTGCGATTTCAACCGATCGACGCGCCTAATATTAGAAACCCCTAAACGGCAACTTCCGACCCAACTGAGACATTCCTTTCACCAGACCATAGGTCCCTTCCTGACCTCAAAGCTGACATTCATAATGGCGACAGACAGGGTACTTGGTGTGCCATGCCTCAGAGACTGTCATCCCTTTTAGCGTGTCACTGTTCCGGCGCCGTTAAAATTGCATGCTTCAGCTTTACAAGCTCTTTGCGTTTCGCCATCGATTCCGGAATCAGGGTGGTTTCACCCATCATGTAAATCACCATCATGCGGCCGCGAACCTCAGCCTGCTCGCGGGAGAAGCCGGCCTCGGAAAACATCCAGGCGGCGAATTCAAAGCGTTTCTTCAGCACGCGTTTGAAAATACGGCTGGCCCGGCTATCCGATTGGGCCCATTGCCAGATAGGCAGATCGTAGCCCGCCAACTTGTCGCTCATGACCGTTTCCATAATCAGAAGAATGCGCTCAGCAGGTGGGCCTGAAAACTGCCTGGCGGCTTCAATGGCTGCTTCCGTCATTTCGTGTTCCCAAAAGTCGAGCAATGCGTCCAGCAGTTCGCGCCGGTTTTTGAAATGCCAGTAGAAGCTGCCGGTGGTTACACCGAGGTACTCGGCGAGCGGTGCAACCTTGATGTTATCGATGCCCGCCGCGCACAGTTTCAGAGCGCCTTTCAGCCAGGCGTCACGGGTCAGTCGTTCGGTTTTTTTCTGAACCATAGTGTTCTCTATTGACCTCTGTCTCTACGCTGTGCTAAGAACCATAGAGTAGGATATGGTGCAGCAGTCTGGCAAGTGCGCGGCCAGGCAGGTGACCACCCGGCGCCATTGTCAGAATAAACAGGAGGAGAAGCACATGATGTCATTGAAGATAAAGAGCGCCTGGAATGGCCTGCTCGTGCTGGGCGGGGTTTTTGGGACCATGATCACGGCGGACCTGGCGCAGGCTGCCAGCGCAAAGGACAACATGCCGCTGGGCCGCAAGCCGGTGGCGATTGTCGACGGCCAGTACCCGGCCAGTTATTTCCCCAATACCGAGTTGCTCGGTGCCGATGAAATGCGCATCACTGCACTCGGTACCGGTATGCCCAACCAGACCAAGGCGGCGGTCTCCATTTCCTACCTGGTGGAACTGGGCAACGGTGACAAGTTTATTTTCGACATTGGTTCCGGTGCCCTGGGAAACCTGTTTTCCCTGCGTCCGGATTTCTCGAAACTTGATAAGGTGTTTGCCAGTCACCTGCACGTCGACCATGTCGGCGACTTCATGGGGTTGCATATCGGCGGCTGGTTGTCGGGACGCTTTACCCCGATCCATATCTTCGGGCCGACGGGTTCCAAGCCGGAGCTGGGGACCAAGGCGTTCGTCGAGGCCATGCAAAAGGCCTATGCCTGGGACCTGGCCACCCGCAGCGGTGCGTTGCCTGACCTGGGCGCACAGATCAAGGTCCACGAGTTCGATTACAAACAGGAAAACGTCGTCGTCTACCAGGAAAACGGTGTCACCATCCGTTCCTGGCCTGCAATTCACAGCCTAGATGGTTCGGTGAGCTATGGCCTCGAATGGAACGGGCTGAAATACGTATTCGGTGGCGATACCTACCCCAACAAGTGGTACATCGACTATGCCAGGGATGCCGACGTGGCTTCGCACGAGTGTTTCCTGCCGCCCAAGGCGCTGGCCGCCTATTTCGGCTGGGACCTGGGCCAGGCCACCTATGTATCGACGCGCATTCACACCGAACCCCAGGCTTTTGGCAAAGTCATGTCCGCCGTCAAGCCGCGCCTGGCGGTCGGCTATCACTCGGTACAGTCACCGGAGAATAATGCCGCGATCATGGACGGTGTACGCAAGACCTATGATGGCCCGCTGGCCATCGCGCGCGATCTGATGGTCATCAATGTCACCAAGGAAACCATCAAGGTGCGTATGGCAACGGTGGATGAGTATGTGCTTCCGCCCGATGTCAGCGAAGGGTACAAAAAGGCACCGCGCACCAACAAGAAAGAGCCGGGTGAATTCATCCAGGGTGGTAAGTGGAAAGGTTATACGCCGCCGCCGATGCCGGAGAAGTAAGCGTCAGACTGCCAGGTCACACACAAGGACGACAGATGCATATGAATTACATGACTTTGATAGCAATGGTCTTCACCTTGAGCGGCGGGTTATTTACTGCTTCGGCCGTTGCCGCGTCTGACAGCGTCCAACCGGACAATCCGCCATCCGCTGACTGCGCGAAATTATCAAAGCAGGCGGATGCCGATGTCGGTGACATTATCCGCGCCGGTTGCAAGCCAACCCTGGCACAGATGTCGGCGCTGATGGATAACCCGGTGGGTAATGTGGCGATGTGGTGGAACCAGGTGGATTACTATGGTCTGGAGAATCCGAAGTTCAACAAGTCGGATCACAAGACCAACTACATGGGCATCATCCAGTGGCCACAGGCCTTGAACAGTAACTGGAACCTGATCAACCGGGTGGTCTACAACGTCACTCGTTCGCCCATCGACGATAACAAGGTGGACGATTTCGGTAGTACGCAGGGGGCCCTTCTACCGCCATCGAACTTCGGCCGGCAATCTCCCCTCGATGTTTTCGGCGGCAGCACGACCGGGTTGGGTGATTCCTATTACGTCGGCCTGGTGTCACCCAAAAAACCGGTCAAGATGGGCAAGGGCAACTTTGTCTGGGGCTTGGGTTTCGACGCAGGTTTCCCGACCGCCAGTAAAGATGTGCTGGGCTCGGAAAAATACACCGCTGGGCCGTCGGCGCTCGGCGTTTACCTGGGGCCGAAATGGAAAGTGGGCTCACTGGCGCAGCACTACTGGTCCTACGCGGGTGACAGCGACCGCTCGGATGTCAATATGACTAACCTGCAGTACTTCTATTACTACGCAATCACGCCCACGCTGAACATTGGCGCAGGCCCTAATATCATCGCCAACTGGGAACAGAAGGGCGACGACCGCTTCACCGTGCCGGTCGGCCTCGGCATCAACACCACGGTGAACTTCGGCAAAGTACCGGTGCGCTTTGGCCTGGAGTTTCACAAGTCTGTGATCAAGCCGGACGATGTGCCGGGTTCGGATTATGATATTCGCTTCTACGTTATCCCCGCGGTCCCCTCAGCCTTGTTCAAGTGGATGGGCAAACCGTTGTTCGGTGATTGAAAATTGCAAGGGTAACAGGCAGGCGCTTTACAAAGATCAATGGCTGTTTCCAGCAGTGAACGGACATTCGTTGACTGTTTACGTATGTCTTTTATTGGCCGAACTTCCCCGTACACACCAGCGCCAGGCTGTGGCACTCCCCGGACTTTAAACGCCAGGATTCAGGTCAAACCCGGACCTGGCAGACTGATTCCATATAAGCATCCGCTAACAGGCGGGAGTCGACCCACAGGCGACATAGAGCGCCGGGACTTTTAATCTGCGAGGTATGACCGCAACCTGCCAGAACCAGCCATTCCTACAGTTCCCTCGAAGGGCAGGAACGTAGCATAACTTGCCATTCCCATCCGGCGGTCAGTATTACCGCGAACGGCCAGAAGCTATTAAAAGCAAATATCTGGTGACCGTGCACTAATACGTTGGTTTGCTTTTCGATGCTGTCGTGGAACAGCTCCACCCCATAGAACTTAGTTTTTCAATGAACTCCGCTGCCTTCTGCTCGCAATAATTCTGCGTATTTTTTGCCTCCCACAATGCACGAGGCATGACATTCTCGTTTGGCTTGGCATAAAAGACTTTGCACGGCAATCGCGCAGGCGCTTCCGGGTAGAAAATGATTACTTCCCGGGTAAGTTCGGCTTTATGGCATGCCCATGCGCTTGCAAAAGCTTCGGAGGCCAGCCCTGGCATGGCCAGCAGACACACTGCAAACCCAAAATGTTGATACTTGATTACGTCCATCTACCCGCGTCAAAAAAAGCTACATTATCAGGCATGAGAGCCTAACAGGTACCAGGCTGCCCGTCGGTCAGCCCACGTCGAAATAAGAATTTTCTGACACTCAAAATATTGAGTGCGTCAGTCAAGACGTTATTCAAGTCATGTCGATATAGCAAGCGGACGAGAGGGCGTCAGAGCCCCATGCTCAAGAGAAATGATTTTGGACCGGATCAATGACCGGGTTCGTAACATTTCCACCGCTCCCCGGACTAAAGCGCCTGACAAATTCGGGTCGCTCCTGCCTGTTTACCAACAGGAATATTAGATAGGACTAAATGTCCGGAATGGGTTGACAGTTTCGGTCTTTTACCCAATGCCAATAAAAAATTCACCAAATGACCAGCTCGCATTGCGAGCTGTAAGGGACTGTTCTTATTGACTTACTGGTGGTGACACACCCGTTGCATCTCACAGAACTGCCCGATGTAGTCCAGGCAGGGCTGACCTCCCTCGGCCCGCCATGCATTGCGCGCCCAGCCTGAATGCCTTGTTTGACAAAAATTTTCGCCCATTGTCAGATGGGAGGTTTTATCCGGGCCGCAGACTAGTGATAATGCGTACCCATCCAACCGATGAACTACGAGTGTTGCAATGGTAAGGGACAATAAATTGACAAGCGGTCATAACAACGGCATCCCGCCGCGTACCAAGGCACTGATGGCTGTGATCGCCATCGTTACGCTGATTGCCATATTGCTGGTGCCGGACGAGAAAGAAGAGGCGCCGCCGGCCCTGCCCGAGATGGCCGCTCCGCCACCGGCGGAGCAGTCTGTTCCTCTACCGTTGCCCCCTGTGGGTGAAAATAATAAAAGCACAACCGCTCAGCATGGGGGCGACACGGCGCGGACCATCGTGACAAAATTGCGCGCCGAAGACATGGAAACGGAGCCTGATGAGCTTTTCAACCGCGCAGAGCAATTGCAGGGCGAGGGGCAGTTGGAGGACGCCTACCTTCTCTACCGGCTCGCAGCACGCCAGGGCCACGTGCAGGCCGCCCTGGTTCTGGGGACCCAGGCTGACCCGGCCTTCCACACGGCCGATACCAGCATCCTGACGGAGGCCGATCCCCAGCAGGCCAACAAATGGTACAGCGCAGCGGCTGAGGCAGGTAACGAGGAAGCGGTGAAGCGCCTGAAACAATTGCGTGCGCACGTAGAGCAATCGGCTGCTGATGGTAACGCAGCTGCGCAACGCCTGATGCTGCAATGGCGCTAGACGCGGCCGAACACCTGCTGACCGGCTGCATGCACTCCCGAGGTAAAACAATATGAAACAGATACTGATCGCCGCCCTTATCGCTATAACGCCAGCGCTCGCTCTGGCTACAGAACCCCTGGACGGTGGCGACAGACCGCTACTGATAGAAGGGAAACACAGTCTTTACCAGCGCGTGCTGGCTGCACCTGATGCGCGACTTGCCGCCGAACCCGGTGGTGATGGCCACACGACAGTAGTGCCGTTCACGGCGTATTACGTGTATGCGCGCCGCCAACAGGGCGGAACAGAGTGGATTGAGGTGGGCACAGACCGTCACGGCACCCGCACCGGCTGGCTACGGGGAGCAACCACCCTCGAATGGAACCACGGACTGACGGCTGCGTTCCGCGACCCCACGGGCCATGACCGCGTGCTGCTTTTCAAGGACCGCGCTTCGCTACGCCAGCTGGCGCAGCAAGCTGACACCAGCGAATACGAGGCCCTCTACCAGCAGGCGCAGCAGGAAACGCTGCCCCCCGACTCAGCAGTCGTCGCAATTCAGCCGCCCGGCTTTATCGACATCCAGGAAGACTTCTATCTGGTTCCCATTCGACAACACGAGGATATTTACCTGGGTAACGAGCAGGCCCGTCTCCTGCAGGTGTCCACCGTTCCCCTCGCTCGCAGTGTGGGCCGCGCTGATATAGCGGTGGTCGAGGTCGAGGCGCGGGCTTACAGCGCGGGGCTGGCGTTTGTCATCGACTCAACCCTGTCGATGGACCCCTACATCGACCGCACCCGCGAAGCGGTGAAGAAAATCTATGACACCTTGGGCGACGCCGACCTGCTGGGCGGTGTGAGCTTCGGCCTGGTCGCGTTTCGCGACAACCCGGACTCAGCTGCCCCGGAGCTGGAATACCTGGCGCGTACCTACGTCGATCTGGAACAGGGCCGGGATGCGGCAGGTTTCCTGTCCCGGGTGAATTCGCTGCGGGCATCGAGCGTCTCGAGCCGTGATTTTGAAGAAGACGCCTATGCGGGCATCAAGCAGGCCATCGAAACCCTGGACTGGTCGAACTACGAGGCGCGCTATATCGTGCTGGTCACGGACGCCGGCGCGCGCGATGCCGATGATCCGCTGTCCACCACCGGTCTGGACGCCGAAAGTTTGCGGACACTGGCGCAGGAAAAAGGCATCGCCATATTCGTCCTGCACCTGCTGACACCGGCCACCATGGCGAACCATGCCGCGGATGCCATGCAGTACCAGGCGCTTGCCGACTTTCCCGGCATCGGCAGCCTCTACTACGGTGTACCTACCGGCGACGTCGAAAAATTTGGCGAAGCACTCGATACGCTGGCGGGACAGATCACCGAGCAGGTAAGGCTGGCGGACACAGGCACGAAACCCGCCGCGGCGTCTGTCGTCGCGACAAGCGCTGACGCACAACTGGCCGAGTTCCAGGCCAAGGTGGCCAAACTCGGTTACGCCCTGCGCATGAAATACCTGCGCCAGACCGACGAGGAGCAGATACCGGCGGTATTTGACGCCTGGCTGCTCGATCGCGATTTTCGCAACCCCGAGCGCGCGGCCCTCGACGTGAGGGTGCTGCTCACCCGCGACCAGCTCTCGGACATGCACGACGTCCTGGCGGCGGTGCTTGATCGAGCCGAAGAGGGCATGCTGTCGCCGCAGACGTTTCTCGGTGAACTGCAGAGTCTTGCCGTCACCATGACGCGCGATCCGTCCCAGTTAGGCGCAACCACAGCCACCACCGTCGGGCAAGGCAACAGTCTGGCGGATCTTGGTTTTATGCGGGAGTATATCGAGGACCTTCCCTACACCCCCGAGGTGATGGATCTGTCTCTGGATGACTGGCAAAGCTGGTCGACCAAACAACAGGTCGCTTTTGTCACCCGCCTGGAGGACAAGCTCGATTATTACCGCGCCTTGCACGACCACACGGATCTCTGGGTGAGTCTCGACAATGGACCGGTCAGTGGTGACTCTGTCTACCCTGTGCCGCTGGAGGTGCTGCCCTAGAGCCTGTCATCAGCTGCCCGCTCACCCGATAACATGAACAGCTACTGCTCATCGAAACTGCAATCAAACGGAAGACTTGTGTATCACCTGCGCGACGTCGTCAAAACGCGTGAGGCCGAGGGCATGGCCTTCCGCCTCAGGGTGCCCAGCCTGCAAATCTCCATGGGTGAGAAAATAGCCCTGACTGGTGAATCCGGCTGTGGTAAATCAACCATGCTCGACATGCTTAGCTTCATTCTGCGGCCGTCCGACATCGGTGCGTTTTGCTTTCGGCCCGCAGGCGTAAAGAAACCTCTGAACGTCGAAGCATATTGGAAAGCAAACAAACTCAACCGGCTGGGCGATCTGCGCAAGCGACATCTTGGTTGCGTGATACAGACCGGCGGCCTGCTGCCCTACCTTACAGTGCGTGACAATATGAACCTCTGCCGCAATGTACTTGGTCTTAAACGTGACGGGACCGTAGAACACCTGGCTGCGGAACTCGGCATTGCCAACCACCTGAACAAGCTGCCGGATGCCCTGTCCACGGGTGAGCGCCAGCGGGTGGCGATCGGGCGAGCGCTGGCGCACAAACCTGCCATCGTCATCGCCGACGAACCCACCGCCTCGCTCGATCCCTACGCGGCCCAGAGAATCATGACCCACTTCATGGGCCTGGTCGACGAGCTCAACATTACGGTGATACTGGCCACCCACGCCTGGGGCCATGTAAAGAAACTTGGCATGCGCCAGCTACATCACAGAACGGTGTGTCACGCAGAGTCCAACCTGACCGAGACCCTGGTGAGCGGTTGATTCATGGGCATACCCCTCGTCAAAACTTTTGTACTCGCCAGTCGGGACTACTTCCACGAATGGCAGATGTCGTTTTGTTTCGTTGTCGGCCTTGCGGCGGTACTGGGACCGATGCTGGTACTGTTCGGGCTCAAGTTCGGCATCGTCGGCGCCATGATCGATCAGTTGATCGACGATCCACGCAACAGAGAAATTCGTCCTGTAAGCAGCGGGCGCTACGACCATGGCTGGCTGGAGAATGTTCGCGCGCGACCGGATGTTGCCTTTCTGGTACCGCGTACCCGCAGTATCGCTGCAACTATTGAACTTACCAGCGAGCGTTCACCGCGGAATGTACGCGTCGAGCTGATTCCGTCAGCCACCGGTGATCCACTGCTGCCGTCAGGGCAGCTACCCGAGGGCGTGGCGCGGATCGTACTATCGGAATCGACTGCGAAAAAACTGCGGGTTGCGGCGGGAGACACCGTAGACGGGAGTATCGCCCGCCAGTACCGTAACCAAAAGGAGCGTGTCCACCTGCCCTTGACGGTGACGGCGGTCGCACCGGCGCAGGCCTTTTCGCGCGACGGCGCCTTCGTCTCCGTGAGTTTGCTCGAAGCGTTGGAGGACTTCCGCGATGGTCATGCAGTACCCCGTATGGGCTGGTCGGGAGACCACGCAAACAGCGTCCGCACCTACCCGGGTTTTCGCCTGTACGCACACTCAATTTATGACGTAGCGGGACTGAGCGACGCATTCGCCGACCTCGGCGTGGATGTGCATACCCATGCAGCCGATATCGAACGCGTACAACACATGAACCGGAATCTAACCGCTATCTACTGGGCGATTGCAGTCATCGGCCTGTTCGGTTTCTCGCTTTCGCTGGGCGCCAACCTGTGGGCCAATGTGGATCGCAAGCGAAAAGAGCTCTCAGTGCTGCGCCTGGTGGGATTTCGTACACTGGATATTGCCTGGTTTCCCGTGGTACAGGCGCTGTACGCTGCAGTCTTCGGCTGGGCACTGGCGGTGGGACTCTACCAGCTGGTTGCCTGGGTCATTAATGAAATGATGGCATCCCAACTGGAGGAAGGACAAATGGTCTGTCGGCTTCTGCCGCACCATTACGAGATCGCGCTGGCACTGACCTGCGGTGCTGCCGTCCTTTCAGCAGGATTTGCGGGACTGCGTTCGGCACGCATCGAACCCTCGGAAAGTTTGCGGGACCTGTAACCCCTGGCGTTGTTCTCGAGACCGAACCGCTTTTTTTCAAGCACCAGGGTGAGTCGACCTTATCCCGTAGTTACATGCAACCGTAAGCTTCCCCGAACGTCCAATAATTGGCGGCGGGTTCGACCGGTGAGCGCAACGCAGGCACACGAAAGACGATATCGGTTGGCCTGGAAGCGAGCGTGGGCAGAATCGGGCAAGATATGTATCACAGCTTCGCAAAGCCCAATTTGTGATGCGAGCTGGTATGTTTGTCTATAATTATGATCCGGACAAGATGGAAGAGTCGTGACAAGATGTACAACACCCGTATGCCACTACTGAATGCCAGACTTGCTGCGCTGCTGGTGCTGTTTGCGGCGTCGGTTAAAGGTGCTGATGAGGTGCCCTTCGAGCGGCCTGATTCCCTGCAGCCGGCGATCGCGTTCTGGACCCAAGTGTACAGTGAAGTGGACTCACTTTCGGGCTTTATTCACGACAACAGAAATCTGGGCATCGTCTACGAAACTCTGCGGTTTAACTGGTACGATAGCTCGCAAGTTCAGGAGCGCAAGATAAAGCGGCTGGTGCAGCACTACCAAGACGCGCTGCACGTGCTGGCCACCGGTAAGCGAGAGGATCTGACAACCCGAGAGCAAAAGGTATTGGCGCTGTGGGGAGACAAGGCTGACGATAATACGCTGGCAGCCGCGGCCAACAGATTGCGTTTTCAACGGGGGCAGGCGGATCGTATTCGTGATGGTGTCATTCGTGCGGGTTCGTGGGAAAACCGTATCAGAAAGACGCTGCGTGATTTCGACCTGCCGGAGGTGCTGGCGGCGCTTCCTCATGTTGAATCGTCTTATAACCCGAGTGTTCGGTCACACGCGGGAGCCGCCGGCCTGTGGCAATTCACACGTTTCACCGGGCGTCACTATTTGCGTGTCGATCACATCATCGACGAACGCTTCGATCCTGTTAAATCAACAGAGGGCGCTGCGCGTCTGCTACAGAAGTATTATTCAAAGCTACAGAGCTGGCCTTTGACAATCACGGCTTACAACCATGGCTTATCAGGCGTACGCCGTGCCGTACGGGAGACAGGCAGCACAGACATCGGCGATATCGTGCAGGGTTACACAGGGCCGCGTTTCGGTTTCGCTTCACGTAATTATTATGCGGCGTTCCTGGCCGCTGCTGATGTCACATGTAATGCGGAGAAGTACTTCGGCTCGCTAGATCTGCAGGAGGATGAGAACTACTGGATTGTGAAATTGCCGAGTTATCTGCCGGTTGGTGATCTGATTCAACAGCTGGCGCTGGATACGGATGTTATTAAGTCGCTCAACCCGGCCTTGCAGCATGCCGTATGGAATGGCAACAAGCATGTGCCGAGGGACTATCAGCTGCGGCTACCAGCGACGACTGGAAACACGACGATCACAGCACTACTTACTCGCGTGCAAGGACATGAACAGCAGGTCCCGGATATATTCTACCGGGTGCAAGAGGGTGACACCCTGTCGGGTATTGCGTTGCGCTACAATCATAGTGTCCGCGACTTGGTGGCGCTGAATAATCTCGGCAGTGAGAGCCGGATCCTCGTCGGCCAGTCGCTGCGCCTGTCCAGTGCCACGCTACCTGAGGCAATCCAATTAGCGGCAATGGAACTGCTCCGGGACGGCGTAGAGCCGGTGCTGCTGCCCGCGTCCGATGCGTCAAATGAATCGGCTGCCACGTCACCCTCAACGCGCGCCCCTGGTGCCGGACGTTAAATATCTTATTTTCTCAAATTTCTGTTACGCCGAATATCCGAAAGTGGCCGTAAGCGGCGTCGCCTCTCCGTTGATCTAGAGAAACTCATGAAGTCTGCTATCGGGTAGCCTTAATGAAGCCAAAGCGGACGTTGCTATTTCCGCTTGTGGCCGGAATCGGAAGTTCAGGAGCCCTGCTACAGCTGGGTTTTCTGTATCAGGGGAATGGCTGGTTCTTGGTCAATCTCAGACCTTCAGGACGGGGTATTTCGTGGCGCACTGATGGCGCACTTGCTGGCAAATAGTGGCCAAAACGGGCAACACTCAGCAACTTTGGGGATAGGCTAGGTGATTGAATTAATTACTGCTGGTTATTGCTGTTGGTTGTGAAATATTGGCTGGGACGCACTTGTAATGAGGATGTCGTGGGTTCAACTCCTATCACCGGCTCCATTTCCTCCATACCGCAATTTTGACCTGCATCAAGGTGGTTTCCCGCACTTGTCTTTAGTATCGCGATCGTGCGAACAAAGAAGACAGGCCATGGAAAATCCTGCTGATAAAGACTGTGAAGTGGCGTGTCTGCCCGGCATCATCGAGCAGCCGTATGGTCTGTATCCGGGGTTCGACGCATTCTCTAGTGACTACACGGCGGACGACTATCGTGAGTGGGTGAGCCAAAGTAATGGTGACCCTTTGCCGGCGCCTCTGTCGGTGTATGTTCAGGACAACCTGTTTCTGGAGAGTCGCCTGCACTCAGCTGCTGCAATTCAGCACGAGTTGCTGATGCAGGGGCATCTGATTGATTCCGATCGTCCAATGCAGCAGCTGTTCTTCTCGGGCAGCATGCTTACCGCGTACAGTGACGATCAGCTGTACCAGTTGATCGAGAATGTTAGGGATGCTTTCACTGTCGATTCTGAAAGTCTGACAGACTGGTGCGCAAGTTCCGGCGAGACACTGCTGTTACCCGCGCGCTTGAGGTTGCTCAAGGTTCTTGGTTTCAACGGGGTTCGTTTTACCTGTCAAAACGGGGTTTGCCCACACTCGAATCTGAAAGAGCTGATAGCTACTGTGCGTGCAGCGCGAAGTGTTGGCTTTCAAACGGTGACGGTCGATTTGCCAGAGGATATCCAGTACCAGGCGGACTCGGCAGGATCGCTTGAAACCCTGCTAAAAGAAGCAAGCCGGGTTCGCCTGATGGCGGAGGCCGGGGTGGAGCGGGTACGCATAATCGACACCTTATACAACTGCGGTTTTCAGTCGTTGAGTGCGGGTTGGTTTGTCCATGCCGACGACCGTTGGTTACGGGCACGAGCAGAAGGCCGCTTGTTCTGGTCGCTGCTGGGATTTTCGGAGATGCCCAGCCCGGATATTATCGGCATTGGGCCAGGAGCGATTTCGGCTGTGGGCGATTGTTATAGCGCGAATTCCTTCGTTCGCAGTTGCTATCAAGCCAGTATCAGCCAGGGCGAATTGCCGATGGTCAGTGGCCTGGAGCTGGAAGCAGACGATAGTTTGCGCCGAGAAATCATGGGGATGATTCTTGCTGCAGGTGTCATTCGTATCAGTCATGTCGAGGGCAGGTGGGGCATTGGTTTTGAACAATTCTTTGCTACTGAAAGCCGCCAGCTGCGCGAACTGGAAGGTCGTGGCTGGGTGAACTGGCAGGGAGAGGATGTTGTGATCTGTACCCAGGATCATCATGAGCTGAGCGCCTTGTGTCGACTGTTTGACCGGCGCGTGAGGGCTACCGAGTCAGGTTGAGCTGTCAGGGCTGCTTGTGCCGCCGTGGCAAACCACTGGCAATAGCCCATTGAATTACGTCTAAAAGCGGAGCAACAGAAAGACCCGGCAGAGTTAGAAACGCAGATCGAAGTGTTACGCGCCGAGCTTAGCGAAAAAGAGCGCAGAGTCCGTGAAGCAGAAGATAGATATACAGCAATGGAGCAGGAGTACCTGACGCTCTACGAAGCGGCGAATGCTTGATCTGACGGGCGGCATAACAGGTTACCCGGTGGATGTCCTGGCTCAGCCACTCATCGCGTGTTAGTCGTGGCGCTTGGTACGCCTTGCAATCAGAACTAAAGCTATCAGTACAGTGCTGACCAGTACCCAGGCTTCCGGCATCAATAAATCAACTGACCGACCTGATGCGCTATTAATGTCTGTAATCGGGGAGCCTTTTGACGGATCTACTGCAGCACTAACGTGTAATGAAATGGAACCTAAACCAAGGGCCATACTTCGAACGGCATGGCGTAAACCTAAACTCATGTAACTACTGCCCCTTCACTGAAGCAACGACTATAGACGGAAAGCCTTCTTAAACAAATCCCACTCTTCAGCTTGATTATAACAAGTCCCAGGCTAACAAGCATTGTGGGATTCACTTATGGGCGTTCACCAAGCGTGATTGTCGCAAGGATTCAATCTATGTTCAAACCCGGAAGTTCGTAGCAAGCTACAGGAGGGTGGTGTCACCTGTTAAAGATAGGTGCGCTCCACATATTCGTTGACCAATTGTTGAAACTCTTCGGCAATACTGTCGCCTTTTAGCGTCACTGTTTTTTCGCCATCTATATATACCGGTGCCACAGGTCGTTCACCGGTTCCTGGCAGGCTGATACCGATATTGGCGTGTTTGCTTTCGCCAGGGCCGTTGACCACGCAACCCATGACGGCAACTTTCATGTCTTCAACGCCGGGGTGTTTGTCGTGCCAGATGGGCATCTGTTCGCGTAGATAGCTCTGAATATCCTGGGCCAGCCGTTGAAAATAGTCGCTTGATGTACGCCCACAGCCAGGGCATGCAATAACACTGGGTGTAAAGGAGCGCAGTCCCATGGACTGCAGGATTTCCTGTGCGACAACAACTTCCTGTGTGCGGCTGCCACCAGGTTCGGGTGTCAGTGAGATGCGAATAGTGTCGCCGATACCCTGTTGCAACAAAACAGCTAGTGCGGCTGTTGATGCAACGATACCCTTGGCGCCCATACCGGCCTCTGTCAGTCCCAGGTGCAGTGCGTAGTCGCAGTGTGTTGCGAGTGCCTGGTAGACGGCAATCAGATCCTGTACGCCGCTCATTTTCACCGAGAGAATAATTTTGTCTTTGCCGAGGCCCAGTTCTTCGGCACGCTGTGCGTTGTCCAGCGCCGAGGTCACCATGGCCTCATGGATAATCTCCCGGGAGTCTTTTGGTGCCGAGCGACGGGTATTCTCGTCCATAAGGCGTACCACCAGTTCCTGGTCGAGGCTGCCCCAGTTGACCCCAATGCGTACCGGCTTGTCATAACGGCAGGCAGTCTCGATCATGGTGGCGAACTGTTCATCTCTCTTTTTG
Source organism: Pseudomonadota bacterium (assembly GCA_042576405.1). Lineage (GTDB taxonomy): Bacteria > Pseudomonadota > Gammaproteobacteria > DSM-19610 > DSM-19610 > Thiogranum. The sequence continues at coordinate 44,339 of JBHPFC010000008.1, read as the reverse complement.
CCACGCCCCACATTGCCGGGGTTAATGCGGTACTTTGCCAGTGCTTCGGCACAGGCCGGATGGTTGCTCAGCAGTTTGTGTCCGTTGAAGTGGAAGTCTCCAATCAGAGGTACATTTACGCCCTGTGCATCCAGTTGTTCGCGTATCTCTGCTACAGCCCGCGCGGCCTCTTCGCTGTTTACAGTGATGCGCACCAGTTCTGAACCCGCTTGCGCAAGCTGTGCTACCTGGCGAGTGGTCGCGGCAATATCGGCGGTATCGGTATTGGTCATGGACTGCACGACAACCGGTGCGCTACCGCCCACTAATATAGAGCCAACGCTAACCGGCTGGGTTGGATGGCGGTGAAAGTGCTGGGAGTTATTCATTTGAGTGGATATCTGCAATCTGTCAAGTGTACATGATAGACGTACAGCCAGTTCCGGAACAGCCGGGAGCCCGTTTTAATCCTCTTTCTATGTAAGGAAAAGGGTGCGTCGTGCTTGCATCCAGCGGCGTACCCTGTGCTTGTAGTGCAGATACTGCTCGCCAAATTTGTTTTCCAGGTAGCGCTCCTCGCGCGCAATCACGCCAAAGCGGATCAGCAGGATGGCTGGCAGTAACGTGGCTAACAGCCATAGATGGCCGGTCCATGCGGCGATACCCGGTTGTATCAGGCGCAGGGAGGCATGCATGGGATTGCGGCTGAATCTGTAAGGGCCGCAACTGCTGATGCTGTTTGTGGACGAGTAGGGGTTGGCTGTCGTGTCATTGCGGCGAAAGCTGCGAATGCTGTGTGCTTCTCCGGACTACATTGAGCATCATGGGCGACCGCAAACGCCGGTACAGCTGGCTGATCACGTTTGCTTGCATCTGTTGATTACCTGTATATACTTACAGCACCACTGGATAAAAACACAGCAGGTGACTCAATGGACGATCTGACGCCACGCCAGGCAGAAATCCTGGCCCTGATTCAGGAATATATTTACGAAGAAGGTTATCCTCCCACGCGCATGGAAATTGCCGAGGCTTTCGGTTTTCGCTCTCCCAATGCAGCCGAGGAGCATCTGCGTGCTCTGGAGCGCAAGGGTGCTATCGAGTTGTTGCCAGGTTCTTCACGTGGCATCCGTGTGCTTGAAACAGAAGCTGATATGGAAGAAGAAGGGTTGCCAGTGGTTGGGCGGGTGGCAGCCGGGGAGCCCATCCTCGCCGAGGAGCACGTTGAGGATCATTACCCTGTTGATCCGGCGCTCTTCCACCCGCGTGCGCATTATCTACTGCGTGTACGCGGCATGAGCATGAAGGATATCGGCATTATGGATGGCGATTTGCTGGCGGTTCATCGTGCCCGTACAGCAGAGAACGGTCAGATTGTGGTGGCGCGCCTGGACGATGAAGTCACTGTTAAGCGTTTCCGCCGCCGTGGTTCTATTGTCTACCTGTTACCCGAAAACGAAGACTTCGAGCCGATTCGTGTCGACTTGCGTGAACAGTCGCTGGATATCGAAGGGCTGGGTGTCGGCATTCTGCGTAACGACAGCTTGTGAGTCTCGACCATCTCCTGCAGCGTGCTGATATCTGGCGTGGTGGTCAGTTAGCTACTACGGTCAGTGCAGTACCCAGTGGTTATGCTGAACTGGACGAGTTGCTTCCCGGCGGCGGTTGGCCCCGGGGTGCGTTGACAGATATTCTGATGGCCCGTCAGGGTATCGGTGCCTTGCGTCTGCTGATGCCGGCGCTGTCACAACTCAGCCATGACGATCGCTGGATCTGCTGGGTGGCGCCGCCGCATATCCCTTATGCGCCGGCACTGATGGCAGCGGGCATTGATTTGTCCCGTGTGCTGCTGGTGCATCCGAAGGCGCAGCAGGACGGTATGTGGGCTGTCGAACAAAGTCTGCGTTCCGGCAATTGCAGTGCGGTATTGGCCTGGCCGGCATTGAGTGATGCCGGCGTGCTACGGCGCCTGCAGCTGGCAGCGGAAGCAGGAGATGCGCTGGGCTTTTTGTTTCGCTCGCAGCGTTTTGTTGATCGGCCGTCACCGGCGGCGTTGCGTATCCAGCTGGATACACAGAGTGACGGCAGGCTGTCGGTTTCTATTCTCAAACGTCGCGGTGGCTGGTCAGCTGGTCCAGTGCAGCTTGACACTACTTTGCAACATGGCGCACTGGCTTTGCATTCGCATTCCGCAACTGCCGCTGGCTGTTTTCAGTCGCGGTGGCAGTAAACGCCAGCCACTGGCAGTCAGCCATCAGGGGCGACGAGCCAGTGTGCTGTTCTGTAATGCGGCGGCACGTGAGCGAGGTATCCAGCCGGGCCTTACGGTTGCGGCGGCGCGTGCCCTGGCTCACGACCTGGTGGTTCGGCCGCGTAACGGCCGTGCAGAGCAGCAGGCCTTGCAGGGTCTGGCTGCCTGGGCCTACCAGTTCAGTTCTCAGCTAAGTCTCTACCCTCCGGGCGAGCTCTTGCTCGAGGTGCAGGGCAGTTTGTCCCTGTTTGGCGGGCGTGGCGCGTTGTTTGCCAGTATAAGGTCCGGTCTGGCCGAACTGGGTTATAGCGCCTGGTTGGCCAGTGCGCCAACACCACTGGCGGCGCTTAGCCTGGCGCGCTGCGACAGCGAACAACATATTGATGGTCTCCAGAATATCGCTGCTGCGCTCGCAGCTTTGCCGGTTTCTGTACTCGACTGGGAACAGGCATTGCTCGATCGCCTCAATGGCATCGGCGTGCGTCGGCTGGATGACTTGTTACGCTTGCCTCGCGATGGCCTGGCGTGCCGCTTTGGTCAGCAAAGTCTGCTTTATCTCGATCGCATGATGGGTCGTTGTCCGCATCCACAAACTCTTTATCAACCACCGCAGGTGTTCAGTCGACACTTATTGTTGCCTGCCGAAGTCTGTCAGGCGGAGGGGTTGTTATTTGTCCTGCAAAGGCTGCTACTGGAAATGTGTGGCTGGTTGCAGGGGCTGGGTGTGGCGGTACAGCAAGTTGATATACGCCTTCTGCATAGAGAGGCGGAGGTAACGCGATTGAGTATAGGTGTCTATAAGCCGACCCGCGATGCAACACAGTTAAATACCTTGTTGCGCGAGCATCTTGACCGCCTCGTGTTGCGGTCGGCTGTTATAGAAGTCGAACTCAGGGCTGGAGAAACAGTGCGGCTGGATGATCAGGCACAGGATCTGTTTGATACAGCAGAACGGCCGGATGCCATTGATTTGCTTGATCGGCTGCGTGCCCGTCTGGGCGATGAAGCGGTTACTGGTATTAGCGCTGTTGCCGAGCACCGTCCTGAATACGCCTGGCGTTACAGTGTGCCCGGAGATAGTCAAAAAGACAGCAATGGTCTGCAAAGACCGTTGTGGCTGTTATCTGTGCCGCGACCACTTAAAACACAGCATGGTCATCCGCTTTTGCAAGGCCGCTTACAGCTGAGACCGGACAGGGAGCGCATAGAGTCCGGTTGGTGGGATGAGCATGATATGGCGCGCGACTACTATATCGCCACAACGGCATCCGGTTCGTGTTACTGGGTGTACCATGAGTTGACGGGCGAGCACGGGTGGTTTCTGCAGGGTGTATTCGAATAATATTTACCCGGTATGGAGCAGCGCCCGTGCAATGCGGGTAATGCTGGAGTGACATGTTGATGAGCGGTCGCTATAGTTGATAGCGCAATAACGATTACCAACAAAACGGGAGTAAGTATTCACATGAAGATCGCCTATATTTTTTCAACTCAGGGCCATACGGTTTCATTCAAACTGGGGAAAATGATACTGCCGCAGCTGGAAAATGATGCGCACGGTGTTGAAGTGGTCGGAATGTTCTTTTTTGAAGATAATAACTACGTGATGCTGAAAGGCAATCCTATTGGCGAGCGCCTGGCAAAAGTGGCCAGGGAAAAAGGTATTCTGCTGATGGGATGTGATCAGTGCTGTGATGAACGTGATATTACCGGCAAGCTGGTGGACGGTGCTGTCGTCGGCTGTTTTCCGAACCTTTACGGAGCGCTGGCAGGCAACCCGCCGGACCAGGTGATTACTCTCTAGTTTACGGTGGCTACGCGGTCTAACCGGCTTTGCCGGCACGCACCGCTATCTTGTAGTCGTGGTAGTGGCGGATCATTGCAGTCCATACCGTACCGGGTTGCCCGGTGCCAACCTTGTGACCATTCAATTGTGTGATGGGTGTGATTTCTCGCGTCGAACTGGTCATCCAGATTTCTTCTGCATGCTCCAGCTCCGAGGTCTGAATGACAGCTTCTTTCCAGGCAAGGTTATGCTGCCCGGCCAATTCCAGCACCAGGTCACGGGTAATGCCCGGCAGTAGCTGTTTGCTCTTCGGCGGGGTTGTGATTACGCCATTCATCACGATAAAGAGATTGCTCGCCGAACCTTCTATCGCATAGCCATCGCGGATCAGTATGGCCTCGGCTGCACCCGCATCAATAGCCTGCTGGCGCAGCAATACATTGGCCAGCAGTGTCACTGCCTTGATGTCACAGTGCTGCCAGCGATTGTCTGCCAGCGTGATCGCCGACAGCCCCTGTTTTTTAATGGCTGGGTCTGTTACCGGAATCGGGCTGCTGATGGCGTAAACGGTTGGAATTATGGTTTCGGGAAAGCCGTGATCGCGTTTCGCTGCGCTGCCACGGGTAACGTGCAGATATACCGCCTGATCATTAGTGTCACCGGCCGCGTCCCGATTGTGTTCCAGTAGCTTGTTGAGCATTTGACCCCACTCTGTGTCGGTCATGGGGTTTTTGAGTCTTATACCGTCCAGGCTGTTCTGCAGGCGCTGTAAATGGTGCGGTAATCGGAACAGCCTGCCACCATAGGCGGGTATAACTTCGTAGACACCATCGCCGAACAGGAATCCGCGGTCGGTGACGGGAATACAGGCTTCTTCCTGGGGCAGGAAGCGGCCGCTCAGGTAAACGATTGGCATTTTTTATTCGAAGTACAACAAACCTTCATCGACAATCCGTTGCCAGAAACTGCCTTCAGCAACCGGCTGCAACGCCACAAGGTTTTGTTCGCTGACAACCTGGTCACCCAGGCGAATGATGACCTGGCCGAGTGGTTGGCCTGCAACGATCGGTGCTGTTATCTGCTCCTTCAGCTGCATGCTGGCGTCGAGGTCTTTGTATTCGCCGCGCGGAATAGTGACATACAGGGTGTCGGCGAGACCCAGATCAGCCTGGTCAGTGGCGCCTTTCCAGACGCGGGCCGAGGTCAGTTTGGTATCGGAAGCGTAAAGCTTGTGAGTCTCAAAGAAGCGAAAGCCATAGTTCAGCAATGCCTGGCTGGCATCGGCGCGGGCTTCCTCGCTCTTGGTGCCCAGTACCACGCTGATGAGCCGCATGCCGTCACGCATGCCCGAAGTCACCAGGCAGTAACCGGCCGAATCAGTATGGCCAGTCTTGAGACCATCCACGGATTCGTCGCGCCACAGCAATTTGTTGCGGTTGTACTGGGTAATTTCGTTATAGGTGAACTGTTTTTCCGAGTACCACTGGTAGTACTCCGGAAATTCCTCGATGAGCGCATGCGCTATACGAGCGATATCCCGCGCCGTGGTGTAGTGCTCTTTATCCGGCAGTCCGGTGCTGTTGGTAAAGTGGCTGCGTGTAAGCCCCAGTTCGCGGGCGTGATGATTCATAAGTGCGGAGAAGCTTTCTTCACTGCCAGCGACTTGTTCGGCCAGGGCGACAGTAGCGTCGTTACCCGACTGAATAATCATGCCCTTCAGTAGATCGGCAACACTTACCTGGGTGTTGACCTCGACGAACATGCGGGATCCCTGGGTTCGCCAGGCCTTCTCGCTGATACGTACCTCGTCACCGAGCGCGAGCGAGCCGTCACGAATCTCACGGAAAATCACATAGGCGCTCATTAACTTGGTAATGCTGGCCGGTTCCAGCGGCTCATCGGCATTTTTCTCGGCTATGGCACGGCCACTCAGAAAATCCTGGACCAGATAGCCTTTGGCGCCGACGTCAGGTGCCTTGGGAATGGGTGTAGCAGCCTGGCTGCCACCGGCAACGAGCAGCAACAGCAGGGTGAGGACAGTAAACAGTGTCAGGCTGAATGGGCGATATTGATCGTGGTGATTACGGGCAAAATTTTGGTTGGGCATAATTCTGTGCAGGCTCTTGATGAGCGCTACATTGTCGGCGCTTGGCGGGTGTTTTTCAATGCGGATTAGTCAATCACGACGCGCGGCGACTCGATGCCATGGGTAGCGAGGATTTTAGTCAGCTGATCGGCAGTCTCAACCGATGCCAGAGGCCCTACACGGACACGATAAACAGGCTGCTGGTTGGATATAGCCTCCGTGATTTGTAGCTGCCCGGGTACTGTTTTGCTTAAGCGTGCCTGCAATCGTTCGGCGTTGCTTCTACTCAGGAAAGCTCCAAGCTGAAGATAGAGTGAGGGGTTGGTTTGTTTGTCGCCCGATGACGACGGGTTGGCAACTTTGGGCTGACTGGCAGCGACCGCAAGATTTCTGGCGGGCGGGCTGTATTTTTGTGGGTCGATGGCCTCAATTTCGACCAGGCCGGTACCCTTGCCGAGGATGTCTAATCGAGATGCTGCCGCATACGAGAGGTCTATAAGCCGATTTTCGTGAAAGGGTCCACGATCGTTGATTTTGACTACCACGGACTTGCCATTGCCAAGATTGGTCACTCGAGCATAGGTCGGCAGAGGCAGTGATTTGTGCGCGGCAGACATTTTGTACATGTCATAACTCTCGCCGCTGGAAGTGCGATGGCCATGAAATTTGGTGCCATACCAGGAGGCTATGCCGCGTTCGCGGTAGTTATCACTCGAATCAAGCGTATGGTAGCGTTTGCCAAGAACTACATAGCTCGGTGGATTACCGTAACGGCTATAGGGTTCGACCCGGGGTATGGCGTCCTTCACAGAAGACACATCAATGTGCTGTGCCGGTGCGGCATCCTGGGCTTGCGCATAACGGCTATTCTGTTTGCCAGACGAACAGGCGCCAAAACCCAGGGCGATCACACAGGCCGGTAAGACGTATCGCTGGCCTGTCGGATGGTACTTACTGTGCGGTTTTCTGGTAGGCATCCCGTATCGCTTCACTCAACTGGTAAACCGCCATGGCGTACAGCGGGCTGCGGTTATAGCGGGTAATAACGTAGAAATTCTTACCCGTTAGCCAAAATTCCGGCGCGTCTTCCTGTTCAAGCTTTAGCAGTGAAACAGGCATGTCAGCAGGCAGTGCCGGTTTGGTTGTGACGCCTTTGGCTGTGTAGTCACCCGCTTTGGTTTCTCCCGGGTTCAGGTTTTCGGATACCTGGAAGTGTGCCAGTGGTGACCCGCTGTTAATAATTGCCGCAACCGGGGCGCCCCGCACCCAGCCGTGTCGACTGAAATAATTGGCGACGCTGCCAATGATATCGTCCAGGTTGTTCCACAGGTCGCGCTTACCATCTTTGCTGAAGTCGACTGCATAGGCACGATAGCTGGAGGGTATGAACTGGCCATAGCCCATGGCACCGGCATAAGAGCCTTTGGCGCTGCTCCGGTCGACATCTTCCTCACGTGCCAGCAGCAGGAATTGCTCCAGTTCCGAACGGAAAAACTTGCTTCGTGGCGGGTATTCAAAAGCCAGGGTGGAAAGTGAGTCAATCACCCGGTAGGAACCGGTGTTGCTACCATAGCGGGTCTCTACGCCGATGATGGCCACTATAATGGCGGGTTCAACACCGAATGCATCTGCAGCGCGTTGGAGAATTGCCGCGTTGTCTTTCCAGAACTCGGTGCCACCCTCGATTCGTGAGGGCGTGAGAAAGATCTTCCGATATTCATGCCAGGGTTTGGTTTTTTCCGCTGGTCGTGAAATAGCCTCGAGAATATCGTCTCGCTTGCTCGCCTGGTCAAACAGCAACACCAGTTCTTCACGCTTGAACTTGTGCTTGTCGACCATTTCGTCAATAAAGACGGAGACGTCGGCATTATCCTGAAAGTCACCAGCGCAACCTGGCCCCGCGACCAGCGTGCCGAGAAGTATGCTGAACCATGTACCTAGAGTCTGTTTCTTTAACACCATACGTCCTTATGTAGGAAGTAATTTCCTGTGAGTCTGGATAGACATGAGGATACCGAAACCAACCATCAACGTCACCATTGATGTGCCACCGTAACTTACCAGGGGCAGGGGCAGGCCTACCACGGGTAACAGGCCGGTTACCATGCCGGTATTGACAATAATGTAGATGAAGAAAGTCATCGCCAGGCTACCGCCGAGAAGTCTGCTGTACGTATCCTGCGCCTGAGTGGCAATGTACAGGCTGCGGATAATGATAAAGCTGTACATTACCAGCAATACACCTATACCGAACAGGCCGAACTCCTCACCGAATACCGCGAAAATAAAGTCGGTCGAGCGTTCCGGCAAAAATTCGAGGTGTGCCTGGGTACCGTTTAGCCAGCCCTTGCCAAACAGGCCACCTGATCCGATAGCGATTTTGGATTGAATAATGTGGTAGCCGGCGCCCAGAGGGTCTTGCTCGGGATTAAGGAAGGTAATAACCCGCTGGCGTTGGTAATCGTGCATGAAATGCCATAATACCGGCGCGCCGGCCCCGGAAAGCACTGCCAGCCCCCCCAGAAGTTTCCAGGAGAGTCCGGCGAGGAACACGGCGAAAAATCCGGCGCTGCCAATTAGTAGAGAGGTGCCGAGATCGGGTTGCCGGGCGATCAGCAGCACAGGTACCACAATCAGGGCGCCGGCAATCAGCAGGCGTGACCCTGAAGGGGGCAGCCGCTTGTCGGAGAGGTACCAGGCTACCATCATCGGCACGGCAAGTTTCATCATTTCAGAGGGCTGGAAACGCACAAACCCCAGATCCAGCCAACGCTGAGCACCTTTGCCGACATCGCCAACTGCCAGCACCGCAATGAGCAACACGATGCCCAGGCCGTACAGCCAGGGTGTCCACCGTTCCAGCCATTGTGTAGGCAGTTGGGCAACGATAACCATGGCTCCAAAGGCTATGCCAAGGCGTATGCACTGACGCAGAACCAATTGGTCATCACCACCCGCAGAACTGTAAAGTACAAACAGTCCCAGGGTTGACAGCGCCACCAGGCCAAATATCAAAGCGGCATCAATGTGCAGAAGGTGTTGCCAGTCGCGACGGCTGGCGTCTTCGCGGCTACTGTCCAGCAACATGCTCACGATGCTTCGTCCTTCTTCAGGTAGTTATCAAGAATCTGACGCGCAATGGGCGCTGCCACGGCGCTGCCGCTGCCGCCATTCTCAACGATCACAGCGACCGCAATCTGTGGGTCTTCGACTGGGGCAAAGGCGACAAACAGTGAATGGTCCCGGAGTTTTTCCTCCAGTTTCTCGGCATCATACTTTTCTTCCTGTTTGAGGCCGAAAACCTGGGCAGTACCGGTCTTGCCGGCGATTTCGAACTTGGAGTCCAGGCCAATTTTGCGAGCCGTGCCGCGTTTACCATGTACGACTTCGCGCATGGAATGGATAATGGCACTCCAGTTTTCGCGCTTTTCGATCGGAATATCAAGTATCAGCTCGCTACCTATAGGTACCAGCTCAATATCATCTCCAATCTGGGTCGAAGCAACAATGTGTGGTTTCATCCGCTGTCCATAAAGAGACAGTGTCGCAGTTGCACTGGCAAGTTGCATCGGTGTGGTCAGTACGAAACCCTGGCCTATGCCAGTGATCAGGGTTTCCCCGGGGAACCACGGTTGGCTACGTGCGCCGCGCTTCCATTCGCGTGAAGGCATCAGGCCCGGCAACTCGCCGCTGATATCAATGCCGGTTCGTTCACCGAAACCGAATGGGGTCAGAAAGGTGTGGAGGCGGTCGATACCCATCGACAGGGCCAGGTCGTAAAAATAGACGTCACAGGACTGGGCAATAGCATCAATCAGGTCAACGCTGCCGTGTCCACTGCGTTTCCAGTCGCGGTATTTGCGAGCTTTGCCCGGCAGCTGGTAATAACCCGGGCAATAGGTGTGTGCATGTTCGCTGGTGATGCCCTGTTCAAGGCCGCCGAGTGCAACAAAAGGCTTGAATGTTGATCCCGGTGGATACTGTCCGCGTAGCGCGCGGTTAAATAAAGGCTGTTTATCGTCATCACGTAGCGCGTTGTAGGTTTCGGTATCAATGCCGTTGACGAACAGGTTCGGATCGTAGGTTGGTTTGCTGACGAAGGCGAGTACTTCGCCGGTGACGGGCTCAATAGCAATTGCTGCTCCGGCGCGGTCACCGAAGGCCTGCTCGGTTGCATGTTGCAGTTCAATGTCCATTGTTAAATACAGATTCTTGCCTGGCGACGGGGGCGTGCGTACCAGCGTACGCAGTACCCGGCCTTCAGCGTTGGTTTCTACCTGGCGATAGCCAACATTGCCGTGCAGAACATTTTCGTAGGTTTTCTCAATGCCGACCTTACCGATATGTGTGGTGCCGCTGTAGTTGGAGGCATCAATGCGTTGCAGGTCGCGTTCGTCTACACGGCCGACATAACCCAGGGCATGTGCAGCCAATGGTCCGTGAGGGTAGTGGCGCGACAGGCCGGCGACGATATCCACGCCGGGGTAACGGTGTCGGTCGATGGCAAAACGCGCCACCTCATCATCGCTGAGATGGAAGCGCAGCGGTACCGGTTTGAACGCCGGTGTGCGTGCGCGCAGTTTGTCGAATCGCTTGCGATCAACGTCGCGGATGGTCAGCAGTTCTCCGAGCGCGTCGAGAGTCGCGTCTATATCAGAAATCTGCTCGGGTGTGATTTCCAGACGGTAGGAAGGCAGGTTGTCAGCCAGGATCACGCCGTTTCGATCGAAGATCAGGCCTCGGTTGGGTGGCAAGGACAATATTTTGATGCGGTTATCATCGGACAGCGTGATGTAGTGTTCGTGGGCAACTACCTGCAGGTGCACCAGGCGGCCGATCAGTACTGATATAAGCAGCGCGGCAAATATTAAAGCCTGTACCGAACGCTGCATAAAAAGATGGCTTTCGAACAGGTAATCCTTGATCGTAACGCGTGACGCCATGCTCTACTGCACCGAAAAGTTGATGCGCACGGAAGTCATGAATTGAAAAATCAGCGGCCAGAGCGCAGCGCCAATCAGTGACGGAATCCAGTAACTGATACCGGGTGCAGGCCGGCCGATAATGCTGTCAATCCATAAGGTCAGTAACTGGTGCATGATCAGCAGAACCAGCACGGTGAGTGATTGCTGCCACATGGGGTAGGCGCGGATTCGCTGGTGCAGGCGAACGCATAGATAGGCGATCAGACTCAGCGACAAGGCGTGCTCGCCCAGTAGCGTGCCGGTGAGCGCATCCAGTAGCAGGCCGGCCATAAAGCCCGAGCCTACGCTGACCCGATACGGCAGTACGAGGCACCAGAAAATTAGCGTTAGCGCGACGAGATCCGGTCGCAGCAGACGCATGCTGTCAGATAGCGGCACGATAGTCAGCGTCATGGCGACCACAAAACTCAGCAGAATAATCAAGCCACCATTGTGTCTAGTCAGGTTCATGGCGTCGGTATATCTTCTGGTGTCTCTTCGGAAACATTCGTCTCGGCGCTGGTTCCGATACGTGGGTCAGGGTTCGGTAGCTCCGGTGGCCAGACCAGCAGCACCTCGCGACTGCGGTCGAGATGCGCCCGGGGACGAGCGCTGACTTCCGAAAAAGTATTGCCGGGGTCCTGCTCGACATTGATGACTTCGGCGACCGGATAGCCGGGTGGGAATCGACCACCCAGTCCGGAGCTGATCAGCAGGTCACCGATGCGCACGTCAGCGTTGGTGGGTATATGGGGTAGCTCGAGACGGTCAATGCTGCCGGTGCCTAATGCAATAGTGCGCAGTCCGGTGCGATTGATCTGCACTGGTATGGCATGGCTTGGGTCAGTGATCAGCATGGCGGTAGCGGTGAGCGGCCCGACATGGATCAATTGGCCCATGACGCCCTGGCTGTCGAGCAGTGGCTGCCCTTCAAACAGGTGGTCCAGGCTACCCTTGTTGACTTCGATCTGGTGGCGATAAGGGTCCATGTCCACCGATAGCAGTCCGGCGATCAGCATATGCCGGGTACCTACCTGGAACGAAGAGTCCAGCAGGGCTCTCAGGCGCCGGTTTTCGGCTTCCAGAGACTCAAGCTTCTGTAACTGGGTATTCAGCATCAATTGCTGGGTGCGGAGGCTGGCGTTCTCCTCCTGCAGTTCGCGGCGGGTCGACAAAGATTCCCGGAACCATTCCGACGAGGTGTCGGGCAGATCGACCAGCCATTGAAGGGGGTACACGACCACCGAAAGAAAGGAGCGCATGCTGTCGAGGTGGTGCTGCCGGTGGTCAATCGTCATGAGAACGATGGAAAGTGTGGCAAGTCCCAGCAAGCGGGCAAACAGGGGCGGGCCGGCTGTAAAAATCTGTTTAATGGTAAAGCCTCTGCTGCATCACCTGGTTTTGTGATGACGACAAGTCTACCTCTGCCTGGGCCTGTAGAGGTAGACCGAATACTCGACGTGTCGAACTATTCTACTGCGAACACATCACCGCCGCGTTCGTCCAGCAGTTCCAGTGCCCGGCCACCACCGCGAGCCACGCAGGTCAACGGGTCGTCTGCGACAACCACCGGCAGGCCGGTTTCTTCCATCAGCAGTCTATCGAGGTCGCGCAGCAGTGCGCCACCACCAGTCAGCACAATACCGCGCTCAGCGACGTCGGCACCGAGTTCCGGTGGCGTCTGCTCCAGTGCGGTTTTGACCGCGCCGACGATACCCGCTAATGGTTCCTGCAGGGCTTCCAGGATTTCGTTGCTGTTCAGCGTGAAACTGCGTGGCACGCCCTGGGCCAGGTTACGACCCTTGACCTCCAGCTCCTTCATTTCGGCGCCCGGGTAGGCTGAGCCGATCTGCTGCTTAATATGTTCGGCCGTGGCTTCACCGATCAGGGTGCCGTAGTTACGGCGCACATAATTGACAATAGCTTCGTCAAAGCGGTCGCCGCCAATGCGCACCGACGAGGAGTAAACAATGCCATTCAGCGAAATCACCGCGACTTCCGAGGTGCCACCGCCGATATCCAGCACCATCGAGCCGCGCGCCTCATCGACAGGCATCCCGGCGCCAATAGCGGCAGCCATGGGTTCCTCGATCAGGTAGACCTCACGGGCACCCGCTCCGGCCGCAGATTCCTTGATGGCGCGGCGTTCCACCTGGGTGGAACCGCAGGGCACACAGATCAGCACCCGGGGGCTGGGACGGAAAAAGCGCGCCTCGTGTACCTTATGGATGAAGTGCTGGAGCATTTTCTCGGTGACGGTAAAGTCGGCAATCACGCCTTCCTTGAGCGGGCGAATAGCGGTGATATTGCCTGGCGTGCGTCCGAGCATGGCCTTGGCTTCGGCGCCTACGGCGGCGATACTCTTGGGGCCACCTGGACCACGATCCTGACGAATGGCTACTACAGAGGGTTCGTCGAGCACGATGCCCTGGTTGCGCACATAGATCAGGGTATTTGCAGTTCCCAGATCGATCGATAGATCGTTGGAGAACATCCCCATCAGACTTCTGAACATGGAGGGCTGAATCCCTAGCGTGTTTAAAGGGTTGTAATCTAACACAACCAGGACCGAAACGGGCAAGCGGATTAGTCTCTGGTGGTGGCCAGGCGGCGAGTACCGCGTACCCATCCGGTATCTAATTATGCTACCTTTCGCGTTTTCCTGAAACGGTTACCGAGATTATTAGCATGTCCCTGGATAAAGAGGCCGTTGGCAAGATCGCCCATCTGGCGCGTTTGGGCGTCGACGCAGACGAATACGAGACCTACACGCGCAACCTGTCCGATATTCTCTCGTTTGTGGAGCAACTCAATGCTGTCGACACCAGCGGCGTCGAGCCGATGGCACACCCCATGGACGCCAGTCAGCGCCTGCGTCCTGATCAGGTATCGGAATCCGACCAGCGTGATCAGTTTCAGCGTATCGCTCCCAAGGTGGAAGCCGGCCTGTATCTGGTGCCCAAGGTTATTGAGTAAGACGGGATGACCATGTTTCAAAAAAACATCCAGGAACTCGCTGCGGGCTTGACTGCGGGCGAATATTCCAGTGAAGAACTGACCCGGCATTTTCTCGAGCGCATCGAAAAATATGACTCGCAGCTTAACAGTGTCATAACACTGACGGCTGAGGCGGCGCTGGCCGATGCACGTGCAGCGGATCAGCGTCGGAAAGACGGGCAAAGCACGCCGCTTACCGGTATCCCTTACCTGCATAAGGATATTTTCTGTACCCAGGGTGTGCGCACCAGCTGCGGTTCGCGCATGCTGGACAATTTCGAGGCGCCCTATAACGCTACGGTGACCCAAAAACTCAAGGATGCCGGCGCCGTCATGCTGGGCAAAACCAACATGGACGAGTTTGCCATGGGGTCCTCCAACGAAACGAGTTTTTATGGACCAGTAAAAAATCCCTGGGACCAGGCGCGCGTACCCGGCGGGTCTTCGGGTGGTTCGGCTGCAGCCGTGGCGGCCAGGTTGGCACCGCTGTCGACCGGCACTGATACCGGTGGTTCAATTCGTCAGCCTGCTGCCCTGTGCGGCATCACCGGTATCAAGCCGACCTATGGCCGCGTATCCCGCTACGGCATGATCGCCTTTGCTTCCAGTCTCGACCAGGCCGGCGCGTTCGCAACCAGCGCTGCAGATGCCGCCCAGCTGCTGGAAATTATGTCCGGTTTCGATGAGCGGGACTCAACCAGCATTGACCGCCCGGTTGAATCATATTCTGACTTTCTGGCTAACGACCTCAGTGGTCTGAAAATCGGTTTGCCCAGGGAGTTTTTCAGTGAAGGGCTGGATGCTGGTGTGGGGGCGGCTGTGGAAGCGGCTACCGACGAGCTGAAAAAACTGGGCGCCGAGATTAAACAGATTAGCCTGCCGAACAGCGGGCTTGCCGTGCCGGCCTATTATGTCGTGGCGCCCGCCGAGTGCTCGTCCAATTTGTCGCGTATGGATGGTGTGCGCTTTGGTTACCGTTGTGAAGATCCCAAAGATCTCGAAGACCTGTATGTGCGGTCGCGAGGCGAAGGATTCGGGGCGGAGGTCAAGCGACGCATTATGATCGGAACCTATGCGCTGTCTGCGGGTTACTACGATGCCTACTATCTGAAGGCTCAGCAGGTACGGCGCCTGATCCGCGACGATTTCGCAGCTGCGTTTCAGGATGTTGATATTATCCTGGGACCAACAGCGCCAGGTACGGCATTTAAGCTCGGCGAGAAATCAGATGACCCGGTTAGTATGTACCTGTCAGACATTTACACAATTGCCGTTAACCTCGCCGGCCTGCCGGGCATGTCGGTACCTTGTGGCATAGTCGATGGCTTACCTGCCGGTCTGCAGCTTATCGGCAATTATTTCGATGAAGGTCGCCTGCTGAACGTGGCACACCAGTACCAGCAGGTGAGCGACTGGCACCAGCAGATACCTGCTGGTTTTGCCTGAGCACTATCGAGACGAGATCGAGAGTAGACGAAATGGAATGGGAAGTTGTTATAGGTCTGGAAATCCACTCGCAGCTGGCGACCAGGAGCAAGATTTTTTCCGGGGCATCCACAGCCTACGGTGCGGCGCCAAATACCCAGGCCTGCGCAGTCGACCTCGGGTTGCCGGGTGTTTTGCCAGTGCTTAACGCCGAGGTCGTCGGTATGGCGGCCAAGTTTGGTCTGGCAACCCATTCCACGGTGGCGCAACGCTCGGTGTTTGCGCGCAAGAATTACTTCTATCCAGATCTGCCCAAAGGTTATCAGATCAGCCAGTTCGAATTGCCGGTGGTGCACGATGGCTATATCGATATTGACCTGGAAAATGGTGACAGCAAGCGCATCGGTATTACCCGCGCTCACCTGGAAGAGGACGCCGGGAAGTCGTTGCACGAGGATTTCCACGGCGAGACCGGTATTGATCTCAACCGCGCCGGTACGCCATTGCTGGAAATCGTATCCGAGCCGGATATGCGTTCTCCCGCCGAAGCTGTCGCCTACATGAAAAAAATCCATGCCCTGGTCCGTTACCTGGAAATTTGCGACGGGAATATGCAGGAAGGCTCATTCCGTTGCGATGCCAATGTATCTATCCGTCCCCAAGGGCAGGAGGAATACGGAACACGCGCCGAGATTAAAAACATCAACTCTTTCCGCTTTGTAGAACGTGCTATCAACTACGAGATCGAGCGTCAGATTGACGTGATAGAGAGCGGTGGGAAGGTCGTTCAGGAAACCCGGCTGTATGATGCCGACAAGAATGAAACCCGCTCCATGCGCAGCAAGGAAGAAGCCAACGACTACCGCTACTTTCCGGACCCGGACTTGCTGCCGCTGGAGCTGGATCAGGCGTTTATTGATGCGGTGGCGAAAACGTTGCCGGAATTGCCGGATGCCAAACGTGATCGATTTATGCAGGAGTTTGATCTTTCGCGCTATGACGCCGGGGTACTGACGGCGAGTCGCGAGCTCGCGGAGTATTTTGAAAAGACCGTGGCAGCGGCTGGAGGGGAAGGCAAGCTGTCAGCCAACTGGGTGATGGGGGAATTATCCGGCTTGCTCAATAAAGAGGGCAAGGACATCACCGAAAGCCCGGTGGGCCCGGATATGCTGGGTGGCATGTTGCAGCGCATCACCGACGGTACTATTTCAGGCAAGATCGCCAAACAGGTGTTTGAAGCCATGTGGGCTGGCGAAGGTGATGCTGACGCCGTTATCGAGAAGAAAGGCCTCAAGCAGATTACCGACACCGGTGCCATCGAGGCTATTGTTCGCGAGGTGCTCGAAAACAACCCGAAACAAATCGAGCAGTACAAGGCGGGCCAGGAGAAGCTGATGGGATACTTCGTCGGCCAGGTGATGAAAGCCACCCAGGGCAAAGCTAACCCGGGTGAAGTCAACAAGATACTCAAGCAGTTACTGGCTGGATAGAAACAGCGGGCAGATCACCGAAGGTCCGTTACCTGAAGATTTGCCTGCTGTTTATTTTCGCCTGATAATAGTTCTCCATCATGTCTTCCCGCGATTCTGATTGCCTGCACCGATTTGTGTTTGAGCACACCGATGTGCGTGGTGAACTGGTGCACCTCGACGCCAGCTGGCAAGCTGTTCTGGAGCGTCAGACTTATCCCGAACCACTACGAAAACTGCTGGGCGAGGCAATGGCTGCCGCCGCCCTGCTGTCGGCAACCATAAAGATCAATGGCTCCCTGCATTTGCAGTTGCAGGGCGATGGCCCCGTCAGCCTGGTGCTGGTGGAAGTGACCGCCCAGCACACCATGCGCGGCCTGGCACACTGGACCGGCGAGGTACCGGAATCAGGTCTGCGTGAGCAGGTCGGGCAGGCGCATCTTGTGATGACTATTGACCCGGGTGAAGGCGGTGAGCGCTACCAGGGGCTGGTGGCAGTTGAACAGGATTTGCTGCAGTCCACCCTCGAAGACTACTTTGAACAGTCGGAACAGCTGGCTACCCGGCTGTGGTTAACCGCCAACGATCAGCGTGCCTGCGGTATGTTATTGCAGCAACTGCCCGGACAGAGTGATGATGACGAGGACTGGAACCGGGATGTCTTTCTTGGCGAGACGGTGTCTGATGATGAGCTGCTTGAGCTGTCGGTGACCGATCTGTTACACCGTCTTTACTACGAAGAGGACCTGCGGTTATTCGAGCCTGAACCGTTCAGTTTCCGTTGCGCCTGTTCAGTTGAGCGTATCGACACCATGTTGCGCGGGCTGGGTTATGACGAGGTGCGCGATATACTTGAAGAGCAGGGCAAGGTGAGCGTGAACTGTGAATTCTGCCGCCAGGTCTATGCTTACGATGCCGTTGATATTGAGCGCCTGTTCGCTGCTTCGGATCAGCCCGAGGTCCCACCGACGCGCCACTAGATTTCCAGTTGCACCTGGACAGCTTTGTTGTCCATGAGTCTGAAACCACGCATTTCGAGTACGCCTTTCGTATTCAATGACACAATAATGTAGAGCGCTTCGGGGTACCCGGCTTGTTCCAGGTCGGTGGCTGAGGGTTGCGCCGGGGAGTGAGGATGCGAGTGATAGATGCCGAACAATTCTTCTCCACGTTCACGCATCCCGCGCTGTGCATCAATCTGGCGTGCAGGGTCCATAGTGAACAGGCGCTGCGGTTCTTCGGCAACGTTGGCAACCTGAATACAGCGTGTTGGCTGGCCATCTTTGGCAGCAACCAGGCCGCATATTTCGGTTTCAGGCGAGGATTGGGCTTGATGCAGTATCTGGTTGACCAGTGGTCGCGGTAGAATGATGTTTTCCATGCGACCACTATAACCAGCTGGCGTGGCTGAGTCTAAATGTCCGGCTGGCGGCGTCATAGAAGTGCTGTTATCCGTTCTTCAGGTTCAGGCATCGGAGCATACCGGGCAGTCCGGGTCGCGTGACAGTTTAATGCTGCGCCATTCGTGGTATAGCCCGTCAAATATCAGTACTCGTCCGCACAGGGGCTTGCCGATATCCAGCAGCAGCTTCAGTACCTCCAGTGCCTGCAGGCTGCCAATAATGCCAACGACAGGGGCGAGCACGCCGGTGTCTGTACAAGTCTGGTCCGGCTCATCGCCCTCCCGATACAGACAGCGGTAGCAGGGGCTGTCATCGCGCCGGGGAATAAAGACGGATAGTTGCCCCTCCATGCGAATCGCCGCACCTGATACCAGCGGGGTGCCGGTAGTGACACAGGCAGCATTGACAGCAAACCGGGTAGCGAAATTGTCGCTCGCATCGACGAGAATGTCGGCGTCTGTGGCAAGCTGCCCGAGCTGAGGATTATCAAGCCGGGAAGCCAGTGTATTTACCCTGACATCGGGGTTAATGGCATGCAGTGTTTCGGCTGCAGAGTCGACTTTGGTCCGGCCAATATCGCTGTCAGTGTGCAACAGTTGTCGCTGCAGGTTGGATAATTCAACGGCATCGTCGTCGACAATTGTGAGCTGGCCTACGCCCGCACTGGCAAGATACATGGCGACCGGTGATCCCAGTCCACCGGCGCCAATGATGGCTACATGTGCATCCAGCAGTTTCTGTTGACCATCGGTGCCGATATCCGGCATAAGAATCTGGCGGCTGTAGCGCAGCAGTTGTTCGTCATCCATGGGGAGGCAATTCTACATAATCCGTATGTCGCGCGTTCCGGAAAACGGTTGTCCGCCGGGATGCGGGATTACAGGTAGTTGCGCCAGTGCTCTGGTCTGATGTCTCTGCAGCCGTGATTTTTGCAGCGATAGCAACGCATGAAAATTTCGCGTGTACTGGCATCCTGATCTTTGTGTGTATGCGAACTCTGCATTTCATTGTCCTCGGTATAGTAATACAGAGCGCGTTTGAATTTTGACATCAGGCTGCCATCGAGGTGGAAACCCAGTTCGGTGAGCAGGGCTTCGATGACGCGCAGACAGATATGATTGAGTTTGTAAACAACAACTACGCTGTTGCGTTCCGGATAGGGAATTGATGCCTTTAAGATGCCGTCAACGTCAGCCAACAGCAGCATGGCGCTGAGCGCCTGTTGCGGGTCCGGGTGCGGATCTTGAAACCCGATCTCCCGGTGTTTGACGGGTTCCGGTACTGATCGATCCATGCTGTTAATCCTATATGATAACTAAGGATTAGGCGAATCCGGTTTCAGAGTGATTTACGGGCGCTGCTGACTCGTTCGTGCCCGGCCAGGTCGCGGTGTGTTGATATATTCTTAAAATTCATTTTTTTTAACAGGTTATGGATGTATCCTGTTTGCTGGGGGGCGTGCTCGAGGAGCAGGTGCCCACCACTTTTCAAGACCCTCTGTGCATCCTTTATCAGCTGCCTGATGTCGTCAAGACCGTCGTTACCAGCCACTAGCGCAGTGAGAGGTTCAAAGCGGACGTCGCCGCTTAGCAGATGCGGGTCGCCGGCGTTGACGTAGGGCGGGTTGGAAACGATGGCATCCAGACTGGAGTCTGCGAACGCTGTGGACCAGTCTCCAAGCACAAATTCCAGATTGCCGGTCTTCATTCGTAGCGCGTTACGTCTGGCAACGTCGATGCAGGCAGGAGCGCGATCCAGCGCATACACTTCCCAGTTTGGGCGTTCCCGGGCAAGCGCCAGCGCAATTGCACCGCTACCGGTGCCGAGGTCTGCGAGCTTCAATGACTGATCTGCCGGTAGCAACCGGAGTGCCTGTTCGACCAGAACTTCGGTATCCGGACGCGGAATCAGCGTGTCTGGCGTGACTTCGAGCGACAGTGACCAGAATTCGCGTTCGCCAGTAAGATGCGCTACCGGTTCACCGTTGGCTCGACGGCTTATCCAGTGCTGAAATGCCAGGGTTTGTGCCTGATCAAGCCGCTTGTCCGGCCATGCATGAAGATGGCTGCGAGGTTTATTCAGTACTTTGGCGAGTAATACTTCAGCATCCAGGCGGGCACTTTCGTGCATGGAAAGTTGCTGGCTGGCCTGTTGCAGGGCCTGTTGAATAGTGGGTAAAGACATATCCGGTTGTCGACCGGGTTTAATCTCGATCACTTAGCGATGCAAGACGGTCGGCCTGGTCTTCACTTTGCAACGGGGTAATGACCTGTTCAAGTGCGCCCTGCATGATTTCTTCAAGCTTGTAGAGTGTCAGGTTGATACGATGATCGGTGATCCGTCCTTGCGGAAAATTGTAGGTGCGGATGCGTTCCGAGCGGTCACCGCTGCCGACCAGATTGCGCCGCGCTTCGGATTCCTCACTATGGCGTTTTTCATCTTCGACAGCCTGCATGCGCGAGGCCAGCAGCGACAGCGCACGGGCGCGATTCTTGTGCTGCGAACGTTCGTCCTGGCATTCAACCACAATGCCGGTCGGCAGGTGGGTGATGCGTACCGCTGAATCAGTCTTGTTGATGTGTTGCCCACCTGCACCCGAGGCGCGATAGGTGTCGACTTTCAGGTCAGCAGGATTGATGTTCACAGCCTCCTGTTCATCGGCTTCGGGCAATACTGCAACCGTGGCTGCAGAGGTATGAATACGACCCTGCGATTCGGTTTCCGGAACACGTTGAACACGGTGCGCGCCGGATTCGAACTTGAGCCGGGCGTAGACGTCCTGACCAGTGATGCGGCTGATGACTTCCTTGTAACCGCCGTGTTCGCCGGCGTTTTCGCTGAGCATTTCTACCTGCCAGCCTTGTGATTCAGCGTAGCGCGAATACATGCGGAGCAGATCCCCGGCAAAAATAGCGGCTTCATCACCACCGGTGCCAGCGCGGATCTCAAGGTATACATTGCGTGCATCATTGGGGTCTCTGGGCAGCAATTGCGTTTGCAGTTCGACTTCCAGTTGTTCGAGCCTCGCTTCTGCGGATTGCAGTTCTTCACTGGCCATTTCGCGAAGTTCCGGGTCAGGGTCTTTAAGCATGTCGCGAGCGGACTGTTCGTCGCCGCGCGCCTGTTCCAGGTCGGCAAAGCAGGTTACTACCGGGTTGAGTTGCGCGTATTCAACCGATAGCTCACGGAAGCGGTTGCTGTCGGCAATAACATCGGGGTCTGACAGCAGCGCGCTGACTTCCTCGACCCGTTCGACGATGGTTTCCAGCTTGCGTTGCAGTGAGGGGTTCAACGTCAATCCTTATCGGGGCCAAACAGGCGTAGTGCAGCGTCGAGCAGTGCTTGATCACCGACTTCAGCGGCTTCGCGCATGCGCACACTTGGCGTATGAGTCAGTTTATTGGTGAGTGTGTTGGCGAGGAAATCGAGAACGTCTTGCGGGTCCCTGTTGTTTGCCAGCATCTGGCGTGCCTTGCCAAGCACGGCATCGCGCTGTTGCTCGGCCTGTTGTCGATAGTCACGGATACTGGTGCCGGCATCCTGCGCGCGCAGCCAGCACATAAAGCGTTCAACCTGCACATCGATAATTTCCTCGGCCTGGCTTGCTGCATCCTGTCTGGATTTGAGGTTTTCCTGGATGACTTCCTGCAGGTCATCGACGGTGTACAGGTAAATGTCGTCGAGATTCGCAACCGCCGGGTCGATATCACGTGGCACTGCTATATCCACCATGAAGACCGGGCGATGCTTGCGCCCTTTGAGAGCCTGCCTGACGCCATCCAGGCTCAGTATGGTGTCGTTGCTCCCGGTCGCCGAGATAACGATATCGGCTTCCGGCAAATGTGCCGGAATTTCATCCAGCCCGATACCGTAGCCATTGTACTGGGCGGCCAGTTGATGGGCGCGCTCCGGTGTGCGGTTGGCAATTACCATGCGGCCAAGCCCTTGTTCGTGCAGATGGCGCGCTGTCAGCTCGATGGTTTCACCGGCACCGATCAGTAGAGCGGTGTTTTCCTTGAAATCGCTGAAAATCTGTCTGGCCAGACTTACTGCGGCAAAGGCAACGGAAACCGGACTCTCGCCAATTGAGGTGTCAGTGCGTATTTGCTTGGCGACCGAGAAGGTATGCTGGAACAGGCGGTCCAGTGCGGCATCCAATGTGCCGGCGCTGTTGGCGACCTGGTAGGCTTCTTTCATCTGTCCCAGGATCTGCGGCTCGCCAAGTATCATCGAGTCGAGGCCGCCGGCCACGCGCAGCAGGTGGCGTACTGCAGCCGCATCGGGGAAGCTGTAGAGGTGAGGGCGGATATCGGCGGGATCCAGGGCGTGGAACTGGGCCAGCCATTCGCTCAGGGTATCAACCTGGTTGTCGGCCAGGCCGCAGTAGAGTTCGGTGCGGTTGCAGGTCGACAAAATTGCGGCTTCGCTGACCGTGGGCAAAGCGGCCAGGTCGCGAAGCGCATCCGACACGCGCTCGCCGGTAATCGCAACCTGCTCGCGCAGTTCGATTGGTGCGGTGCGGTGATTAATGCCGAGCGCGATCAGGGACATGAAGGACACATATTAGTACAAACGCGAAATTCTGAGCTATGGGTGGTTTTAATACAAGCTATAGAGCGGGTTGCTGTAGCTTGGGAAGTGTTTGCCGTATAGTGACAGGATTCGAGTGTAGTGAGCTGAAAACCTGGACAAGATGATTGGTTTTACAACTAAAAAGCTGAGTTTTTGTGGGCTGGCGGTGGCCCTGTTGAGTGTTCTGCTGAGCGCCTGTGTGCAATCACCGGTCGTCGAGCAGCGACAGCCGCCCGCAGAGGCGGCGGATGCGGAACCATCTGCAGACCAGCCGACGGGTGTTGCCGGGTCCGGGCAAGCCGAAAAAGAAGAGCTGACGGCGCCACTTCTGTACGGTGTTTTGCTAGGCGAAATTGCCGGCCAGAGAGGGCGCCTGGACGTGTCCGGGGCCAGTTACCTGGAAGCTTCCAAGCAGAGCAACGATCCGCGCATTGCCGAGCGTGCGATGAAAATCTCCGTATATGCCAAACGGCCGCAACTGGCCCTTGACGCTGCGCGCCGCTGGGTGGTGCTGGCGCCAGACAATCTCGAGGCTCGCCAGGCGCTGGCAGTCCTTGCATTGCGCACCGGCGAACAGCAAGAAGCGCTGCAGCACTTTGAATACTTGCTGCAAAACAATACTGGCAACAATGCGGATACTTACCAGGCCCTGTTGGTGTTATTGGCGAGAGAGCCGGAAACCCAGCGTGCGCTGGATGTTATGGCGCAACTGGTTGCGCTACGGCCGGAAGACCCCGATGCGCATTTTGCTTATGCCCGTCTGGCCGTGCATGCGCAGAACTGGCCACTGGCTGAAACCGAAGTCGATCGGGTGCTGGCATTACGTCCCGACTCGACCCAGGCGCTGATTCTGCAGGCCCAGATAAATCTTAAGCGGGGAGATAATGAACTTGCGCACCAGCAGCTTGCGGCTGCCGTGAAGCGTTATCCTGAAGACAGTGAGCTACGGCTGGCGTATGCCCGCTTGTTGGTTGATCTGGACGAATTCGATGCTGCGCGAGCCGAGTACAAGGCCTTGCTCAAAGCGCAACCGGACAACGGTCAGGTGGTGTATTCGCTAGCGCTGCTGTCGCTGGAGGCCGGGAAACTCCAGGATGCCAGGTCTTTGTTTGAAAAACTGGTGGCACTGGATTACCAGACTTTCCAGGCGTACTACTATCTGGGTGCCATTGCCGAGGAGCAGGGCAATAGCGACCGTGCCATGCAGTGGTATCGCAAAGTGACCGAGGGTGATCACTGGATTGAAGTGCAGATTCGCATGGCCAGGCTGGAAGCGCAGTCGGACGACGTCAAGGAAGCCCGCGAGCGATTACGAAAGGTGCGGCTTGCGCATCCGGCTGAGGCGCAGCGTCTGTTTCTGGTCGAGGGCGAAATTCTCTCCCAGGTTGATCTGAAAGTAGAGGCATACAAACTTTATAGTGATTATCTGGCCAGTCAGCCGGATGATACAGAGATCCTGTATGCCCGCGCGCTCGTCGCCGAAAGCCTCGACAGACTGGATGAGGCCGAGACAGATTTCCGCCGCATACTCGAGATTGATCCCGACAATACCCGCAGCCTGAACGCGCTCGGGTATACCCTGGCGGATCGAACTGATCGCTATGAAGAAGCCTTGGGGTATGTTGAAAAAGCGTACGCACAGAGCCCGGATGATCCGGCGATTATCGATAGCATGGGCTGGGTGTTGTATCGCCTGGGTCGATTGCAGGAATCACGTGATCATCTGCAGAAAGCTTATGATATGACTCAGGACAGCGAGATTGCTGCGCACCTGGGTGAAGTAATGTGGGCTATGGGGGACCGGGATGCGGCACGTGCTTTATGGCAGTCGGCGCGCAAGGCCAACCCGGGTGATCCCATGCTGGAAGATACTGTACGCCGCTATCTGCCCTGAATCAGTGGGCCAGTAGCGTGCCAAATAGTTTCCGATATGCAGCGCTGTTTGTATGGCTTCTGCTGGTTTCGGCATGTGCAACCCGTCCCACGGTTTCTCCGTCGGCTGCCGAGAGCGTGTGGCTCGCCCATCAGGCCAGTGTGCAGAACCTTAGCAACTGGCAAGTGCAGGGACGGGTTGCC
Source organism: Pseudomonadota bacterium (assembly GCA_042576405.1). Classification (GTDB taxonomy): domain Bacteria; phylum Pseudomonadota; class Gammaproteobacteria; order DSM-19610; family DSM-19610; genus Thiogranum. Next base: position 19,331 of record JBHPFC010000008.1, on the reverse strand, counting down.
GTCAGCCGCGAACAGGAAGGCTGGAATGCGAACTTCGACTGGCAACAGAGCGGCGAGGATTACCGCATCCGGCTGCGCGGACCGTTCGGCCAGGGTGCCGTCGAGCTGCATGGGAATAATGCGGGGGTCTGGCTGAAGCGCAAGGATCAGCCAGCGCTATACGCACATGACGCCGAGGCTTTGCTGGAAGCAGAAACCGGCTGGCATCTGCCCTTGAACGGCTTTGGCAGCTGGCTGCGAGGTCTTCCCGAGGCGGCGGCACCTGCGACCCTGGATTGGGATACAGAAGGCCGCCTGCGTAGCCTGCTGCAGGCCGATTGGGAGATCGACTACCGGCGTTACCAGGTAGTTAATGATTTGTCCTTACCTGACAGGCTACGGCTGAATCGCGATTCACTATTGGTCAAAGTGGTAATCGATCAATGGGAAATACAGTGACCGATCCAGCGCATGATGATGCCTGGCCAGCACCCGCCAAGCTGAATCTGTTTCTGCACGTTACCGGCCAACGTGCCGACGGCTACCACGAGCTGCAAACAGTATTTCAATTCCTCGACCATGGCGATCGTCTGTGGTTTGACGTTAATGCGAAGCCAGGTATTGCCCTGAACGGCGGGTTGACTGGCCTTCAACCTGGTGAAGACCTGGTTGAACGCGCTGCTCGCTGCCTCGCCGAATCGGCAGGGATAGATCCTGCTGTACATATCCGGATTGATAAGTGCCTGCCGGCCGGCGGTGGACTCGGGGGCGGGAGCTCGGATGCCGCGACCACCCTGGTGGCGCTGAATCGGCTCTGGCGGCTGGACTATGATGTTGACCGCTTGGCCGAACTGGCCCTCGGGCTAGGCGCTGATGTCCCCGTCTTTGTGCGCGGCATGGCGGCATGGGCTGAAGGTATTGGCGAGCAGCTGACCCCCATGCCGACACTTGATCAGCCCTGGTATCTGGTAGTCAATCCGCAAGTAAGCGTATCAACTGCGGCGGTTTTTTCTGATCCCGGATTGACACGCAACGGGCCCAGCCTCAAAATACCCGCCTTTCTCTCGGGCGCGGGCGTAAACCACCTTGAATCAGTGGTTGTGAAGCAGTATCCGGAAGTTGGTAAGGCATTGGAATGGCTATCAAAACATCAGTCTGCCCGCATGACCGGGAGTGGTGGTTGCGTGTTTGCACGTTGTGCGGACAAGCAGCAGGCAGAGGTCATACTCGCTGAACTACCGGCGCCGTGGACGGGTTTTGTAGCGCAGGGCAGAAACCTGTCTCCTTTGCAGGATAAGCTCGCTGCGTTCGCGGAGTAACAGTTCTTGGGGCGTAGCCAAGCGGTAAGGCACTGGTTTTTGGTATCAGCATGCGCAGGTTCGAATCCTGCCGCCCCAGCCATATAACTGAATTAACAGGTGGCAACACTATGAAAGGCATGCCTTCATCGGATGCAGATAATCGTCTGATGGTATTTTCGGGCAACGCCAATCCACCATTGGCGCAGTTGATTGCCAATTACCTGCGTTTGCATCTCGGCAAGGCCGTGATTAACGAATTCAGTGATGGCGAGATCATGGTCGAGATTATGGAAAACGTGCGCGGGCGCGACGTTTTCGTGGTCCAGCCTACCTGCGCGCCAACCAACAACAACCTGATGGAGTTGCTGGTTATGGTGGATGCACTGCGACGTGCCTCAGCAGCCAGGATCACCACGGTGATACCGTATTTTGGTTACGCTCGTCAGGATCGGCGTCCACGTTCAGCGCGAGTGCCGATTACAGCCAAGGTTGTGGCGAAAATGATTGGTGATGTGGGAGCGGATCGCGTGCTCACGGTGGATCTGCACTCTGACCAGATCCAGGGCTTTTTTGACGTGCCCGTAGACAACGTTTATGCATCGCCCATTCTGCTCGGCGACGTGTGGCGGCAGAAGTACCCGAACCTGATGGTGGTGTCACCGGATGTTGGCGGTGTAGTCAGGGCGCGAGCACTGGCGAAGCGCCTGGACGATGCCGAGCTGGCAATTATCGACAAGCGTCGCCCCAAGGCTAACGTTGCCAAGGTGATGCATATTATTGGTGAGGTTGAGGGTCGCAGTTGTGTCCTCGTGGATGACCTGGTGGATACTGCCGGAACGCTTTGTCAGGCCGCCAAGGCGCTGAAAGACAATGGTGCCGAGCGCGTCGTTGCTTACTGCACACACCCGGTATTATCCGGAGATGCGATCAAAAATATCAGTGATTCCGATCTGGATGAGCTGGTGGTGACGGACAGTATTCCGTTACGTCCGGATGCACAGGCTTGCCTGCGTATCCGGCAACTGAGTATTGCCGAGATGCTGGCTGAAGCGATTCGCCGCATCAGCACTGAAGAATCTGTCAGTTCCATGTTTATGGACTGACTGAGGTCTCCCCTGGTCGCGGGGGAGTGGTTTTGTGAATTTGGAGTATTGTTATGAATATATTTGAACTTGAAGCCGAGTCACGCTCAGACATGGGGAAAGGTGCGAGCCGCCGCCTGCGTCGTGACGGCAAAGTGCCTGCGATTATGTATGGCGCTGAAGTAGATCCGCAGTCGATAACACTGGTGCATAGCGAAATCATCAAGCGTCTCGCTCACGAGGGTTTCTATTCGCATATTCTGACTGTTAATGTTGACGGCAAGAGCACCAAGGCTGTGCTGCGTGATATGCAGCGTCATCCAGCCAAGCCGATCATCATGCATATGGATTTCCAACGTGTGGATGAGAGCAAGGCGATTCATGTAAACGTGCCACTGCACTTTGTCGGCGCTGATGTTGCACCGGGCGTCAAGGCCGGCGGTATGGTCTCTCACGAGTTGATCGGGGTTGACCTGGCTGTGCTGCCAGCGCACTTGCCGGAATTCATTGAAGTCGATATATCTGCTATGAATATCGGCGATGCGTTGCACCTGTCAGACCTCATGCTGCCCGAAACCGGTGTGCTGGTGGAGCTAGGGCGTGGCGAAGGTCACGATCTGCCTGTCGTCTCCATTCATGCGCCGCGTACTGGTAGCGATGAAGAAGAGCAAGCAGTAGCACCTGAGGAAGGTGGCGAAGCCGCCACTGACGAAGGCTGATTTAGCAGTCAGTGCCGGCGATACAGCTGATCGTCGGGCTGGGTAACCCCGGTACCGAGTACGAACCAACCCGGCATAACGCCGGGTTTTGGTTTGTGGATGAACTGGCAGGAAGATGCCGGCAGAGCTTTCGTGTCGAGGCACGATTTCAAAGTGAAGTTGCGCGTTGTCAGTTGGGCGCGGTGGAGTGCCGCCTGCAGAAACCCCAGATGTTCATGAACCGCAGTGGCCAGGGTGTACGCTCCCTGTGCCAGTTCTTCAAGATTCCGCTGGAGCAGGTTCTGGTGGTACATGATGAGCTGGATCTGCCACCGGGTGTGGTGAAGTTGAAAAAAGGCGGCGGGCACGGTGGTCATAATGGTTTGCGTGACTTGATAAGCCATTTGGGCGGCAAGGATTTTTACCGCCTGAGGGTTGGTATCGGTCACCCCGGTCACAAAGATCAGGTAGCTGATTACGTGTTGAAGAGGCCGTCGAAAGAAGATCGGCGGCTGATCGATGATGCAATTTACGATGCCCTGAACGTCATGCAGGATGTGGTTGACGGGCATATGGACAAGGCCATGCATGTGCTGCATAGCCGTAAGGGTTGAATGATTTACTATGGGCGTTAAATGCGGGATTGTCGGTTTGCCGAATGTAGGTAAATCAACCTTGTTCAATGCGCTAACCAAGGCTGAAATACAGGCTGAAAACTACCCGTTCTGTACGATTGATCCAAACATTGGTGTGGTTCCGGTACCTGATTCACGCCAGGACAGGCTGGCCGATATCGTCTCGCCTGAAAAGGTGATCCCGACCACCATGGAGTTTGTCGATATCGCCGGGCTGGTGGCGGGTGCCTCCAAGGGCGAAGGGCTGGGTAACAAGTTTCTCGCCAATATCCGCGAGACTGACGCTATTGTGCATGTGGTGCGTTGTTTCGAAGATGACAATGTGATTCATGTGGAAGGCAAGGTTGACCCGCTGTCTGACATTGAAGTGATAAATACCGAGCTGGCACTCGCTGATCTCGAGACTGTCGAGAAGGCTATGTTGCGAACTGCCAAGATTGCCAAAAGCGGTGACAAAGATGCCAAGGCGAGGCTGGCCCTGCTGGAAACTGTCAGGGGGCATCTTGATGCTGGCGGGCTGGCGCGCTCCCTGTCGCTCGACGAGGACCAGTTACTGCAGCTACGAGAATTTCATCTGCTCACCGTCAAGCCGACCCTGTACATCGCCAACGTGGCCGAGGATGGTTTCGAAAATAACCCCCGATTGGATGCGGTGCGTGAACTGGCGGTTACCGAAGCTGCAGAGGTAGTGGCGGTGTGCGCGGCTATAGAAGCCGAGCTTGTAGAGCTGGATGCCGACGAGCAGGCTGCGTTTCTGGAAGAGCTTGGGCTGGACGAGCCGGGTCTGAACCGCGTTATTCGGGCTAGTTACCGTCTGTTGGGCCTGCACACCTATTTCACGGCAGGCGTGAAAGAGGTGCGGGCCTGGACTGTCAAGGTTGGCGCCACGGCACCACAGGCAGCAGGGGTAATTCATACTGATTTTGAAAAAGGTTTTATTCGTGCCGAGGTGACCTCATACGATGACTTTATCGCCTGCAAAGGTGAGCAGGGCGCCAAAGAGGCCGGCAAACTGCGCCTGGAGGGTAAGGATTACGTGGTTCATGATGGTGATGTCATGCATTTCAGATTTAATGTGTAACTGGACAGAAGAATCCGAAATCCCTACAATTCTGCCTCTTTCGCGGCAGCTGCTCGCGAAAAATCAGTCAATGGCAAGGTAGCTCAGTTGGTTAGAGCACAGCACTCATAATGCTGGGGTCGGCAGTTCGAATCTGCCCCTTGCTACCAGACATAAAAAAGGCCCGTTTAACGGGCCTTTTTTATGTCTGGTAGCAAGGCGGAATACGTTTCACCTGACCGGGTGCCCGATTTCGGTTTAAGCTCCAGTAATTCTATTACGGCTCGACCAACGCTCTCGGCGTCTGCGGCGACAATCCTTATATGTAGCGGTATTTCAAACTGTTGTTGCGCGTTTTGCGCCGTGCTCTTTTTTACCGTGCGGATCATGAATACAGATTCATGTCCTTGTCTGCCATTCGAGCATAAGTGCAGACCGTATGCAGGGTGAGCGAGATTAGACATATCCAGACCCTTAATTGTGCCGGTGCTGGATTTGGATCCTGGTGGGGTCCTGATGGTTCCCTGACCGGCTTGTCTTCAGGCGCAAAGCTGTTGGCTTTGCGTGCCTTTATTGCGGGCGCCAGTTGCCGTCGAACGCAGCCAGGTCGGCATCCGAGAGGCGGCGCTTGACGTAAAGTCCATCAAGGGTTTTCTGGTCCAGTGATTGCGGCTGGCCTTTACTGTCTGTGTATATCCATTCGCCGTGGATGGCCAGTAAAAACATGGTTTCCATAATATCATCGAGTCGAATAGCGTGCTGGCCGGCAAGATTATGGAAGTCTTCCATGGTCAGTGGTGCGGTCTTTTTTTCGTACTCGTCAGTGGCGAGTGATGCCAGGGCTACATCCCACTTGGGCAAGGTTTCGTTCGTGGTCATTGCGGAGGGGTCCTCTTGGTGGTCCGTTTAGTTTAGCCGATATAGCCGGGCTGTGTTACCAAATGTAAATTCAGGCTTGCTTGTTAATGGCTTCAAGGTATATCCGTCGTGCCTGGATAACAGTCAGGTACCACCAGAAAAGCTGTGTTTCGAAGTGACCGAGACTGCCGCAATTGCCAGATTGGCAATTGCCAAAGAATTCACGTGCGTCTGAAGGTGCGTGGTTGCCGGTTTGCACTGGACGATTTTGGCTCCGGACTGTCTTCTTTCGCGTATTTAAAAAATCTCGTTGTCAATTTTCTCAAGATAGATGGCATGTTTGTGCGCGACATGGTTGGGGACCCCATTGAGCGTTCCATGGTCAAGTCGATTAACGAGATCGGTCATGTCACGGCTATGAAGACGATCGCAGATTTTGTGGGAGATGAGTTGTTGATTAGGGGTCTGGAAGTACTGGGCGTGGATTATGCTAGAGGGCTATGGCATTCCCAAACCCGAGCACCTGCCTTCTACCGGCAAGCCTCGTTTGAAAAAGAACGACTAGAATCTACTGCAGGTTCTGTTGGCAGCGGCAGAGTTGCGATTGCAGCAGGTGGATCAGTTCTTCCAGGTCCATACTGGCAGGGACGTCCTGGATATCCGAGAACCAGATGTTTTCGATTTGCCCCAGCTCCTCTGGCAGCTGTTCTTCAACCAGGGGGACGCCGACAAATACACCTTGTTGGCCATTTTCCAGGCACACTGTCACGAGTTGTAGTGGAATGGGCTTCATTGTGTACTCCTTGACCGCTCTTCGATACAAGTAATTTATGTAGACATAAAGTTATAAGCATAAGCCATGCCAAAAAAGGGGGAATAAATTGATTCAAGTTGTCCATGAAGATATTACCCGCTTGTCTGTGGATGCGATCGTCAATGCGGCTAACTCGCGGTTGTCAGGTGGTGGTGGTGTCGATGGAGCCATTCACCGCGCGGCCGGGCCTCGGCTCGCCGCCGCATGCGGCCAGCTGGGGGGGTGCCCTACAGGGCAGGCGTGTATTACCGGGGGATTTGATCTGCCCGCACGCTGGGTTATTCATACAGTCGGTCCGGTTTGGGCAGGGGGGCAGGCGGGTGAGGCGGATTTGTTGGCATCCTGTTATCGCGCCAGCTGCCAGTTGGCGCTGGCACACGATGTCAGGACTATAGCCTTTCCCGCAATCAGTACCGGGGTGTATGGTTACCCTAAAGCTGAAGCGGCCAGGATTGCACTAAACTGCTTGCGGGGTTACCAGTCGAAGTTTGAACGTATTGTGATTTGCTGTTTTTCTGATGCTGATCGCGATCTATATCAGTCACTCCTCGATTAAGTTGGCGGTATGTGTATCCAGCCGACAAAATATTGCCGGTCTTGCATTGAGAGGCCGGTTGCTGCAACCGGCCAGTTACTACTCTCCTAAAATTATATTAAAAACAGTAGGTTGTTGTCACATGATTAATCGGGCAGTCGGTGGGACCGGTGCCCAATGGCGGGTAGTTTGCTATGCGTCTATGAGGCGGGGGTTTCTGACGCGGATTAACTTTCAAACAATACCCTTAAATTTTTCAATAAATTCGCGTTCGTAGTCTTATTCTTACAGTGTATGAGGCTAAATTCTCAACAATTGTCGTCAAAACCAGACAGTATTTGATCAGTTTTAAAATCATTGTTTGCCTTGCGAGTTTTGCTGGAGTAATTATTCAATCAGGAAGGCTGATGCCTTTCGAGTCCTGTTGGAGTAACCAATCCATGGAACGATTGGTCCTGGCATTTGTCGTTTAGAGAGTAAGGAGACGCTGATGAGTCCGGTTCAACATTTTGGTCGACGTATTGTAGCCTTGTTTGTTTTATCAATAGCCTGGGCGCTGCTGGTCGCGTCGCTTTACCCCGTGGCTTCCTGATACGTCAGAAGCGGTAGGCGGGGTAGAGCGGTTTCGTCGGGGAAACGAACCCGGTAACGCGCGCGTTGAAGTTCCATTGATTTCGGTAATCATGGGGCCTCAAACATGACTACCCAACCCCAAACCATTTCTTCTTATGTGCTGGCCCCATAGGGCAGCTGCTGGTGCTTTATGCTCAGGTTGAGCAGCACCAGCCTGGCTGCGCTGAATCTATCGATCACTGAATGGTTTAAAGGTGCATGGAGCAACAATCAGCAGTTGTGCGAGTCGTTGCAGCTGCATCCTGATGAAGTGCTGGAGGCGTTGGCTGTCTGAACAAAAACAGCCAGTTTGTCAGAGTTGCTGAAAGTAGGTGGATTCCTCGGCACTGAGAGTAGGCAGCACTGTGTTGCTGTCGTCGGTTGTTGTTTTGGCAACCGGTTGAACGGGCGACGGTCGGGTTTCGTCGTGCCGGTGTTGCGAGCCTGTCGATGTCGATAATTCAGTTGTCTTTTCCAGCCATAGCCCTGTGTCACCATTAATATTGAGAATCCGGTAATTAAAGAGACTGAGGTTGGGGCAGGTAGACAATATGGCCCTTGAACCAGGAGGTGGTTCGGGGCTGACAATTACCAGCTTCGGTGGCCGTTGCTGTTTGCCTAGCGACGCGTAGATTTGATTGATCCACGGAAGCGCAGCGGTCAGTTGCTCTGTTGCGACCAGGCCATTCACCAGTGCTGCCTGGCTGTTCTCCGGTTCAAAGCTGACCAGTACGGGGTGGCCCTGCGAATCGGCCAGTAACATCGGGTGTCCATCCCAGGGTAATTTGGCTTCGAGCAGGTGGTGGTGTTCGCCTGCAAGTTCATCTGCCGCATCGATCAACAGGGTACGGAGTTGCTCCCGATCGCAGGGCTCTGCGGTCCGGATGTGTAGCTTCATACGGGCTCAGGGCTCCTCTACGGCAGCCAAACTGTGCTGGCTGTGAAATTCGCTGTTTAGCAAACGTTCACTGATTCGTGCCAGAAAGTTTTGTCGATGGTGATCTGCCGGACCATGTTCGGGGGTAACCTGCTCGGGCAGAAAACCCAGGTTGAGCAGAGGTACGTCCAGATAACGCAAGCTACCGACGGCGAGTTTGCGAAAGTAGCGCCAGGCAGCGTGTTGGTCGCGCGGCCCAACCATGACCACCCCAATTTCCGGTGCTTGCTGCCGTGACAGAAGTTTGATGCGTTGATAGGCCGCCAGTACTGCGTCGAGGCTGGCCGGTACCAGCAAGACGACATGATCAAATCGGTAGTTTTGCACAGTTTCCGTTGATGTTGCCGGGAGGAGGCAAAACTCACAGTTCTTTGCCTGCTCGTCAAGCAGTGCACTCAGTCTTGCCGGCGTCGCATCGCAATCTTCTTCCTCGAGGTGGCATAACAGGCTGTCATGACCACGTTTTCCCAGTGCCTGGCACAGGTCGTGAGGTATCCACGCCTGTGAGGGGTTGTCCAGTAAAAAAGGAATCACCTGGCAACTATCAGGCCGTTGTTCGGCCTGCGGTCCGTCGCTGAGAAAGCGGGCACTGATTTTTGCCAGGTGATCGGAGGAAGCTGTTTTACGCTGCCAGGCAGGATTAAGATGACTGGCCATTAGTGATGCACCGACACTTGCAGCAGGGAGTTGATACCGCCCAGTTCATTGGGTACTTCTGAAGGGTTGGTCGGGTCGGGCTGCCATTTGCCATCAATCAGCAAACGGTATTCGTATATCCCCGGCTCGGCGGTGAAAACTTTTTGCCAGTGCCCGTTCACATTACGGGTCTCTACATTGTGGTCCGGCATCCAGTTATTGAAATCACCTGCGAGCTGAAGGCGGTTGCAATCGATATCGTCAAAGGTGAGCACCACCATCTGGCGTGGCAGTTTCTCGCTGTATTGGCTCATGCTGATCTCCTCAGGGGTATCTTCTTCAATTGGCGCATCCGGCTTGATCAGTGTCACAGTTGGTTGTGCACTGGCGTCAAGAATTTCTCCGGCCAAACGCCGGTAGTCTTCCGCTGCAGTGCAGCGGGGGGCATAGACGCATAGCGGCTTGCCAAAAAAGGCGGCCTCTCGTGCGCGTACCGTATGACGGATTTGGGCACCGCTGACGCCCACGGGCAGTTGTTCTCGGAGTTGTTGTAATACGGTCTGTGCAAACCGCGTGTGAGTGTCAAACATTGTGGGTATTACCTTGACGGGGAGTTCTATGCGGTATTTTTCGCATAGCAGGGTCACGATATCCTTAAGCTGGCTGACGCCTTCGAGCGCGAAAAGACTGGCTTCGACGGGGGTAAGCACCTGGGTGGAGGCGCGTAATGCATTAATGGAAAGCAGTCCGAGTGACGGTGGGCAATCAATGAGTACGTATTCATACAGTCCTTCCAGTGATTCCAGCTGTTCAAGCAATTGTCGCTCGCGGCCAGGTTGATCGGTGAGCAGCGGTTCCACCGCGGCCAGCATGATGTTTGCGGGTATCAGGTCCAGGCCCTGGAATACATCCGATATGATCACATCATAGAGCGACGCTTCATCACTGAAGACTTCATACAGCCCCGGACGGCCGCGCTCGCCAATACCTAATCCCAGCGAGGCATGGCCCTGTGGGTCCATATCAATCAACAGTACCCGTTCGTTCCGGTTACCCAGCTCTGCAGCCAGGTTAATTGCGGTTGTGGTTTTTCCACAGCCGCCTTTCTGGTTAGCGATAGCAATGGTGTTCATGCTCTGTCTCCACGTTCCGCTGCAGCTCAACTGCATACGTTTACGACAAAAATGAAGGGCCGCAGCCACTTCATCACCATGCCTGTGTTGCTATTATTAAGTCAGGCCGTCTCTCCCATATTTTTATTGGCAGCAGAAAACAGTTCACCCTGTTCGGGTTGTTGCTGCTGCAACTTCTCAACTTCCGCAGCCAGTTCGGCAATCGGAAAGACCCATTCCTGACCGGTGAGCGCATCGAAGGCGCGCTCACCGTGAAAAACCAGTACCACATCGCCAGTGACCACCAGCGATAGCTCGACCAGCGGGTGGTCTGTAGCGGGCAAAAAACGTGTGAGTGATTCGAGACATTTACGAATGCGCTGCAGGGAGATATTGGCATCGAGTAGACGCCTGGCGGCGCGCAGGGCGATCAGGTCAGTGAAGGAATAACGGGCATGACCGCCCTCGGTATACGCTTGTGGAATGACCAGTCCGGTCTTTCGCCAGTAGCTGAGCTGGCGACTGCTGAGCCCTGTGATAGCGGCTACCTGTTGGCGGCTGAATACGCCTTGCTTCACATATACCCCCTGCCGGGTAGGGCGTGATTCCGGTAAGTGTCGCAGGGGCTAGACAAATGTCAAGAAAAAAAGAACAAAAAGACTGATTTTTGTCACCTTTGGTGTGCTGTATGCCCGGGAGGCTGTTAGAAAAGATCATTTAACCAGCGGGGGCGGCCAGGTCGCCGGGATTAATTACTGCTGAATAGCGGGCAAAAACCTGTGCTCTCTGGTCTTCGAGGTCAATGGAGTAGCTTCGCCAAAAAAACCCCCGTCACCGGGACGGGGGTTCCGAAAGCCGATATGTCGGCAAAAGATTAGTTGGATACGGTATTTGGCGCTACCGGAGTTACCAGGCCAGACTGGCTGGAAAACCAGGCGGCGACATCCTTCTGATCCTGTTCACTTAGTCCGGCGGCAAAGCCAGCCATGATCGGGTTACTGCGGGTGCCTGCCTTGTATTCAGACAGGGTGAGCGCCAGGTAGTCAGCATGCTGACCGGCCAGTCGCGGGTACTGGGGGTCAGCGGAGTTACCATCAGCAGCATGGCAGGCTACGCATTTTTCTGCAGCGATAACCTGTCCGGCAGCCGGATCACCACCAGCCTGTGCGGCCAGAGTGAAACTACTCAGCAAGGATAAGCTTAAAAGTGTTCGCATAATATTCATCATCGGATTCTCCGCACGAGTTAATCAGTTGCCGCTTTGCGCGAAGAAGGCGGCGAGGTCCTGCATATCCTGTTCGCTCAGGTTAGCAGCCTGGGCGCGCATGGTGGAATGGCGTCGCTGACCACTTTTGTATGCCTGCAGTGCTGCGGCAATGTAGTTGGCGTGCTGTCCACCCAGCTTGGGAACGTGATAGCTGGGATATACGTTGTAATAACTGGGAATGCCGTGGCAACCCATACAGGTAAAAGCCTTGGTTTTGCCGGCTGCAGCATCGCCGGCGGCGACGGCGCTGATGGGCAGCGCGCTGGCGGCTAAAAGTGCCAGGCTGGATAAATACATCTTTTTCATAGTCCTCACTCTCGTCGTTTCGGTGTCATTCGGACGCCGGACACATGGGTCAGCAGCGTCGTTCAGGGTGCGCCTGATGGTCTTCTGGGCCTGAATGGACGCGAGTATAGCAGAGCTCTTACCAGCTGATATAGCTGTACCCTTGTTCCTGTAGCGTCATTAAGTCATCAGCACCAATTTCAACAATACCTGCAAACTCCAGCATATCGTCCTTTGTCCAGTCGAGCGACTTCATGGTGTTGCCGCAGGCGTGGAACGCGACGCCGTAAGCGGCCAGACTGGAGACGCGTTGTCGAATCAGCTCCGGGACCGGTCGTCGAGGTTGTTTGGCAAGTATGTGGATGCCGGGTCCGATAACGGTAATAACCATATGGATATTGTCGCCATGCTGGCGCAGCATCGCGCCGACGGAGAACAAAACGGCATCCATGTAATCCAGATCAGCCTGATTAAACTGGTAAACCAGCTTGTGTTCAGGTTCGCCAAAAAGATCCTGGTGTTCTGTGGCGGCCTGGGCGCCACGGCTGGCCAGGCCGAGACCGGTTGTAGCCGTTAACCATTTCAGCAGGCGGCGGCGGCGAGTATCAGTTGTCATGTGTTCTCCAGTGAGTTGGTTGCTCGTTCTTTAGGACAAGTGCCTGGGCCAGCGCGTTCCGTAACCGGTACTTGACGCGTTGCGGTGTACAATACGAGTTTAAATTTTCCAGACCCCGCTATGATATGAGCAATCCGGGCGGCTGTCCCGAAGCGGATGAGCTTGTAAAACTACAAAGTCAGATAGATGACTGCTTGGCGAAGGATATTCCCGCTTTACGCAAGCAGTTGCGAGGCCTTCAGGCCCGCTGCCGCCGTGCGCAGCCAGTAGACCGTGGGCTAGCACGTCTGCAAAGCGCTTTGGCGGAGTCGAACCAGCGGTTTGCCGCTCGAATGGCAAACTTGCCAACAGCGACGTACCCACTCTCACTGCCAGTGGTTGAACGGCGTGCGGATATCCTCGAGCTGATTGCATCTCACCAGACCATCATTGTTTGCGGCGAGACCGGTTCCGGAAAGACAACACAGCTTCCCAAGCTATGCCTGGAACTGGGGCGCGGCACTCGCGGCATGATTGGTCATACCCAGCCGCGACGACTGGCAGCGCGCAGCCTGGCAGACCGCATAGCAGAGGAACTCGGAAGTCATCTCGGTGCAGAGGTCGGTTACAAGGTCCGTTTTCAGGATCGCGTTCGGTCTGACAGCTACGTAAAGGTTATGACGGACGGTATTCTACTGGCTGAAATTCAGTCCGATCCCGATTTGCTGGCTTACGATACGCTTATCCTGGATGAGGCCCATGAACGCAGCCTGAACATCGATTTCCTGCTGGGTTATCTGCACCGGCTGCTGCCAAGGAGACCGGACCTAAAGCTGATAATTACGTCGGCGACCATTGATCCGCAGCGGTTTGCAGACCACTTCCACCAGGCACCGATTATAGAAGTATCCGGCCGTACCTATCCTGTGGACATGCGGTATCGTCCATTGCAGGGCGAAGATGATGATCAGAAAGAGCGTGATCGGGGTCAGGCTCTGCTGGATGCAGTTGATGAACTGGCGGCCGAAGGTCGCGGCGATATCCTGATTTTCTTGCCTGGCGAACGGGCTATTCGGGAAGCCAGTGAGCTGCTGCGGAAACACCATCCATCGCACACCGAAGTTGTGCCTCTCTATGCCCGCCTGTCGGCTGCCCAGCAGAGCCAGGTGTTTAAACCTCACACCGGGCGACGCATAGTGCTGGCGACAAACGTTGCAGAAACTTCGTTGACCGTTCCAGGAATCCATTATGTGATTGATACCGGTCTAGCGCGTATCAGCCGGTACAACTATCGCACCAAGGTGCAGCGTCTGCCTGTAGAAGCGATATCACAGGCCTCTGCCAATCAGCGCGCCGGTCGTTGCGGGCGCGTGGCAGCCGGTATTTGTATTCGCCTTTATTCTGAGGAAGATTACCTGTCACGTCCTGAATTTACCGAGACGGAGATTCAGCGTACCAATCTTGCAGCAGTCATTTTGCAGATGGTGACCCTGGGCCTGGGTGCAATCGAAGTGTTCCCGTTTATTGACCCGCCGGATATGCGCTTTGTTCGTGATGGCTACAAGTTATTGCACGAGCTGGGTGCAGTGGACGGTCAGCAGCAGTTAACCCGCATGGGCAGACAGTTGGCTCGCCTGCCCGTGGATCCACGCCTGGCACGCATGTTAATGGCCGCCAGTGAAATGCAGTGCCTGAAAGAGGTTCTCGTTATCGCGGCCGCACTGGAAGCCATGGATCCGAGGGAACGACCACTGGAAAAAGCCCAGGCCGCTGATGAGAAGCATGCGTTGTTCCGGGATGACCGGTCTGATTTCTATACCTATATCCGCCTGTGGAATGCGTATGCCGAACAGGCAAGGCATTTATCCCAGAATAAACTGCGTGGCTGGTGCCGGACGCATTTTCTGTCCTTCATGAGAATGCGGGAATGGATCGACGTACATCGGCAGCTGCAGGCGCAAGTGCATGCAATGGGTTTTTCCAGCAACAGTGAAGATGCCGATTACCAGTCGGTTCACAGCGCCTTGTTGACGGGTTTGCTGGGCAATATTGCTTTTCAGTCAGAGCCCGGTGAATACATCGGGGCGCGCAATCTGAAGTTTGTGCTTTTCCCTGGTTCAGGGTTATCGAAAAAGCGACCGAAATGGTTAATGGCTGCCGAGTTGGTTGAAACGGGCAGGCGCTATTTGCGCACCGCAGCAGCCATCGAGCCGGGTTGGGTCGAGCCACTGGCAGGTGACCTGGTCAAGCGCAGTTATTCGGAGCCACACTGGGAACAGAAACGTGCACAGGTAGTCGCCTATGAGCGTGTAACTCTCTACGGTTTGCCTCTGGTGCAACGCCGCAAGGTTGACTTCAGTCGAATAGATCCGCTGGTTTCCCGTCAGCTGTTTATCCGCCATGCACTGGTGCGTGGCGAATACCGCACGCGCCTCGCATTTGCAGCACACAATCGCGGCTTGCTGGACAAGCTTGACCGATTGGAAGCCAAATCACGTCGCCGCGACCTGCTGGTGGATGAAGAGGTGTTATACGATTTTTTTGATCAGCGACTACCGGACTCGGTGCACGACGCCAGCAGTTTTCAGCGCTGGTGGAAAAAGGCGGCGACTCAATATCCCGAATTGCTGAATTTGACGTCAGCGGCAATTGTGCAACGCGACGCCAATGAGGTAACACCGGATCAGTATCCTGACAGTCTTGAAGTTCGAGGTGTTCAGTTGCCGGTTCAGTATCGATTCTCGCCCGGTGATAACGATGATGGTTTGAGGGTGCGTGTACCACTGGCGGCCTTGAGTCAGGTCAGCAACTCAGATTTTGAATGGCTGGTGCCAGGTCTGCTGAAGGAAAAATGCACTCTGCTGATCAAGTCCTTGCCCAAGCCGTTGCGTCGCCACTTCGTGCCGGCACCGGATTTTGCCGAAGCCTGTATCCAGGCAATGGATGAGCGTTCCGGTAGCTTGATAGATGCGCTCAGCAGACAGTTGACGCGTATCAGCGATATTGACATTCCTGCCGATGCCTGGCGTCCGGACAGGTTACCTGCACACCTGGCAGCATTCTTCGAGGTGGTTGATGCTGACCAGAAGGTACTTGGCCACGGTGCGGATCTGGAACAATTGCGTCAAGCGTTACGCGATCAGATTCAGGACAACGAGGTCAGGCTGACGGATGCGCGCTTCGAACGTCAGGACGTCAGGCATTGGGATTTTGGTGAGCTGCCAGAGTATGTTGAGCTGGATAGAGGTGGTATCAGGTTGCGTGCCTATCCTGCGCTGACGGCAGTAGACGGTCGTATCGATCTCTGTTTGTTTGACCAGTGGGAAAAAGCGGAACACGCGCACGCAGAAGGTTTACTGGCCTTGTACAGGCTGTGCGCTGGATCACTGGTCAAGGATATCCGGCGTAGCGTATTGCAATGGGACAAGCAGGCCTTGTGGTTCAGCACCCTGGGTAGCGCTGGTGACCTGCTCGCGGATCTGGAGCGCGCTGTACTGCGGGCCGCGTTTATGCCGGCAGGAAGAACCGTGCGTGATACAGACAGCTTTACCCGGCAACTGGAGGAAGGTCGCGAGTGCTTGCTGCAGCATGCGGTGGCCATTGGCGACCAGAGTTATCGTGCACTCGATGAGTTTCGGCAATTGAACCGACAGCTCAACAAGGCACTATCTCCACAATTTTTGGCGGCGGCTACCGATATCAGGGCGCAGGTCGCGGAACTGATATACCCCGGTTTCATCAGCGCGACACCATCTGACTGGTTGCCGCATCTGTCGCGCTACCTGCTGGCAGCGCGACAGCGATTGGAGAATCTGGCTGGCAATACGGGGCGCGACCGGGAATATACGGCTCAGATTGCCGGTTGTTGGCAGCGTTATCAGCAGGCCCTGGCAAAGGGTCGGTCAGCCGACAGTCTGTCAAGGTACCGCTGGATGATCGAAGAATTGCGAGTGTCGTTGTTTGCGCAAGCGCTGGGAACCGTGGAAAAAATTTCGTCGCAGCGCCTGGATAAACTATGGAAAGATTTACAGGGCTAGCAGGTGGTTACAAACGCTCTCTGCCCCGGGGAGAAGGGCGAGAGTGAATGTTGTAACAGCCTGTTAACCGTCGAAGCGCTGGAATACCAGTGAGGCGTTGGTACCACCGAAGCCGAAGCTGTTCGACATGACAGTACGCAGGCCGGCATTATCCTTGCGTTCGCGCTGAATCGGGAAACCTTCGGCGGCCGGGTCGAGCTGCGTGATATTGGCCGAAGCACAAATAAAGTCATCCTGTAACATCAGCAGTGAGTAGACCGCTTCCTGAACACCTGCAGCTCCCAGTGAGTGTCCCGTTAGCGACTTGGTGGAGCTGATGGCAGGAATGTTGTCACCGAAGACTGCCTTGATGGCTTCCAGTTCACGGGTGTCGCCGACAGGTGTGCTGGTGCCATGGGCATTGATATAATCAATAGGGCCTTCCACGGTCGCCATGGCCTGTTGCATGCAGCGGACCGCGCCTTCACCGGATGGCTGGACCATATCGTAGCCATCAGAGGTGGCGCCGTAGCCAACTAATTCGGCATAAATTTTGGCGCCTCGGGCCAGTGCATGCTCCAGTTCCTCAACGACCAGCATGCCACCACCTCCGGCGATAACGAAGCCGTCCCGGGTTGCATCGTATGCACGCGAAGCCGTCGTGGGTGTGTCATTGTATTTCGAAGACAGGGCGCCCATGGCGTCAAACAATAGCGTCAGGCTCCAGTGCAGTTCTTCGCCGCCACCCGCGAATACCATGTCTTGTTTGTCCAGCTGGATCAGTTCACAGGCGTTGCCGATACAGTGTGCGCTGGTTGAGCAGGCGGAGCTGATGGAGTAATTCACGCCCTTGATTTTAAATGCGGTCGAAAGACAGGCAGAGTTAGTGCTGCCCATGGTGCGGGGTACCATGAATGGCCCGACTTTTTTGGCACCTTTCTCCCGCATCAGGTCGATCGCCAGCGATACATTTTGCGTGGAGGTGCCACCCGAGCCGGCAATCAGGCCAACGCGTGGATCGGAGATGGCGCTCTCATCCAGGTTGGCATCTGCGACAGCTTCTTGCATGGCAATGTAGTTATAGCCTGCGCTGTCACCCATGAAGCGGCGCAATTTCCGGTTGATTGACTTATCAAGGTCAATATCCACGGCGCCATGGATATGGCTGCGAAAGCCCAGTTCTTCATATTTTGGGGCAAATACGATGCCGGACTTGCCCTGTTTGAGAGATTCCAGCACTTGCTGCTGGTTGATCCCGATACTGGATGTAATACCCATTCCGGTAATTACGACGCGTCGCATAGTGATATTCCTAAAACTCTTCAGTTGAGGTGAACAGGCCAACCCTCAGGCTCTTGGCGTGATAGATTTCCTTGCCATCTGCTTCCAGGACAGCGTCACCTATACCCATGTATAGCTTGCGTTGAATGACTCGCTTGAGATTGACGCGGTAGGTAACCAGTTTGGTTTCTGGCGTAACCTGGCCAGAGAACTTAACTTCACCGGAGCCCAAGGCGCGACCACGACCAGGGCCACCGAGCCAGCCGAGATAGAAGCCGATCAACTGCCACATGGCATCCAGGCCGAGGCAGCCCGGCATTACCGGATCGGACTCGAAATGGCAGTCAAAGAACCAGAGGTCCGGCCTGATATCGAGTTCGGCTACGATCTCGCCTTTACCATGCGCACCGCCTTCGCTGCTTATATTACTGATACGGTCAAACATCAGCATTGGCGGTAGCGGCAGGCGGGCATTTCCCGGGCCAAACAAATCTCCATGGCCGCATTTCAGGAGTTCTTCGTAGGAATACTGGTTTTGTGTCTGCGGCTTCAAGTCTAATGTTGTGCTCATAATGCGGGGTAATGGTACGCCTGGCTGGTGATCTGAGGCGCGTATTCTAGCGGTTTAGCCAACAATTTGCATGGTGGTGGCCCGCCGACCTGATACAGAGGGGATTAGTCGCGGAAATTGACAAATTGTAGAGGTAGATCGATAGGGGCTTCCTTGAGAAGTGCGATCACATTTTGCAGGTCGTCACGCTTTTTGCCGTTAATTCGTACTTTGTCGCCCTGAATGCTCACCTGAACCTTCATTTTTGCGTCCTTCACCAGTTTGACGATCTTGCGGGCAGTCTCCTGAGGAATTCCCTGCTGGACGGTGATGATCTGACGCGTCTGGTGCAGTTTTGCCTCCAGCTTGCCTTCTTCCAGTGATCCCAGGTCGATACCGCGCTTGGCCAGCTTCTGATGCAGGATATCCTTCATCTGCTTGAGTTGAAACTCGCTCTCGGCAATAAGGGTTATCTGTTCTGATTCATTTTCAACCTTGGCATTGGAGCCTTTGAAGTCATATCGATTGCTGACTTCACGGTTTGTCTGGTCGACGGCGTTTGTGACTTCTGGCAGGTCGACTTCGGATACAGTGTCAAATGATGGCATGTGCGGTAGTTTCGTGCTGCGTTGTTGGCAGTATCATTCCACACGAAACGTTACTATGGAACCCTGATGGCTTTAAATATTCTCCGATTTTTACGTCAGGCCCGTTTCCTGTCAGCGCGGCGTCGAATCGAATGGTATCCGCCGTTCTGGTTGATGGGCGTGAAGGTTGTCGAGCTGGATCCTGTCTGGAAACGCGTGCGTTTGCGTCTGCCGTTAACCGCATTTTCACGCAATCTTGGTGATAGCATGTTTGGTGGTTACCAGGCGGCGATCGCTGACCCGATCGCCGCTATAGCCTGTGCCAGACAGTTTCCGGGGTACAGTGTTTGGACGCGCTCGTTGTCTCTGGAGTTTGAGCAGCCGGGGAATACGAGCCTGGAGTTACGCTTCGAGTTTGATGCGTCGATCAGGGCCCGGATTGAGGCTGATCTGGAGCGCAAGCAACGCAGCACCCCTGCATTCGAATACGG
>JBHPFC010000007.1:0-60957 GCA_042576405.1 Pseudomonadota bacterium | reverse complement strand
TGGCCTGAGACAGGATGAGCTGCAGGTGCAGGCTTCTACCGAAGTGCTCAAAGCCTACGACGCCATGATCGGTTCACTATTCGACGAACAGGCATAAAGTTACCCTCCACGGCTTGTAAAGACACAGGATAGCCATGCCGGGCACCGCAGCGAACTGCTCCGGCTTTTTATGCAAGGCTATCGAGATAGGCGCGCCAACCGCCGAACTCGCTGATATCTACGGCCGCTTCGATACCACAGGGTTCACAGATAAAACCACTAACCCAGCGCCCGTCGTCCAGCTCGAGCTTGCCCAGCCCCAGTGGCGCGGGAATAAGTTGCAGAAAACTTCCTACCTGGTCGGCTGGCATCGCCCAGACCTCAACCTCGATAGCTGTACTCTGTAACTCGCGGACCAGTCCGGGTCTGAACGGCGGCCCACCAGGCAAGGCATATAAACGGTAATGTGGCGACGTTCTGGTGCTCTCCAGCAGCCAGGCACCGCGCTCGGTCAACTGCGGGTTCAGCGGCAATCCGGAAAGGTGGGCGCCACAGACAGCTATCTCGACATTGTCCGTTGTTTGCGATCGTGACACCTGCCGCGATGGAAGCGGTAAGCCGGTGGCACCCGCCGTAATATCGATACTGCGATGCAGCCGGTCGCCTAATGCTGTCAAGGCATCATCGGCAAACGCCGGCGCAAACAGGGTCACACCGAACGGCAAACCATTTGCCTGGAAACCAGCTGGCACAGCGATAGCACTCAGGTCGAGCAGGTTCATGAAGTTGGTGTAATAACCCAGGTTACTGTTCAATTGCACCGGGTCGGCATTTACCTCGTCGACACGATAAATCGTTCCCGCGGTTGGTGTCAGCATCACATCCACCGACTGCCACGCCGGCTCGCAGGCACGTCGACACGCCATCAGGCGGTACTGTGCCTTGAATGCTTCAACAGCACCTGCGTCCCTGCCCGCCTCGATAATCTGCCGGGTTACCGGGAAAAGTGAATCGGGCTGTGCTTCGATAAATGACTCAATAGCGGCGTAACGTTCGCTAACCCATGGCCCTTCATACAGCAGGCGTGCTGCTGACAAAAACGGTTCAAAATCCAGCGTCACTGGCTCGCCGCCCAGTGACTGCAACCGATCGATGGCCTGTTGAAACAACGCCTCTGCGTCAGCATTACCGAAGAACTGCAACTGATCCCGTTGTGGCACACCAAAACGGAATTGACTGTCATTGAAGCGAAGGCCACCGACTGGTGCGGGCCGTGCGTAGGCATCCGCTGCATCGAAAGTTGCGCAGCCTCGCATGATGCGGGCGGCATCATCACAACTCAGCGCAAAAATTGAGACGCAATCAAGCGAGCGACACGCTGGTACGACACCGGACGTGCTTAACAGCCCACGCGTCGGTTTCATGCCGATTATGTTGTTGAAAGCCGCGGGCACTCTGCCGGAACCGGCAGTATCTGTGCCTAGTGAAAAACTTACCAGGCCGGCTGCCACTGACACGGCCGAACCCGAACTCGACCCACCGGAAATATAGTCAGGGTTAAAACTGTTCCGGCAGACACCGTACGGTGAACGCGTACCGACAAGGCCAGTTGCAAACTGGTCAAGGTTGGTTTTGCCGACAGGTATCGCACCAGCATCAATAAGTTGCTGGACGACAAACGCGCTCTCCACCGGAGTATAACTGTAATCCGGGCAACCAGCGGTTGTCGGCACCCCCTGCAAATCTATATTGTCCTTGATTGCGAACGGTATTCCGTAAAGCGGCAAGTCATCGACAGCCTTGTTGTCCAGCGCATCAATATAAGGCTGAAGTTGCTCCGGCGTCAGGCGGACGATCCATACCGGGTTATCAGCCATAGCATCGATGCGCTGTCGAATGATTGCCAACAGCTCAGCAGGCCTCAGACTCCCGCTGCGATAGCTATCCTGTAGCGCCTGTATATCCAGGCTGATGGACGAGTTATCCATGGGGATCGCTATCCAGTTCAACAATCAGCAGGGACTGGCCGGCTTTGACAGGCGAACCTTGCGAGCAAAGAATTTCTCTAACGGTGCCCTGCTCGTCAGCCTCAATAGCTATTTCCATTTTCATGGCCTCCACAACGACCAGCTTGTCACCAATATTGATTCGGGTTCCCACTTTAACGGGAACTTCCCAGACGCTCCCCGTGATTGACGAAGCTATCGCAATACAACCGGCAGGCACGTCAAAGGGTGCATCACCTCCGGCCGCTTCATTGGGCAGCTCGGCATCGTAATGCGCCTGCCCGGTTTGTTCCCAGCGTTCCCGTTCGGCATCGAAAGCAGCCTGCTGCTTACCCTTGAAGGCGATTATGCTTTGAGCATTGACTGACAACTCTTCATTGTAGTCACGCAGCTTCAACACGGTCTCTTCGACATCCAGCTTGAGACGGCCCTGCACGAAGTCCTTGCGCATCTCAAGAATCTCTTCTTTGCTCGCCGGGTAAAAACGGATCTGGTCAAAGAAGCGCAACAGCCACTGCTTGTCTTCAATAAAATCGGCAGTCTGTTTATAGCGGTTCCACATCTGCACAGTGCGTCCGACAAACTGATAACCACCCGGCCCTTCCATGCCATAGACACATAAATAGGCACCACCAATGCCAACTGCGTTTTCCGGCGTCCAGGTGCGTGCCGGGTTGTACTTCGTAGTGACCAGACGGTGGCGTGGATCCATGGGCGTTGCCACCGGTGCACCCAGGTACACATCCCCGAGTCCCAGCACCAGGTAACTGGCGTTAAACACAATATCCATAACCGCTTCCATCGACTCCAGCCCGTTGATGCGACGGATGAACTCGATATTGCTCGGACACCAGGGCGCATCAGGGCGCACTGACTGCATATATTTATCAATTGCCAGTTGTGTCGCCGGGTCATCCCAGGACAGTGGCAGGTGAACAACGCGGCTGGGTACTTCCATGTCCTCCACTGCTGGCAACTGCGCTTCTGCTGCCTTCAATTTTTCCAGCAGCACATGCTGGGTAATGACCCTGCTATCAAAATGAATCTGCAGCGAACGGATACCCGGCGTCAGATCGAGAATACCTTCGAGGTGTTGTGCCGACACCCATTCCATGAGCGCATGAACACGAAAGCGCAGGTTGAGATCCAGCACCAGCGGACCATATTCGATCAGCAAATTACGATCACCAGCCTGGCGATAACAGACCGTCTCCTGCTCACCCGATGCATCAATTCGTGCGAGTACTGCCTGCGTTGAATTTCCGGCTGATAACGGCGTGTGTAATTGATGATAGTCACCGGCGAGCTGGTCAATAACAGCATCCTGCGCCCGCTCCAGCGCATTGGCTTCCTCGATATCAATGCAATGAAAACGAATGGTATCGCCGGGCTTCAGTTGTCCCGTTTTCCACAGCTCAGCCTGGACAATGGTGGCGGGACATACAAACCCGCCCAGGCTGGGACCATCCGGGCCGAGAATAACCGGCATGTCACCGGTAAAATCGATCGAACCGATTGCGTAGGCATTGTCATGAATATTGGAAGGATGCAGGCCCGCCTCTCCGCCATCAGTACGCGCCCATTCAGGCTTGGGGCCAACCAGTCGCACGCCGGTGCGGCTGGAATTGTAGTGAACTTCCCAGTCGGTGGAGAAAAATGTGTCGATATCGGTGATGGTGAAAAAGTCTGGCGCACCATGTGGTCCGTACAGAACCTTGATATCCCAGTGCCTGGTGCAGTCAGGTATCAGTGCTGGCGGTAGTGCATGACAGTCACTCGCGTCTGCTGCCGGCTGGTTAAGCCGCAGCACATCACCGACCTGCAAGGTCCGTCCACCATGACCACCGAATTGTCCAAGTGTAAAGGTTGCTTTGCTGCCCATGTAATCCGGCACGTCGAAGCCGCCCTTTACCGCGAGATAAGTACGATTGCCAGTGCCGCTTATATTGCGCATCCGCAAAGTACTGCCGGCCTTTACAGATACCGGCTTCCAGTAATCGACAGGGTCGCCATCCAGTAGCGCACCCATCTTCGCTCCTGTCAAAGCAATGACTGTGGCAGTATTGAATTTCAGCGTAGGCCCGGTCACAGTCAGCTCAAGTGCTGCGGCACCTTCCGGATTATTCACAATCCGGTTAGCAAGCCGGAACGACAGGTGATCCATCGGGCCTGATGGCGGTACGCCAATATCCCAGTAGCCAGTACGGCCTGGATAATCCTGCACCATTGACTGTGTACCCGGCGACAGGACATCGATCGTCACCGCGAAATATTCAAATTGATCCAGGTAACGCGTGTAATGTTCGCCGTTTATAAATACCTTGTCATCGAGCACCTGCTGCAGATAAGACAGATTGGACTCAATGCCGTGCAATGACGTTTTTGCCAGCGCTGCTGACAGCCTGTTGCGCGCAGCCGCACGATCATTCTCATGCACGATGATTTTCGCCACCATGGGATCGTAGTAGGGTGGCACTTCACTGCCCTGCTCTACCCAGGTATCAACGCGCACATCGTCCGGGAAACACATCTCGGTCAATACGCCGGCCACCGGTTGGAACTGCTTTCCGGGATCCTCGGCGTACAGGCGCACCTGGATGGCGTGGCCTGACGGCTGGTGCTGATAGTGTTCCAGAAATTCCTTCTCACCAGCGGCCAACCGCACCATCCACTCAACCAGATCGACACCGGTGACCTCTTCAGTGACACCGTGCTCGACCTGCAGACGTGTATTCACCTCCAGAAAATAAAACGCACGCGTCTGTACATCATAGACATACTCAACTGTACCTGCCGACTGGTAGCGAACCGCCTCACCCAGACTTACAGCCGCCGCCATTAACTGTTCGCGCAAGGCATCGCTGATACCCGGCGCCGGTGTTTCCTCGATCACTTTCTGGTTACGACGCTGTACCGAACAATCGCGTTCGCCGAGCGCAACTACCCGTCCTTCGCCGTCACCGAAGATCTGCACTTCGATGTGTCGCGCGGTCTCGACATACTTCTCGAGGAAGATACCACCCTGACTGAAGTTGCTTCGCGCCAGTCGCTCGACTGAATGGAAGGCATCTACCAGCTGAGACTCGTCCCAGCACAACTGCATACCAATGCCACCACCACCGGCGGTGCTCTTGAGCATCACCGGATAACCAATGCGCAATGCCTCGGCTTGTGCATGCGCGAGATCGTCAAGCAGGCCTGTCCCCGGCAGCAAGGGCACGTTGTTTTCCTGCGCCAGTTTTCGTGCCGTGTGCTTGAGACCGAAATCACGCATCTGCTGGCCTGTAGGCCCGATAAAGACCACACCCTGCGCCTCGCAGGCTTCAGCGAATTCGGCGTTTTCACTCAGGAACCCGTAACCCGGATGAATCGCACCAGCACCGGTCTCCAAGGCGACCTGGAGAATACGCTTGCTATCCAGATAACTTTTCGCGGCCGGTGCAGGGCCGATGCAAACAGCCTCGTCTGCCTGGCTGACATGCAGCGAATGCGCATCAGCTTCGGAATAGACAGCAACCGAGCTGATACCCAGCCGCCGGAGTGTGCGGATAATGCGGCAAGCTATTGCACCACGGTTGGCAATCAGAACTTTCTTGAACATATGCGACAATTGGACCGACGCTCCTGGTGTGACCGGCGTCAGTGCAACACCTCTTGATGGGTCGTCCCACTCAGGATCAACTCGCGCGGGTCGTCCCGCCGAGTATTATTCAAAAACGATTCACCGCGCACGATCACTGCGGATCCCAGACCAGCACCTCGACCGGCGTAGGATTATACGCATTACATGGATTGTTCAACTGGGGACAGTTGGAAATCAGAATAATGACATCCATCTCCGCCCGCATTTCTACATAACGCCCGGCTTCAGAGATACCGTCCTCGAATGTCAGTCCGCCCTCGGGCGTCACCGGTACGTTCATGAAGAAATTGATATTGCTGGACAGGTCGCGCTTGTCGAGACCGTTATCCCATTTCGCCAGCGCCAACAGGAAACTGTCCCGGCAACTGTGCATGTGGTGTTTCTCCAGCGCGTAACGAACCGTGTTGCTCTCCGCCGAACAGGCACCACCAAGGGTATCATGGCGACCACAGGTATCCGCGATGATGCTCAACATGGGATTGCCTTCGTTACTCCGCAGCACCGTCCCGGTAGTCAGGTAAATATTACCCTGCTCGCGAATGGTGGTGTTGGCGTCGTAACGCTCTTCGGAATCCGCAGCACTGTAAAACAATGTGTCCACAGCCTGGTTACCCTCAAGGTCGAGAATCCTTACGACCTGGTCCTTGCTGATCACTTTCATAAAAGGCTCGCCTGCAGGAACCACTTCACGGAAGGCCGCATTTTCAGCCAGAAGCCGGCTTTCAGACAAATCAGTACTCATCAGGCGAACATCCGCTCAGTGTTGATAAATGCCCGCTGATTTTCGGGACAGGCATTACGACAGGCGTCATCCCCGGCTGCCGTACCCGAATGCCAGGCCGAAAGAATAATATCTTTTGGGTCATAGGTGTCGCCAGGATCCAGCGGATGCTGGCAAGTGGACAGCACCACCAGCGCATTCATTTCAAAGCGCAGGTCTATGTAATCGCCGGCAGAGGAATTATTTTCCTTGAAGCACAAGTTCCCGGCATCATCGACAATCACCTTGCTGAACAGGTTAAGATTGGATACCAGGTCACGTTTACCCAGCCCATATTTTCCAACCTCATTCAGCAGGCTGTCATAGCCATTTTTGTAGTAATCATCGTGTTGCTCCTGGTAACGCGCTTCACCGTACTTGCGCCGAACCATACTGGCATTGGACACACCGCTGATGGTGTCATGCCAGCCACAGGTGTCTTCGGTAATGGAACACATCACCCGTCCCATATCCGAGTAACACACATGTCCCCGGGTAAGAACAGCGGTATGCTGCCCCTTCAACGTATCGGCCATGTTATAGCGCTCCAGCTTTTCTTCATAGTTATAGAAAAGCATGGATACGTTGGCACCACCTTCGACTGCGGTTACACGCAGTGTATTGCCACGTCGCAATACCCCTGACCAGTGAGCGCCACCCGGCACCCGCTCTTCCCAGAGCACCTGCTCCGGATCAAGCGTATCGGTTAAGGTTTCTGACATTGTGTATCTCCTGGTGTTTCAATTTTCTGGTTCCTGGTTTCCGGCAACGGGTGGACCTGGGGAATAATGGCAGTCGTCAATTGCAGCTTCCCGGTAATTACCCCGCGGCAGGTGACCAGTTTATCAGCGATCAACTGCAGGCGCGCTGCAGGCCCCTGCACCAGGATGACCTCCATGGTATGCGCGTGCATGAGATGAACGTGCAGCGAGCTGATTACCTCTGTCAGGTGCGCATGCTGCAGGTCCGCCAGTTGCTTTTGCACACCGGGGGCCGAGTGATCATAAACCAGTGTAATAGTGCCGGCCATGATCTCTTCGCCCATTTCCTGGCTGTGTTCGACCAGCTGCTGGTTGATCATCTCGGCAATGGCCTGGGAACGACTCTCGAAACCACGATTGAATACCATGCTGTCGAGCTGGTTAAGCAGCGGCTCCGGTAGTGAAATACTGATACGGCTAACACCGGGTTTGACCATGGCATTCATATCAGAACAGGTGGCTGTAGCGCTCGACTTCCCAGTCGGAAATGCTCTGGTGGTAGGACTCCCATTCATTAACCTTGTAACGGATGAACTCGTCGCGTAATTCTTTACCCAGCACTTTCGTGATAAAAGGGTCTGCCGCAAACGCTTCTACAGCTTCGATCAAACTCTGCGGTAAAAACTCGATACCGCGCTCCTGCCGCTGCTGCTCACTCAACTCATAAAGGTTGTCGTCCTGTGGCTTGCCCGGATCGATTCCCTCGCGTATGCCTTCAAGACCTGCGGCCAGCGCCAGTGTTGCTGCGAGATAGGGGTTCACGGCGCCGTCTGCATTACGTGATTCGCAGCGGCCGCCACTCATCGGCACCCGTATTGAGTTGGTCCGGTTGTTTGAACCAAATGAATTAAACACCGGCGCCCAGGAGAAAGTGGCCATATCACCCTGGCGCACCAGGCGCTTGTAACTGTTTACTGTTGGCGAAAAGACGGCGCACAGTGCCCTTCCATGCTTGATGATTCCACCGATAAACTGGTAACCCAGCTCAGTCAGGCCAAGGCCCTTTGGATCGTCTGCAGGATCACAGGCAAACAAATTATCACCCGTTTCAATATCGCACAGGGACATGTTGAAATGCGCGCCATTACCGGTGCGGTCGGCAAACGGCTTGGGCATGAAGGTCGCCAGCAAGCCTTCCTCCTTGGCATAATGCTTGGTCATGTAGCGGAAGAATATAAACCTGTCGCACGAAGTCAGTGCATCACTGTACTGGAAGTCAAATTCATACTGGCCATTGGCATCTTCGTGATCAAGCGAATAAAGATCCCAGCCGAGATCATTGATACAGGTCGCCACCTTGTCCAGCCAGGTAAACTGGTCAAGAAAACCGCGTACGTCGTAACAGGGTTTGACCAGACGGTCATCCGGGTTCGGTATCGTCAGGCCGCCATCTTCGTGCTGCTTCAAAACAAACAGTTCACCTTCTATCCCGACGTTGAAGCCGTAACCCAGCTCTGCCGCCTGCGCTAGTACCTTTTTAAGAGCTACACGCGTGTTTATTTCATACGGCTCGCCGTGATAGGTATTATCCGCCGGCATCCACGCCACTTCCGGCTGCCAGGGCAACTGGATGATGTGATCCAGGTCCGGTACCGAGGCTATTTCATCATCATTGGGTGCCTGGCCGAGACCATCGAGTGCGTAACCCGTATACAACTCCGAGCCTTCCGCCATATGTTGCAGATGATCAATGGGCACAAACTTGCCCTTGGGAATACCATGAATATCCACGTAGGCACCCAGGCAGTACTTAACGCCCTTGTCCTTGAGCTGTTTCTGAATACGTCCGATTTCTTCAGCGCTTTTCATAAAACCTTCTTTGACTGCCCGCTCAGATAAAATAGGAATGTGTAAGCGGCGGTTGCTCTTCAAGCCCACTCTTGAGCAGGGCCACGAGATCATCCAACATCCAGCCAAACAGCTCATCGCCTTTCTCGCGACTTGCCAGGCTGGGCGTGCCAGTCACACCATTACTGCTGGTTCTGTTAACCGGGTGAGAAAACACGCAACCCCCGGTGCGATCGGGGTCGTCGGCATCGGCAAAGCGTTCCGGCCGCGTCATGTCCGGTGCCATCGAGAGCATCAAGGAAGTCTCGGCCTCGTTGGCGTGCCAGTCATCCGCATCCTCGAAGTGCCGGTCACGTACACGCTGGCTGATCGTGCCGGTATTAATCAATGCAACTTTGAGATCATCGTGTTCGGCACGCAGCATTTCCAGCGCACAACGTAACGGGGCAAGATTGGTTACATGACTGTTGATAATGAACAACCGGCGAAAACCGGACAGATAGACCCAGTCACCAACCTGCTTGACGACGTCGATAAGTGTTTTCGGTTGCAAGGCAAGCGTTCCCGGCCATCGTTGCGAATGTCCGATTGAGCAGCCATAAGGTAAAGCCGGAAGCACAGGGATACCACTCAGCTCGGCTGCCTTGTGACATACCTGCTGTGCGATTTCTGTATCGACACCGCAGCCGAGATGCGGGCCGTGCTGCTCGGTAGCGCCTACAGGCAGGATCACGCCATCCATGCCTCCGGCAGGCAGAGCGCCAATTTCCTCCCAGGTTAATTGATGCCAGTGAGTCGAGGTCAAAACACGCTCTCCACATCATCGTCCACCGAAACCATGCGCACCATGTTCAGGTGGTCACCGTTGCTGTCATCTTCGGTTTCCACCGGGTGTATCAATTCTTCGAGGCGCTTTTTGGTTGCCAGAAATTCAGGTGAAAGAAACTGTTCCGGCGAGCGCGGCTGCGGCACCGGAACCTCAATAAGTTCCTCCACCTCACCAGGATGCGCTTTAAGCACGAGGATACGGTCGGCAAGGTAGATAGCTTCATCGAGGTCGTGGGTAATGAACAGAACGGTAATATCGATGTTCTTCCAGATTTCCAGAAGGTAGTTCTGCATTTTGGCGCGCGTCTGGGCATCCAGCGCGCCGAACGGCTCGTCCATCAGCAGGATACGCGGCTGGTTAGCGAGGGCTCGTGCAATCGCCACACGCTGCTTCATACCACCGGATAACTCGTGTGGATAGCTTTTGGCAAACTTGGTCAGGCCAACCAGTTCTATCCACTGCATAGCCTCTTCTTCTGCTGCCATCTTTCCGCGACCGGCCATTTCCACGCCGAACATGACGTTCTTCTTGACAGTAAGCCAGGGAAACAGTGTATAGCCCTGGAATACCATGCCACGGTCCGGACCCGGCCCGTGTACTTCTTTTCCATCCAGCAGCATCTGCCCGGAAGTCGGCGTTTCCAAGCCCGCCAGAATCCGGATCAACGTCGACTTGCCGCAACCTGAAGGACCGATAACACAAACAAACTCGCGTTTGTGTGTTTTGAAATTGATATCTTTGAGCGCCGTCACCGTACCCTGATGGCCTTCGAAGTCTTTGTTCAGGCCCTTGACCTCCAGCACCACGGGCCGCTGCTTCAGACGGGTGAAGCGATCTTTGACCTCATCGGACTGTTCAAGGTAACTGGGTAATTCAAGATGATGCATAGTGATACCCGTCAGGCCCGCGCAGTCTGTCGCTGCCAGGGGAAGATGCGCTTGCCCAGCCAACCGAGAATCAGGTCGGTGGTCAAACCGATAATGCCGATCATCATGATGGCTGCGAAAACGTTATCGAAGTTTTTATAGCGCGCCTGCTGGGTGATAAACCAGGTAATACCGGAGCTGCTGCCAATCAGTTCGGCGACAATCAGGTAAGTCCAGGCCCAGCCCAGCAAAATGCGCATATCCTTGTAGAGGTCGGTAATGATACCGGGAACAACCACCTTGAAGAGCAATGCAAGGCGCTTCGCACCCAGTGTCTGTGCAGCTTCGAGCAGGGACGGATCCAGTTTTCGCGTCGTATTGGAAATCACCAGCACCTGCTGAAAGAAGGTGCCGATAACAATAATGGCGATCTTGGGTGCATGGTGAATACCCAGGATAGCAACCGCCAGCGCGCCAAACGCCGGAGCCGGCAAATAACGGAAGAATTCCACGAAGGGCTCGAACAGCCGGGAAACAAAATCATAAGTACCGGCAAGAATTCCAAGTGGTACACCGAACAGCGAGGAGAGAAAAAAGCCCCAGAAAATAACCTGGATGCTGTCCCAGAGACTTTCGTGCAACCATTTTTCGTTACGCCGTTTCGGTTCAGTGGAAAATGCCGTGTAAAAGGCCGCGGCAACTTCATGCGGTGCCGGCAGGTAAATCGGGTTGGCAGGTGCTCCCTGTGGCAGGGCTGCACCCTGTTCACTGGCAGTTACGGATTCCTTGTCGAACACTTCCCGGTCAACCAGCATGCCCTCCTTGAAGTAGGGCACACTGCCGGGATCACTGATATCGACTTTAGGGTGCCATATCCACGGCACGTAGCTGACCAGCGACCAGATCAGCAGTGGCAGGATAAAACTCATGACAGTAATGGCAACTCGCGACCTTGGCCGTAATTCCTTGCGTACTGCAAACCACTGACTCGACGACATGCGCAACTATCCTGGCAACTGCTGATTCAGGTAACGGGTACACTTCTGTGGTTCAGAAACGATCAGTCCGTCAATGAAGGATCAAGATAGGCGTCAATATCCTGCGGTGAATCATAGACTTTGTTCGCGACATTAAAGTCATCAGAGATCTTTGAAGAGCCGTATACGGACGTAAAGCCATCACCCTTGGCAAAGAATTTCTTCGCTTCGGCGCGGGTCAGAATATTGGTGCCCGCGATGAACTTCTTGTAATCCTTTGGTGGCAGCCCAACACGTGAAGCCATGATCTTCACAGCATCATCAAAAGTTGCGGGGTCCTTGATGTAGTCAACAGCGCGGTACCAGACGTCGACCACTTTTTTCCAGTCATCGCGATTCGCAGCCAGGCTTGCCGGTGACACGCACAACAGGTCATAGATCAGTCCAGGTTCATCGGCGCTGGTATAAATGGCCTTGGAGCCAGGTACCAGGTCGAGTGCAGAACCTGAACTTGGCTGCCAGGCGACAATCGCGTCAACCTCACCTGAGGCCAGCACCTGCGGCGTTTCATTGGTCGGTACATTAACCAGCTCCACATCCGCCTCGGTCAGGCCGCTTTTTTCCAATGCATTCAACAGTAGCAGGTGACCGACAAAGCCGACTTCCACACCCACTTTCTTGCCTTTCAGATCCTTGACTGAGCCAATACCCGGCGCACCGATAACCATGTCGTTACCATTGCTGTAATCATTCATCAGGATCATGACACTCTTGGCACCAGTGGCGCCGGTCACCAGGGCATCACCGTTGGTCATGCTGACCGCGTCCAGCTGCCCGGCGGCAAACGCGTCCATCGAGGCTACGTAATCGAACCATTCAAACCTGACGTCGACGCCGGCTTCCTTGAACCAGCCTTTATCAACAGCGACTTCCCAAGCCACCCAGCCAGGCCAGTCGCTGTATCCAATTTTCAAAGGCTCGGCATTGCTGAGTGAAGACAGGGTAAGCAGTGCTGCTCCG
Source organism: Pseudomonadota bacterium (assembly GCA_042576405.1). GTDB lineage: Bacteria > Pseudomonadota > Gammaproteobacteria > DSM-19610 > DSM-19610 > Thiogranum. Next base: position 48,328 of record JBHPFC010000007.1, on the reverse strand, counting down.
ATCAGCATGCCCAGGGTTTTACGAACAGTCGTTTTCATTGTGCGCTCCGGTCGGTATTACGATTTCAGAATCAGGTAATATCCCGTGAGCAAGCGCTGTGCCAAAAATTATCGTTGAAGAATAGAGCTATATTACAGTTGGTTACCTGAAAGCAGGCAGGCCCGGCCTGATAGTGCCACGCGCCTATCTGGTGCCGCTTGTTCTGTATTGGTGCGACAAAACAGTGCATAACGGCCTCAGGAAGGCTCCTGGACCGGATGCTGCATACCGGGTTCTCTGAACGTTTCGACCAGTACTGCGCCAACAACCAGTGTGCCGCCGACCAGCTCCATTGCTGCCATCGTTTCACCCAGCAGCAGGCTGGCCGAGACCACTGCAGCTACCAGCTCCATGATAATAATGATCGAGGCACGACCCGCTTCCAGCCGGGTAACCCCCCACTGTGTACCAAAGGTAATAACCGTCAGCCAGAAAATACCGTAGGCCATCGTCAACAACAGGGTGCGCGGTGGATAGTCCGGTATAACCGCCGACGATGTCACAAGGTAGATACCGATAAGCAGCGCACAACCGCCAAACATTGCGGTGACTTTACTGGCCACGGGAACTGACTGGGTGGCACGAAAGACGATATTGTTCGCGGCGAATGCCATGCCCGAGCCAATGGCCAACAGGTCTATCCAGCTCGGATAGCTTGCGAACACAGCGGTGCCGCCCAGAATCAGAAATGCACCCGCCAGTGCGCCGCAAACGGTAACAATGCGCATGGCATCGATACGCTCACCCAAAAACAGCCAGCCGCCCAGAACGCTCCACACCGGTAGCAGGTAAAATAAAATCATCACGCGAATAACATCGCCCTCGTAGAGCGCGATCTGAAAGGCCAGGTTGGCGAAGCCACCGAACAGCGCTATCAGCGCCAGGTAATGAAGCTTCCCGCGCCAGTGGCTCTGCTGTTTGAAGAACACGGGTGACAACAGCAAGCCGGCAGCACCAAACGCCAGCAATACCAGGAACGGCCCTTCCATACCCTGTCCATTCAGGTATTTAAGTGGCAGCCAGGTCAGCCCCCAGCCGATGGAGCTGAAAAACAGTACCAGCACGGGCGCCGAGGTTGCCCTCATTCGTAGAACTTCGGAAACGGCCGGCAATTACGATAAAAAGCCATGTCATGATTCGGCCACAAATGCGCTCCAGTGTCGGCCGCAAGCTGCTTGAGCTTGCGAATACTGGCCAACGCCATATCCTCGCGGTCATGCCAGCATAGCCCCGGTGCTACTTCATCCTGGAGATTCTCCTCCAGATCAGCGGCATCGCCGGCAAGCAGGATCGGCGGCCCTTTGGGTAACTCGATAAGCATCGACATATGGCCTGCAGTGTGACCGGGCGATTCAATCGCACGCACACCCCCTACCAGATCGTACTCGGAAGCCTGCATCTTCCAGCGATAGTCGCCGGTAAAGTCATTGGCGAAATAAGCTTCATCAGCGGGTTCAAGCGCTGCGGCCATCTCCTTCTCGTGCACATGAATTTCCGCATGCGCCATGTCGCACAGGCCACCGCCATGGTCAAAGTGCAGGTGTCCGACAAACACCAGGTCCACCTCTTGCGGTTTCAAGCCAAGCTGCGCCAGCCGGTTGGGCAAACGCTGCTCCTCGGTCATTTCCGGAGGGCCAAAGGGAAATGCCTCGTTCTCGTAGTACTGCTGGCGCAGCGTCGGACTGGTGATCTTGCTGTAATCACAACCTACATCATACAAAATGCGGCCGTTAAGCGTTTCGATCAGGTAGGCCAGTATCGGTGCCTGGATGAATACACCTTCGCCGCGCCCTCGCGTTGACAGGGTTTTTTCGTAACGGTGCGTGCCGGTTAGCAGCGGCCAGAAGCGGGTTACCTGCGTCATGATATGGGCACCGGTCCTAAACGACCGTCAGGAGGGAAACGCCGTGCGCACCCGCGAACTGGTCAGCGCGATTCGCGCCCTCGCTGACCGAGCCGTAATCGTCGTCCAGAATGCGCCGCAAGCGGTTGCGATGAAAGGTGCGTAACAACTCCGTGAACGTGATCAGTTGTCGATTTTCAGCGCCATAAAGCTGCCGATGTAACGCCGGCAAGCGATACCAGGGCGTGCTGGCGCGTTCGTGGTGCGCGTTGTGATAATTAAAGTTCAGTGTCAGATAGTTCAGCCATGGGTGATGCACAGACACCAGGTTGGAATAGGTATTCGCCTGCTCGTATACCCGGTCTTTGCCCTGCATGGGTAACGGCGCTTCATCGTCATCGATATAGTACTGTTCAAAGGTATGGTGAAATGCATCAAAAAAACTCATCACGCTCACGAACAGCAGGTACGCCACGGCAAACCAAAGCAACGACAACGGCTGGATAGTGAACAGCAGGGCGAACAAAGTGACCCGGCTCGCAAGCATGACCAGTACTCGTCGACGCTCCTGCCGGACCCTGGGGTCGATAAACGGGCGCAGCATAACCTGGGCATGCATGATCAGCTCGATAGCCGGAATGTAAGCCCACTCCAGCGCATACACCAGTCGCAGCAACACGTGTGACCGCGCCCGCAGGAAATCCTTGTAATTAAAACGCGCCACGTCGGCCCGATCGCGATGGTGGCGAATATGAAAATGGCGGATACGTTCGAACGAGGCATAGGATGCCCCGCTGATCCAGGCCATCAGCTCACTGACCCGCCGGTTCACTGCCTGCGCCCTGAAAAGGGTCATGTGTGCACACTCATGGATCAGGTAAGAAGCGATCACCATACTGTGCGCGGTCAACAGAATGCCCGGCACAATCGCCGCGGTGGAACTGCGTGTTATCAGAAAAAGTCCTATAATCTGCGCAGTTAAGGCATATCCAAGCGCCAGGCTATTGGGCAGGAAGCCCTCCGGTTCGCGCATAATGCCTGGTATTTTGCTGATATCCACAATCACATTCACTGGTTGGCGAGCTAACTGCCACCAGCAATGCAATTATAATTCCGCTTTTACCGGCCCATTTAACAGGTATGTTGCCAGCACCCTGTTTGTGCTACCGCTAAGTACAGGTTGGAAACAGTTAACAAAAGGCTATTGCCCGTAGACGAATCCCCTTCAAGAAGATACTCTTACACGCCCTCAGCGCCCGTAGCTCAGTTGGATAGAGTATCGGTTTCCGAAACCGGGGGTCACAGGTTCGAATCCTGTCGGGCGCGCCATTTTCCACACCTGGCGTGCAGCCTGTCACCAGGCCAAATGATATGACGCGCATACTTTTAATCTGTGTAGCATGGTCGCTTGGCTGCATGGTATCCATGCCAGGCAGCACGGCAGCTCTAAACACTCAGCCCCAGGCACTCAGTGTCGACGGTCAACGCTGGGTGCTCAATATACCTTCCGGGACGCAACTCGAGCTGCTGACCACAGAGATGGACAGCCCCCGGCTGATGACCTTCCTGCCAAATGGCGACCTGCTGGTCGGTTCGCGGTCCGGCAACATCTACCGGGTGGTTCCACCCTATACCGATCCAGTGGTTCTGGTTCACCTGCCTGATTATCCGCATAGCGTTGCCTACCGGGACGGTGAGCTACTGATAGCACAAACTGACGGTCTCTATTCAACACCCTATCAACCCGGGCAGGCCGGCATTGATGAGGACAATGTTGATCTTATAGCACCACTCCCCATGGGTGGTGGCCATAACAGCCGTACCGTGGCCATCGGACCCGACGGGCGTGTCTACGTTTCACTCGGCATCAGCGGCAACTGCAGCGACGAGTATATAAGTGGTGGCTACCCCTTTGACCGCCAGCGTGGCGGTGTCATGGTGCTCGACGAATCTACTGCAAAGAAACGACTGCTACCGTTCGCAACCGGCCTGCGCAACCCGGTCGGCATGGACTGGCACCCGGTGAGCAAAATATTGCATGCGAGCAATAACGGCCCGGACCACCTGGGCTTTGAACAACCTCCGGAATATTTTTCGGCGCTAAAGCCAGACTCTTTTCACGGCATGCCCTGGTTTCAATACGATGGCAAAAGGCTTCAACGGGATGCCTGTATAGCAACCCCACCACCTCGACCCGCTGAACAGGTGACGCTTCCAGTTGCCACCTTTCCGGCACGCAACGCACCGATGGGTGTCGCCTTTGTTCCAGAAAACGCGCTTGATGCACGCTTTACGCACAATGCGATTGTTGCCTTCAAGGGTTCGTGGGGTACAAAACCGACGGGTGGTTTCATCGGCAGTCCGGCCACGCGAAGACCACCACGTTTGATGATGGTGCGTTTCGAGGACGGAAACACACTGGAAGCTCTCGATATTATCAGTGGCTTTCAACGCGCCGACGGCAAGCGCCTCGCACGTCCCGTGGGCGTAATGATTGGTCCGGACGGTGCGCTTTACTTCACCAGCGATTCAGCAACTGAAGGTTTATTCAGACTCTCGATCCTGCCGTCGCGGCACTAAGGCCGCGACAACACTTGATTTTCAAATGCCAGGCCTTACTCACCAGCCGATGGTGATGTTCATTCTAACCAGGCATCTGCATCAACTCTGACACCTCAAGTGAACCGCCAATAGCAAGAAAAGGGCACGCCTTTGCGATCAACAGCGCCGCCTAGATAAGTAATAAAGTATTGAGGCATTTCCTTCCCCTTGTTTAAGCGGTTTGCCCCGGCAATAAACCTAACGCCTTGCGTGAGAGATTTCCCGTAAGCAAGGTCTGTGCCTGCGCAAAAGTCGGGCGTACTCGACGCGCGTGTTATGTTTACCTATTAACCAACACTTCATCGTTTTTGTCTCGCATACAACCTACTCTATATGCGTCAATGATACCGATTAGCCAGCAAATGATTAAGGCGGTCGTAGCAATATTCAGGAGTTGAACGTTGGTGCCAGTTGATTGTTGTGATACTAATTCTGTAATTGCGTTGATATCCAGTTGAACATCACCACTTTGGATTTTTTCGCTGATTTCAAAAGCTCTCTCTACGGCATTTGAAACCAGATAATATATCGCAGCAAAAGACGTTCCTGCCAATAAGGCTCCAGCCGTATACTTCTTTAAGTAAATATGCCCGGCACCAGGAAACACAAAAGCTGATAACAGGGCTGCTTTCGTTGACTTTTTCACTAGCTATATTGCCCCCATAAATATTGCTGGTGGAAAGAAAACGTAATGCCGCATTAAGCGACTTACTACGCCGTAATGTTTTGTCAGGCATTTATTGCTTGATTATCTCTAGCACCGCCTTCGCTATGGGATCAGATGACGCTGGATTTTGACCAGTTATCAGGTTGCCATCAGTGATGGCATATGGATGCCAATCATCAGCCTTTGAGTAGTTTGCCCCTTTCGCTTTTAAGTCATCTTCCAGCATAAATGGGACAACCTCTGAAAGTTGAACAGCGTCTTCTTCTGTGTTGCTGAAACCAGTGACAGACTTTCCTTTTACCAAGGGGGTACCATCCGGGGCTTTGGTGTGGCGGAGAACTGCAGGTGCGTGACATACTGCGGCAACTGGTTTTCCAGATGCATACATTGTCTCAATCAGGGCTATAGACTTGCGGTCTTCCGCTAAATCCCACAGTGGCCCATGCCCACCAGCATAAAATACTGCATCGTAATCATCAGGTGTAATGTCTGATAGTTTCTGTGTATTTGCCAGCACCGATTGGGCGTCAGCATCTCCCTTGAAACGTTCCGTTGCTTCTGTTCGGAAGTCGGGCTCATCACTTTTTGGGTCTAGAGGTGGTTGTCCTCCATTAGGTGAGGCAAGTGTGACGTCTGCATTTGCATCTTTGAATATATAGCAAGGAGTAGCAAACTCCTCTAGCCAAAACCCGGTTTTTTGCCCCGTGTCGCCGAGTTGATTGTGTGAGGTAAGTACAATGAGTATTTTCATCCAGGCACTCCTTCTAATTCTATGTCGTTTACGCCAACCGCCTAACGTCTGGCTTGAGAGCCTGGATTTGAAGCGCCAGAGAAAAACCAATCATTGTCAAAGCCATTGTTAGATTTCGACTATCCTCTTGATTGTTTTTCCTTTAAGTGCTCAACGTGGACGATAAGCGCATCAACCGTCTCCTTCAATAAATCGAGCTCGTCGACCGTCAGATCTTCTAACTGCTCAAGGTTGTACTCTATCGTATCGATTATCTTCTTATGCGGGCCCTGCATTGGCCTCATAAAATAGGTTGTAACAGTTGCGACGATGGTTCCGAAGAACAACACTGATCCAAGGACTATCCATAGACCGCCAAATAACTGAGCGGTTCCGGAAATCGGCGCATCAGCGATTCCAGCCGTAGAAAATGCGGCTACCCCCCAATATAATGCATCTCCATACGAATCGATAGATGTTCCTTCAATGCCCCGCTCTGCCAAGTAAAAGCCAGCAGAAAACGTTAGCCACAGCACCAATAATAAAAGCACCATTTTCGTAAACGGAGTGTGAACAGAGACATCCTTAACAAATCTCTTGAATCGCGTATGTCGGCCCGTTCGTCTCATAGCATTGCCAACCCAAAATAATGATAACTCCGATCTTCGGCCAGGTATTTCATTCTTCTGTTATCCAAATCTAATAGTTTAGCCAAGTGGCGCGTCGATTAGGAGCAGCCATTATTGAGCGAATTGTTAAATGATTTATATATCGTTTTTATAATAGCTTTTTTGCTTCGCTTTTGTTGCAAGCACCAGACAGATGAATGTTATCTACTGATAAAGATCCAAAAGGTGGCGAACCATGTTCCCATGATAATTTGCCCGAGTAACGATTAACTGTTATATGCGTTTCGTACCGTTTATTCGTTTTTGGGAAGATAAAATAGTAATGGTGCTCTTTAACTTTTAGATTACCGCTTACGTGATAGTCGCTTAATACCATATCTGCCTTATTCGTGTTTGCGGTAAAAATAAGATGAAGTTCATCACCGTTGTTCATATTACATGCGAGCATTTCGCTAGCCGCATTAGAAATGCCACAAGTCGAATACAGCAATGAAAACGGTAATAGCAATCTGAGTTGCTTGCTCATACTTTCCTCAAAACCATATAACAGTGGTATTAACGAGACCCCGTGTCTCGTTATACATCTTTAGATATGTGGCAGCTCATTTTTCTTCTGTGGGATAAGAAACGCCGGTGAATTTAAATATGAGTTTGCTAAAAGGTTTATTCATTGGGCGAAATACATAAGCTGCTGCCGCAGGCATTAACCCGTAGAAAAATCTTTCTTCGTTATCCTGAGCGACAAATAGTACTAATACAACGATAATAGCAACGGTTATCAGAGTATAAATAGTCCATGCCATTCTAGTATAATAAACATACTTATCATTTTTATGGTCTGTCATATTCTTCGATTCCTAGTAGCTGTTATTGAATTACACCATTATTGTTTGTAAATATTACCTAACGCCCCGGTTCAGCGCGAACGCAGCGAAGTGAGCGTCGGATTGATGGGTTTGTTAGACCTCATACTATACTAGCTGATCAACGCTCTTAGTGTGTCAGCGCCAGTTGGCGTGAGCAGCCAAACGAATACCCCGCAGTTCAGCAACACTGTTAACCAGAATACCGAGCGGAAGGACTGTTTCTTTGACTTATGGCGTAACTTTTGTTGAGCAACGAGCGCGCCAGGCCAGCCCCCAGCTAGTGACAGCAAGTGTAAGGTATTCTCTTGGGTTCGCCAGGCTCCTTTCTGGGCTGCAGATTTGTCTACTGCATACATTATGAACGTGAGTAGGCTAGCAACCATGTAAAGGGCTGGAACCAAAGGCGGTATCTTGGCTGTAAGAACAGAAACACCGACGACGACTAAAAAGAAGGCAACCACTATGACTAATAGTGAATCATTTGAGCGTTTAACCCTTTCTGGAAGTCGATCGCCAGCCAACGTGGCATTTATGGCGCATGGCCGGCCCTTCCCATCAGAAGATAATGCATAGGTCACCAACTGATTAATCTCCGGGCGCCGATTTCGGTTGCCAAAGGCTTTGATATGAACGAAGACCTGTTTCCCGCCAGTACTAGGCGTGATAAATCCAAAGCCCTTCTCGTCGTTCCAAGTTGTGATTTTTCCTTTAGTGCGCATATTGTTTGTCTTGTTGGGCTAACGTCGGCGGTAAGCGGCAGGCCGTAGCGTTGTGAGGATTGTGCTGTTAAGCACGAACGAACCCCGCGGAGGTTTGTCTGCTTGGCCGCCTTCGTTAGGCAAGCCGCAACTCCGCTAAAGACGCAAATGCTTTTTTCTCACTTATGTCTGGATTGATGCTCAACTCAAGAATAGAAACTGCCGGGAGTTCTACTTGATAATCCTCAATCTCACTGGTTGCACCTCCGGGACTGAAGTTCCATTGCTGACGTATAATTTCCTTATACGAATGTCCGCCGTCCGGAGACCAACGCAAAACATATTCTTGCGTACGTTCAATATCTAACTCTTCGAAGTTCAGCCTGATCCATTGGAGCCTCTGAGGATTGTCGAAGAGAAGCCTTATCATCTGCTCTCCCGGACTTGAGGCGCGCCACCCAGAATCGTTGCCAGGCATTAATGCGGACTCGATTGGATAAGCATCATCCTCTGAGGTAACCTCAGCTACCGCAAGTTTCTCAATATCCAACCAGTTCTGTTCAGAATATACGTTTTGCTTCTTAACTGGATTGATAATTCTCTTACGCATCAGAATACCTTCTAAAATTCAACAAACTCGATAAATACTGTTAACTGCCTAACGTTTCACACCAGGGGCGCGGCGATGTTTGCCGCGTCCCAGCCGCAAAGCGGCGCATTGGGTGTGATGGTTAGATGCTTTCATGGATAAAACTGAATAACATTGTTTTTGACGTATTTGAATTTTACAGACTTTAGATTTTCCAGTTTTAGCCCTCGAGTAGCATTGTGTTCGCGGAACGTACGACCTGCATAGTCCCATAACCCTACATGGCATTGGTCAAGCCAGCCATCCGGCCAATACTCCGTCTCTTTACGGTTTGCAATATCTACGAGACTGCATCCAAGGTACGTACTAATCGGCTCATATACGTACAATGCTTGATAATTATCCTCAGTTATATCTGGTCCCCACACTTCCTTATTCATTGACTCTAGTTCCTTAATTGACTCCTTACTTGGGCGATATATAACTACGGGCCTACCTTGCCATTGGACCAGCTTATAAGTTCCAGCTTCTATATCTTCAATTGAAACATTTTGAGTCGCGTTATTCATTGCCTCAGAAGTTGGGTTCATGCTTTGAATAAAAGGTGTGGTAAATAGTAGCAGTCCTGACATGGCTACGACTGCTAGTAGTACGGTTAATATCTTTCGCTTACCCATAATTGAGCATCTAACGTTTCACACCAGGGGCGCGGCGCAGTTTGCCGCGTCCCAGCCGCGTAGCGGCTAACTGGGTGTGGTTGTTATACCTCATTTTACCGGCGACCTAAGGAACCAAAGACCCTGAGCAAAGGCCGCTACAAAAAGGACCGCCGAAGAAACTGTGTAGGCCAGAAAAACCGATGTGGCGTAAGCACGCATACCAAACGCCTGAATATAAGATTTGACCGCCTCTATTCCAATGACTACTTGCGTGAAACCCGTAACTGAACTCTGCGCTGTGTACGTATATAGAACTACACTAGTTAAAACAGTGACCAATAAGCTCACCGATAGCGCTATGACAATCGATCTAAGCAGAACGGATTTCATAAAACCCCTATACCATTTCTGGTTTGCCTTGAGGTATAACGATTGAATTGAGGGGCGCGCGAGTTTTGCGCGTCCCGCCCGCGTTTTTTGCGGGCATACTCGAATGTTTTGTTAGGTAGCATCAATCACCACCGTCTCCGCCGCCATCATAATCTGTCGATGATTTCCAGCTTTCACTTCGGCCACCACTACCCCAACCAGAGTGATCATGAACGTCTGTAGGAATCCCCGACCCTCCGCGGCCACTACCAAACTCTGCTTCTTCAGTTTTCTCTATGTAGCGCTGAGTTATGAATATCGCCAAGCCTAGAACAAAAGCGACCCAGCCAACAACAGCTGTAATTGTGGAAAACATCCAGCCTATCGGTATCAGCGTTGTGCCGATTATCACAAGTACAATGCCAATATACTGTCTTGCTTCCATCGAATTGCTACCTAACTACTATTAGACGGCGTACGCCGTGTTATACGAAAACTGCTGCGTATGGTCGTTAACATATGTAATTAGCGGCTTTTGACGGCGTCTGCTGTGTATCCGTGGTTGCCCACGCTTGCATCCTTATGTAATACATATAGTTTTTAAGACTATCTATAACGTACCAAGTTAAGCAGCGTAGGCCAGGATATCAAGTCATTTTTACAATTACACTGCGCATGCAGTGTATCAACACCAATTATTTGTCAAACCCACCACAATCAACTTCCTGTTATTTTTTACAAAACCCGAACTCGCCGTGTTTTTTTGCCCATTAACACAGCATAGGTCTTGATCTGTCACTATTTTTTCGCTTTAACACATTTGTATATATATACAGTCAGTTAAACGCTTGAAGGAAATACCTACACGTCCATTCAATGTCTACTAAACGTAAAGCAGCACTGCCAGGTAGTGCGAAATGCTCCCTGCCAATACGAATAAATGCCAGATACCGTGAGCGTGTATCATTCTTTCATCGAGGATGTAAAAGGTAATACCGCTGGTATAAAAAATTCCGCCCAATACCAGCAACACCAGGGCTGTTCTGGGCAAGGCCTGGATTAACGGGTACATGGCAACCAGTATCAGCCATCCCATCAACAGATAGATCGCCATTTGTATGCCACGCGAGCCTTTCTTGTGCAGGCTATCTACGATTATGCCCACGACAGCGAGTCCCCAGATGATGCAGAACAGGCTCCAACCCCATAATCCACGCAAGGTTACCAGGGTAAGCGGGGTGTAGGTGCCGGCGATGAGCAGGTAGATCGCTATGTGATCCAGCTTCATGAAGACTTTCTTGGCGCGCCCCCGCAGCGAGTGGTACAGAGTCGATATCGTATACAACAGGAACAAAGACGCGCCGTACACACTGAAGCTGACTATTTTCCACAGGTCGCCCTGCAAGGAGGCAAACACCACCAGCACCACCAGACCGGCAAGGGCCATTGCGGCTCCAACCAGATGGCTGATACTGTTGAACCGTTCTCCGTGGTACATAACATTCCTGGTGGAACACTCGGAATTTAAACGCAAACCACTCTGTCTTCAGCTACGAAACCACAATAGTTCCGGATGTAACTTCCCGCACCTGCCCGGGAATCACCGGGCGCGCCGTTCACAGGCTCTGAGATATTTGTCTATCGCTCTGGATACTGCAACAAATCCCATGGTTGCAGTTACAAAACTTGCGGACCCGTAACCCATCGTACAGTCGAGGTGGACACCGTGAATACCCGGCTTCTGGTGACCGATGCTGCCATCCTCTCTGGGGTATGCCTGCTGCTGTGCCGAGAACACACATTCCACACCGAAGTAACGTTTAAGGTTGCGGGTATAGCCGTGCTGCGCACGTAACTGTGCACGCACTTTCGCCGCCAGAGGGTCGTTGTATGTGCGCGTCAGATCTTTAATCATGATCTGTGTCGGATCGGTCAAGCCGCCAGCTGCGCCGGTGGTAATTACCGGTATCTTGTTACGCTTGCAGTAATAGATCAATGCCGCTTTGAACTTGATGCTGTCTATAGCATCAATAACGTAGTCAATGCCGGCATCTGCTGGCAGATGATCAAACAGGTTGCGGTCGGTAATAAAATCATCAACAACATCACACTGACATGCCGGGTTGATTTCCGCTACGCGCTGCTGCAGTGCCTGGGCTTTTTTCTCGCCAAGCGTGCTCTCCAGCGCGTGTATCTGACGATTGATATTGGTCAGCGCAATTTCATCGTAATCGATCAATAAAAGATTTCCGACACCGGAACGCGCCAGCGCTTCAACCGCCCATGAACCGACACCACCCAAACCAATTACACAGACGCGCATATCGCGCAGCCAGGAGAAGGCCTGTTTTCCGTACAGACGCTCAATGCCGCCGAAACGCTGCTGGTAATTGTCGCTCATGGTTTTAGTTCAGAGACAGCACCTGGCATGCGTTTGCTGTACTTTGCTGCGCCAGGGTCTCTATGGATTCGTCTCGCACATCGGCTAAAGCCTGCAGACACTCGGGTAGATATTCCGGGCTGTTGCGACCACCCTGGTGCGAAGCCACCGTCATATCCGGGGCATCGGTTTCAAGTACCAGCGCTTCGACAGGCAGGGCTTTGGCCAATGCACGAATTTTGCGTGATCGCCCATAGGTCAACATGCCACCGAAGCCCAGCTTGAAACCCATCTCCAGATATTTGTCCGCCTGCTGAATGCTTCCGTTGAATGCGTGGACGATGCCACCCTTGACCGGATGCTTGCGTAATAAGCCGATGACATCATCGTGCGCCTTGCGCACGTGCAGAATGACTGGCAGGTTGGCGTCAGCAGCGATATCCAGTTGGGCCGCTAAAAGATCTCGCTGCGCTTCCCTATCGGCGTTTTCTATATAGTAATCCAGCCCTATCTCGCCAATCGCGACTGGCCGGGAGCTGGCGACCGCTTCCGCAAGCGCGCGCAAATGCAGCGGGCGATGCCTGTCCATAAACACCGGGTGCATTCCCAGAGCGATTGAAATATCAGCCTCCTGTTCCCGCAACCGAACGACATCGCCCCATCGATCCGCGTCGATAGCCGGTACAATAAAACGTGTCACACCGGCAGCGCGGGCGCGCTGCAGTACCGCTTCGCGATCGACATCAAATGCCGCTACGTCAAGATGACAGTGGGTATCAACCAGTTCCATACCGGCATTATAACCGCCGCGCCGGCACACAGTGATAATGCTTCTGCTGGGTAACCAGGGGATGTTGCCTGCTCAGCAACTTTCTTCAAGCTGCCGGCATACGGCTTCGGGAATCGCTACAGAATGTCCTGCGGCATGATCAAACCAGACGATCGTGCCGTGGCCTTGCGTATAAAGGTCTTTCGAGTCCGGCGCCAGTCGAATCTCATAATAGGTTTCCAGGCTACTGCGCCCCGCTCGCCCACCGTACAACGCTACTTCAATATCCATTGGAAACGTCAAAGGCTTGATAAACGTACAGGATACGTTCGCCAACACCAGGTCGTGCCCGACATCCAGAGTACGCAGCCAGTCCACGCGCACCTGCTCGAAATAAGTAAAATACATCGCGTTATTGACATGGCCAAACGCATCCATATCACTCCAGCGCAACGTGAATCGCGATGTGTGCAAATGCCTGGCGTCGCCCGGGAGTTGGTTGGTGTAGATCATTGCATCGAGCTGAATACTGCTACCCGGCGCAGTGGAGCTGCCATCATTGACTGCCCGCTGCTGCCCGGATACCCGCGAGCACCAGCGCCAGCTGTTGTCGATAGACTGTGGCAATGCGGGTCGGGTCCGAGGCCAGCAATGTAAGGGGCACACCGAACAGCACGCTTAGAAGCATGGTGAGCATCAACGGTACCAGGGTATTTTCCGGCAGATCGCCGTTGCTGATGGCGGCTTCCAGAGGCGGCAACAGCCAGGCATCAATGCCTTTGACGGGAACTGAGCCAATTTCATCGAGATCCGGATAAGCCAGCTGTTTTTCCAACTCGCCTATCTGCAGGTCGCTGTCCAGGCTGCCGCCACGAGCGATCCAGGCCAGCATTTCCGCCAGCACACCGGGACGGCTCTCACAGGTACGGGCCACTTCGGCAAACAGGGCATCAACAACCGCCAGGCCACGTAGTTCTGCGGTCGCCTTCTGTACATGCCAACCAAGCTCAATAACCCAGAGATGTACCAGGTAGGAAAGCAGCTCCTGCTTACGGGGGAAGTAATTGAAGAATGTGGCCTCGGAGACTTCGGCGCTACGGCACAATTGCTTTACCGACACTTCATCGAAGCTTTGTTGCCCCAGCGCATCCGCGAGCACTCGTGCCAGATTGAGTCGAGTGCGGGCAAATTTGCGCTGTCTGAGATCGCTCATGTAATTCTATAGTAGGCTATATTTTTATATATTCAACGAATATTTATTGAACCTGGCATGTGCTCGCAGCATGTAGCTTTACAATAATATATTTAATAGACCAATATTAGTCACTTACTTATTATATTTAATTATCAATTTCATATAATCTGTCAATATAATCTACGGGCACAATTTTCATCCCCGGTACCGCGAAGAACCATAAAATTCTATTAACGCCATCTGAAAGGTACGCACTGGAAAAGCACGATTTCTGACCTGCGGATCCAGTGCAGGCCAGCGGATGAGCTGAATTACGCGACGTTCCCGGTTACCGACCGGGCAGCGGGCATCGCCTAGTCACTAACGCAACGATTACGACCGGCCTGCTTGGCTTTGTAGAGCGCGCGATCGGCTCGCTCGAACCAGGACTCGCTACTGTCACCGTCACGAAACTGGGTCAAACCACAGGATACGGTGATGGTCACCGCTTGTTCGCGAAAATGAAAACCGGTCGCCTCGATCTTGCCACGCAACTTGTCAGCCACCGCGACACAGTTTTCGAGTTCTGCGCCGGTCATGAGGTGAACGAATTCTTCCCCGCCATAGCGGGCGATAAAATCTGTTTCGCGTATTGATCCGGCCAGGTTTCGTGCGATGGTGCGCAACACCTTGTCACCCGCCTTGTGGCCAAACGTGTCATTTACCTTTTTAAAATGATCGACGTCCCAGATCACCAGCACCAGCGGTGTATTGAAACGCTTCCAGCGGGCAATTTCCTGCTCCAGCTGTTCTTCCCAGGCCAGCCGGTTGGGAATACCCGTCAGCGCGTCAGTCTGCGCCTGGCTGCGCTCCTCATGAATTCGTGTGCGCAATGCGTCAGCCTCGGATTCCACATCGTTCAGCTTCGCAGTCACGGTGGCTATCTCGGCTTTTGCAGCATCATAACGCTGTTGCTCTGTTTCCCGATGCTTCTCCATGTGCGTGAGCACAGTCTCGATATGGGTCTGCACCAGTTCCTTGATCTGGTCGAGGTCAGTAGCCTCAAGCACACTGTTCTGGATGTCGTCCATGCCCTCCTTGACGGCACTATTCAGTTCTCCGCTGGCGGCGAAACTGTCATCGTAATAGGTATCGCTGTCCGCCAGTTGGCGGTCGACTTCCTGCAGGCGCTCACTTAACTGCAGGAGAAAATCCTCGATACCCTGTTTTTCTTTTTGCGTCTGGGTACGAATGGCCTGCACCAGGTCGGCGATCTGTTCGAGTACCTGGTCCCATGAAGAATTACTGCTCGCTGCCTCGATTTTCTCCCGAATCGCATCGACCTGCTTCATCAGGTCATCGGGCAGCGACAAGCGCTCCAGCAGGCGGATCAGAATCTCCCGTACACCGGCGTTATTACCGCCTTCCACTGCATTCGGCGCCGGGCTGTCCCGGTTATCCGGCGCATGATTATCAGCCGCTTTTTCCTGGCCGCCAAACAAACGCTGGAACAGACCGCCGCGTTCAGCGCTTGTCGTCTCACCGCTGTCCGGTTCGACAGACAACTCCATGGCTGACTGAAACAGTCCCACGAATGCGCTTACGGCCTGTTCGCTTTCAGACGCTGCCGAATCATTCAGCAGTTTGCGCAATTGCTTGGTTTTGCGGCCGGTACCCTTGGGTAACTGGAGCTGGTCAAGCAACTTCAGCAACACACTTTCATTCCCGGTGTCCGCATCATCTTGCTTGCGCTCACGCTCAAGCTTGACCATGGTAGTCGACATGGCGTCGATAGCTTTCCGGAGTTGTGTACTGCTCGCGCGATCGCGAATGGCGTTGCGCAAATCACTGAGTTGTTTGTCGAGGGTAGCGTCCTGGCCATCTGCGGCCAGGGTCAGACGGGAGATGGTTTTGCGCAGCAATTCATCAGCCTGCTGCCACTGCTTTTCCTTACCCTCGGCATCTTCAAGCTGGTTGAAGTATTTGCGTTTCCACTGCTCGGCGTCCGACGCGTCTTTATCGATATCCACGTCACTTCGCTCCGTTATACGGTATGTAACTCAATGCTCTTGGGCAATACCACTTCCATGGCCACCGGCAAGTGATCTGATAATGGATAATCAAGCACTTCGGCACGTTCGACTTCCACCGTGGGTGTCACCAGAATGTGGTCAATGTTACGCCGTGGCCGCCAGCTGGGAAAGGTATTCATCCCGTGTAGCGGTTCACTCATCAGCGTCTTGTTTAACAGCAGCTCAATCTCGTCACTGTCAGAACGGCAATTCATATCGCCCATGAGCACCACATGACGATAATCATTTACCAGGTCACTGATGTAATCAAACTGATTCAGGCGTCCACGCCGACTCAGCGCCAGGTGCACAATCAATATCACCAGTGACTCCGCACCCTTGCCGTAGCGCACAGCCATGGCGCCACGCCCGGGAATACGTCCTGGCAATTTGTGCTCGGTGATACCCGAGGGCTTGTAACGACTCAGCACACCAAGACTATGCTGGGCAAGTCGCCCGATTCGCCGGTTGGTCTGGTCGTCCCAGTAAGGAAACCCGGCAGCAGTGGCCAGATACTGGGTGATGTTCACAAAACCGCTGCGTGCACTACCGGCGTCTGCCTCCTGTACACCGACGACATCATACTGGCTCATCAACTGGGCAATACGATCCAGGTTATCGAAGCGCTGAGTGTGATGCAGGAGATGCTTCCAGCTATGCGTCAGATACTGGCCATAACGCCGGGTCTTGATACCGATCTGTATATTGTAGCTGAGCAACCGCAGCGTCCGCTGGTGGACGGGCTGTATCTGCTTGGCGTTGGCTGACTCTGGCATACTTACTTTATATGGGGCAGACAAGGTTGCCCAACTGCTCGGTTAACTTGAGGTTTTCACTATAGTCGACGGGGCAGTCGATAATACTAACGGTCGGCTGTGACAGCGCATCCTTGAGCACATCCTGAAGTTGACCCGGTTCACTGATACGGTAACCTCTGGCACCGAACGATTCAGCGTACATGACGAAATCCGGATTGTCGAAGTTAACGTGCGAGGTACGGTGAAACTCGTTCATCTGTTTCCACTCAATCAACCCGTAGCCGGCATCATTCCAGATCAGGATAACAATCGGTACCTTGAGGCGCATGGCAGTTTCGATTTCCTGGGAATTCATCAGAAAACCGGCGTCACCTGTAACCGCCACCACGGCACGATCAGGCGCGACCATCTTGGCAGCAATCGCACCCGGCACGGCAATGCCCATACTGGCGAAACCGTTGGAGATAATACAGGTATTGGGCTGTTCGCAGCGGAACATACGCGCCATCCACATTTTGTGGGCGCCAACATCGCAGACCACGATGTCATCCAGCTCCAGGACGGTGCGTAAATCCCAAATGATTTTCTGCGGCTTGACCGGGAATCCGTTGTCATCGCGGTGTTGATTCATTTCCTCGATCAATGCGGTTCGCAGCGGCCGCATTAAATGCCCCTGGTGCGGCGTTGTCAGCTTGGCAATGCGCATCAGGCTGTGCTTGATGTCGCCGAGAACCCCGACACTGATATTGTAGTGCTCATCCACTTCAGCCTGGGTGCGATCAATATGGATGATGGTGCGGTCCCGGGTCGGGTGCCATAGATAGGGGTGGTACTCAACAAGATCATAGCCCACGCAAATCACCACATCGGCACGGCTGAAACCACAGCTGATATAGTCGTTGGACTGCAAACCGGCGCTGCCAAGCGTAGTACGGTTCCTGAACGGCGTTACACCCTTGGCCATGAACGTGTTGGCAACCGGGATGTTCAGATCTTCGGCAAACTCGGCCAGGTGCTTCCATGCACCGGCACGGACCACACCGTTTCCGGCGAGAATCATTGGATTACGCGCTTCCGAAATCAGCTTGGCTGCGCGCTCCACCTGTTGCTTTGGTGGCTCGGGTGGAAACGGATGATTGACCGGTAAGGGCCGCGCCACTGTCGGCAATTTGGCCAGGTCTTCCGGAAGCTCGATGAAGGCCGCACCGGTCTTTTCCGACTGGGAAATTTTGAAGGCCTTGCGTATCACCTCCGGTATGACATCCGCCGCCAGAATGCGGGAAGAATATTTCGTGATCGGCCGGAACATATGTTCCAGGTCGAGCACCTGGTGAGATTCCTTGTGCAGGCGATTGGTACCGGCCTGGCCGGCGATTGCAACCACCGGAGCGTGATCCATATTGGCATCGGCGACACCTGTTACCAGGTTGGTCGCGCCTGGCCCAAGCGTCGAAAGGCAAACGCCGGCCCGACCTGTAAGCCGGCCATAGACATCCGCCATGAATGCCGCACCCTGTTCGTGACGCGTGGTGATGAATTGAATGCTGGAGTCCAGCAAGGCATCCATCAGGTCGAGATTTTCTTCTCCCGGAATGCCGAAGATGAACTCAACACCTTCGTTTTCAAGGCATTTAACAAAAAGTTGTGCGGCGTTCAATTCACTCGGCTGCCGCCGCTTTGCCGGCGTTGCGCTCCTGTTCAATCAGAACGTTGACAACTTCGAGCATTTGCCTGTCACCACCAGCCAAACGCGCCGTAGTGCGGTACTTGCCGTTTACCACCAGCGCGGGCACGCCAGTGATGCCGTACATGTCACGTGCCTGCTTGGCGCGATTGGTCTTGGTGATCACAGCAAACGAATTAAAGGTTTTATCAAAGTCCTCTGCCGATACACCTTGCTTAACAAAAAATGCCTTTATATCGGCAGCGCTGCGCAAGGGCTTCTTGTCCTTGTGGAGTCGCTCAAACAGCGGAGCATGAATTTTGTCGGTTACGTCGAGCAGTTCCGCCGTATAGAAAGCACGCGCGCCCAACTCCCACGTAGGCCCAAGTATCGCCGGCATACGAACAAAGGTCACGTCGTCAGGCTTGGTCTCAAGCCAGGCTTCTATTTCCGGCTCCAGGTGGTAACAATGAGGACAGCCATACCAGAACAGTTCCAGCACCTCGATAGTTTCTGTATCAGCCGTTGGCTGGGGGTTGGCAATGGTTTGATACTTAGCCCCGTCTTCGGCAGCTGCCTGACTGAACTGCGTCGCCACTACTAATGCTAGTACACCAAAAAACTTCTTCATGTGTAGTCTCCGTTATTGTTTTAGAGTTCGCCGTAGGAATGCAGTCCCGACAAAAACATATTCACGCCGAGAAAGGCAAACAGGGTGACAAACAAACCGATCACTGCCCACCAGGCCATCGGCGCACCCCGCCAGCCCCTGGTCAGGCGCATATGTAGCCAGGCGGCATAGTTAAGCCAAACGATCAGCGCCCAGGTTTCCTTGGGATCCCATGACCAGTAGCCACCCCAGGCTTCCGCCGCCCACAGCGCGCCAAGAATGGTAGCCACTGTAAAGAAGGCAAAGCCAAGGGCAATGGACTTGTACATGACATCATCCATGAGTTCGAGCGTTGGCAGTCGTGTTGCCAGAAAACCGTTTGGATCACTGCGTTCTGCGCGCCCGCGTATCAGCGAAGCGACACCGATCATGGCAGCCAGGGCAAAAGCGCCATAGCCGACAAAATTGGCCGGAACGTGAATTTTCATCCAGTAGCTCTGCAGCGCTGGCACCAGGGGCTGGATTTCAGCAGCACCGCGGGTAAAGGCATACCAGAGCAGGAAGCCGACCGCCGCGGAAATTACCAGCAGGGCAAACCCGCCCATGGCACGGGTTTGGTAACGCGCCTCGTAATAAAGGTATATCAACGCCGTGATAAGTGAAAACAGAATGAACACTTCGTACAGGTTGCTAACGGGAATATGACCGATGTCAGTGCCCAGCAGGTAGGTTTCCCGCCAGCGCACCATCAGACCAACAAAGCCCATCGCCACGGCCGACCAGGTCATCGCGCTGGCAACCTTACCGGTAAACTCGGAACGCGCGAGCATTGCTGCAAAATACACCGGGGTAGCAGCGATAAACAATGCACTCATCCACATCACCGCAGACTGACCGGACAATATGAACTTGAGAAAGAAGTTGCTCTCGCCGTTGGCCAGCGAACTCCCGTAAAGCGATATCCCGGCTAAACTCAGCAAGGCCACGGCAAGCCCAAGCAACCGAATCGACTTCCAGTGCCAGCCCAGACCTGTCAGCGCAAGCCCGGTGCCGAACAGAATGCCTGTTTCGTAACCATCCATCAGTGACTGGTATCGGCTATAGGCATAGACGCTACCCGCCATAACCAGCACCGCCCAGAGCCAGTCGAAGCCGCCCAGCGTCTTCCAGAAAGGCGGTTTTTGCAGGTCGTGCAACAGATCTTGCTGTGTGACTGACATTGCCTTTTTCCCTAAGAGGTTTTCCAGCGGGCATCGAGCTGCCCACAGAGATGCTCGAATTCCTCTTTAAAATCACGTTGATGGCGGTTGCCGGTACCGGCAAGCAGCACTCTGCCAGTACCATCCTGCTGATCAATCCAGCACCAAAGCCGCCTGTTGGGTACGTAGAACATCAAGAATACACCCGCGATCAGCAGGGCAAACCCGAAGTACACCACATTTTTGCCGGGTGTCCTGGCAATTTGCAAGCCGGAAGCCTGCACAAAATCAAAGGCTGTGAGCTGCAAATAGAAGGGCGAGGCGTAGGACCCCAGCGAGCCAATCGCCGCCAGCGCTTCGTCCAGAAACAACCCCTCTTCCGCACCGAAGTCCTGCTCGATATCGACCCCTTCATTAGCAAGTAGTTCCAGGTAGAGCTCGCCCAGCAGCGTCTGCAACACGTTGAAGTAGGCTTCCAGGACCTCTTCGCGTTTATCTGCGGGAACATTGCTTTCTACCATGGCCGCAACCGCGTCAAAGCCACCTTGCCGATAGCGGGCCACCAGTCTCAGCATTGACTGTACCACGTCCTCTTGCAGCACCGGCTTATCCATCTCAACCTGGCCAAAACTCTGATCGGTAGTCTGACGCACAACTGCCAGCACCCGCTCATCGTCATACAGCAAGGCATTGTATTTTATAAAGCGCTGCGGACCACCGTTGGCATCTACCGGAATATGCAGATACCTGAACGGCTCGGCCGCCGACTCACGTACACCGCTGAGGTAGTACATGCGCCCGTCGAACTCGACCGGCGACATGTAGTTCTCATATTCAAGCGCCTGGCCCTGGGCATCGCGCAATTTGTAGGTAAAGCTGGGCCCAAAATTTTTCTGCTCTTCGTTGCCATCAGCATCGATCACCGGATTGATGTTGAACATGCGGAAGTCGGTAAATTCCAGCGTCATCGGACCGCGCGCTGTTTCCACTTTCAGATCCTCGAACACGACGCCTTTGAGTACATGCGGTTCGGCGGCCGCCGAGTTCACCGGCCAGGCGGACAGGCTCAGACCGGTACCACCGTCGCTGAAGCTGGCCTGATAAATGGCATAGCCTTTATAGATCCAGGGATGATTCACCGATATGGTTTGTTCTATCGGCTCTGCTTCTGCAGGGTCCCTGATTACCAGGTCGCTTTCATACGACTTGGGCTGCCCGGTCGTATAGTGCTCGATACGGAAATCTTTTACCTCGACAGAAAAAGGCAACGGCTGGACAAGGTAGCCATCCCGCATTTGTAAAAACAGAACATTCGCCGATGTCCCTTCCGGAACCCGTACCGAACCACGGAACGATGGATTATCAACCGGCAAGCGACTTATCGCGGGCACCTCGGAAGCAGGCAGATCCCGCGTTTCCGGTTTGAGCTTGCCGGCTGCTTCGCGCAATACCAGCGGGAAGTTGCCATCGAACAGGGCACCCAGGCAAATGACAACAATAGCGGTATGCGTACAGAAATATCCCAGTCGGTTGAGTCGCCCCCTCATGGCCGCCAGCAGGATATGATCGTCGCCGCTTTTAACGCGAAAGCGGTAGCCGTGATTACTCAGCCAGCCACCCAGTGCCTTTTGAATATCAATCCCTGACGCCGCCACCTGCCATTCACGTCGCTGATGGAAGGCTTCCAGCGACTTACGCTGTACCCGTGTGCGGTAACTGCGCATTTCACGCAACATGTTAGGGGTGTTGCGGTAAATACAGACGCTGGTTGATACCACCAGAAACGTAAGGATCAACATAAACCAGCCTGCGCCGTAGACATTGAACAGCCCCAGCCTGTCGAACACATCAAACCAGAAAGGACCGAACTTGATAATGTAGTCCTGGTACGCCTGGTTCTGCTGCAGGACGGTACCCACTACCGAAGCCACCGCGATAGCCACCAGCAAAGTGATAGCCAGATTCATGGACCCAAGGAATTCCAGCCATACGCTGGCAGTCTGCCTGTTGCGTGGATGTTTACTGGTTGGGTGAGTGGCCGTGCTCATGAAGTGACTCAATCAGTCGGGTAGTTGACGCTCACAAAAAAGGCGGCCAGATTGGCCGCCTTTTCTAAGGAGGCTGAATTAACGCTTAGTGCAAACCTTGCACATAAGAAGATACTGCCTTGATTTCTTTCTCGGTCATCTTTGCGGCCACGCTGCGCATCATCTTGCCGGCATCGTTGTCGCGCGCGGCCGACTTGAAGCCACCCAGCTGATTCTCGACATACTTGGCGTGCTGGCCACTGAGGGCAGGGAAACTGGCTGCCGGATTACCAGCGCCGCTGGGGCCATGACAACCGATACAGGCCGCTACACCGCTGGAGGGGTTACCACCACGGTAGATTTTCTCGCC
This sequence comes from Pseudomonadota bacterium, assembly GCA_042576405.1. GTDB lineage: Bacteria > Pseudomonadota > Gammaproteobacteria > DSM-19610 > DSM-19610 > Thiogranum. The sequence goes on along the minus strand of JBHPFC010000007.1, from coordinate 25,616 downwards.
CAGCTCAACCAGCGACTTGTCTGCCGCTCCAGCTTTAATCGGCTGAGTGGAAAAATAAGCTGCCAGGTCCTGAATATCTTCATCAGTCAACGGTGCCGCCATAGGCGCCATGGTGGCATTTTCACGCTTGCCGCCCTTGAAATCGTGCAGCTGTTTGGCAATATAGCCCGCACCCTGTCCAGCCAGGCTGGGCCATTCCGGGTTAACGCTGTTGCCATCTGCACCGTGACAGCCGGCACAGCTTGCTGACTTGGCCTTGCCGGCAGCGGCATCACCAGCCGCCTGGGCCTGCGTCAGACCACCCGCAAGCGAAAAAACAGTTGCAAAAACAAGCCACTTATTCATGTTATTTCAATCTCCAAGAATGCTTTGCAGGGACTGCGGATGCGCGAGCGCGAGCGACCCCAAAAAAGAGCCCAACTGTATACCAGTGGACCAACGACCGGTCAACCGATACACCTGTTTAATCTGTGAGAAAATAGCGCCATGACCATCCAATTTCAGCGTGCCCGCTTCCTTACCAGTGTCCCCGAAACCCGTCTCGCGCCAGCCGATAGCGGTGCCGAGGTCGCTTTTGCCGGTCGCTCCAATGCCGGAAAGTCCAGCGCCCTGAACTGTATTACCGCCCAGCGCAGCCTGGCTCGCACCAGTAAAACGCCAGGGCGCACCCAACAGATCAATTTCTTTGACCTGGGCGAAAATCGCCGCCTGGTCGACTTGCCCGGCTATGGCTACGCAAAAGTCCCACTGGCGATGAAAAACAGGTGGCAGTATCACCTCGCGGAGTATCTGCGTATCCGCGAGTCACTGCGCGGCCTGATCCTGTTGATGGACTGCCGGCACCCGCTCACCGAAAATGATTGCCAGATGCTGGCGTGGAGCGCCGAAGCTGATTTGCCCGTGCATGTGTTACTCACCAAAGCCGATAAGCTCAAACCCGGCGTCAGCAAGAATGTCCTTGCTGATGTACGGGAGCGCATGACTGACTGGCACCCGGAGGCCAGCATTCAGTTATTTTCCGCGCTAAAAAAATTGGGTATCGACGAAGCCCGCCAGCATTTGTCAGACTGGCTGAGTGACGATATTTCGTAGTCCATTTTCTACAGACAAAAAAAACCCCGGAGTGCAAGGGGGGGAAGCACCGGGGTCAAGAATACCCGGCTTGGGGAAACCGGGTTGGAGGAATTCCCGTTCTGTTCTGTTCACGAACGGGGAGCGTCAGCCAACAACACTCCAAAGGTTGAGGCGACTTGCCAATTAAACTACAACTTCTGTGTTACCTCGTTCGTGCCTAACAGAACAATTAACGCTCAATGTTTACTACTATAGAACATTTTCAAGCTGCGTGTGTAGTAGACCTAAGCTAATAAATATATTTTTTATCGTTCATAAAACCGCATAATCAATGCCTTAATTAACGGGAAAGCACTGTACCGCGAACCTGAATCCCACAAAACTTAGACAGTTGTTCAGTGTGCTTCATCCCAATTATTGCCGGTACCGATATCAACTAGCAGGGGCACTGCCAAATCGGCAGCCGATTCCATCATCCTGCGTACAGCATCCGCTGTAGACTGACTTTTTGTCAGCGGCACTTCGAACACCAGTTCATCGTGTACCTGCATAATCATTTTGACGTCAGCAGCTTCCGCTTTAATCCACTCAGCCACCATTAACATGGCCTTTTTTATGATGTCCGCTGCGGTGCCCTGCATTGGCGCATTGATGGCGGTGCGTTCAGCCGCCTGGCGACGCTGCACATTGCGCGCATTGATGTCGGGCAGGTAAAGCCGTCGACCGAACAAAGTCTCGACATACCCCTGCTCGCGCGCTATTTCACGCGTCGTCTCCATGTAACCCTTAACCCCGGGATAGCGTGAAAAATACAAATCGACATAGTCCTGCGCCTGCCCGCGATTGATGCCCAGTTGCTTTGCCAGCCCAAAGGCCGACATCCCGTAGATCAATCCAAAATTGATAGCCTTGGCAGAGCGCCGCTGGTCCGAAGTTACCTGGTCAGGGCTGGTTGCAAATACCTCAGCCGCAGTGGCGCGATGAATATCCTCACCGCGGCCAAATGCGCCCACCAGCCCGGCATCGCCCGACAAATGAGCCATAATGCGCAGTTCGATCTGGGAATAGTCAGCCGCCAGAATTTCACCATCAGCTTCTGCTACAAATGCCTGGCGAATCCGCCGCCCTTCCGGGGTGCGGATCGGGATGTTCTGCAAATTCGGATCGGATGACGACAGGCGTCCGGTAGCCGCTACTGCCTGGTGATAGGAGGTATGGACCCGCCCGCTGCCGGGGTTTACCTGCCCGGGCAGTTTGTCGGTATAAGTCGACTTCAATTTGCTCAGTGAGCGGTGCTCGAGGATCAGCTTCGGTAAGGGATAGTCCAGCGCCAGCTCCTGCAGCACCGGCTCTGCTGTTGATGGCGCGCCCTTCGGCGTTTTCGCCAGTACCGGCAGTTGCTGCTTGTCGTAAAGAATGGCCTGAATCTGTTTCGGTGAACCGAGATTAAACGGCTCACCGGCCAGAGCATGCGCCTCGCTTTCCACGACCTGCATGCGCTCCGCCAGTTCCCGGCTCTGGATTTTCAACATATCGACGTCTACTTTCACGCCGGTACGCTCGATATCAGCCAATACGGTTAACAACGGTCGCTCGATGGTTTCAAACAGCTGCTTCAGGCGAGGTTCAGCAGCCAGCCTTGGCCACAGCAACTGGTGCAGGCGCAACGTCATATCGGCATCTTCAGCTGCATAGGGTGATGCGGTTTCCAGCGGCACCTGGTCAAACGTTAGTTGCTTCACGCCCTTGCCCGCCACCTCTGCAAACTTGATATTGGTATGGCCAAGATATTTCTGGCATAAAGAATCCAGATCATGACGGCTCGCGGTACTGTCAAGCACATAGGATTCGAGCATGGAATCGTAATCAATTCCGCGCAATGTCACGCCGTGGTTGGCCAACACGTTACGGTCATACTTTAGATGATGGCCAAGCTTGGCGCTGCCGGCATCCTCCAGCAGAGGCTTAAGCTGCTCCAGCACCCAGTCGCGCGGCAGCTGCTCCGGCGCGCCGGGGTAACAATGTGCTACCGGCACATAGGCGGCTTCACCTGGTGTGATCGCAAACGACAGGCCGACCACTTCTGCCTGCATGTAATCCAGACTTGTGGTCTCGGTATCAAAACCAAACAGCTCGGCGTGCTGCAGCCGTTCCAGCCAGTCATTAAACGCATCACGAGTCAGTACCGTCTGGTAATTCGTCTCAGCGACTTCGGCAGGCCGGGCAGGCGCCTCAGGATCCGTTTTATCGCCCTGCAACTGCCGTAACCAGCTGCCGAACTCCAGCTCACGGTACCAGTCGTATAGGGCCTCCTTATCGGCGGGCTGAATCTCCAGCTCATCCAGCGATACCTCCAGGTCAAGGTCGCACTTGATGGTGGCCAGCTCGTGTGACAACGGCAACTGATCAAGGTGTGCACGCAGATTCTCGCCGATTTTGCCCTTGATCTCGTCGGCGTGGGCAATCACCCCGTCCAGCGTTCCGTACTCGCCCAGCCACTTCGCCGCTGTTTTGGGTCCGACTTTAGGAATGCCGGGGATGTTGTCTACCTTGTCACCGACCAGGGCGAGGTAGTCGATAATCTGCCCGGCAGTGACGCCGAATTTATCGACTACACCCTGTTCATCGGTCAGGCTGTCGGTCATGGTGTTGATCAACACCACGTGCGGGTTCACCAGTTGAGCAAGATCCTTGTCCCCGGTCGATATAACTGTCTGCAAACGTTGGTGTGCCGCCTGCCGGGACAGGGTGCCGATGACGTCGTCCGCTTCAACGCCCGACACCTGCAACAGTGGTAAACCCATGGCACGGATAATGGCCAGCAGCGGCTCCACCTGTGAAGACAGTTCCGGTGGCATCGGCGGCCGGTTGGCCTTGTACTGGTCATATAATTCATCGCGAAAAGTCTTGCCGCGAGCGTCAAATACCACTGCCATATGTTGTGGCTTGTAGGTATCCACGAGCTTGCGCAGCATATTCAAAACACCGTAAATAGCATTGGTCTGCTGGCCGGCGGAATTGGACATGGATTCGGGCAGCGCGTGAAAAGCCCGGTAGAGATAGGATGATCCATCTACCAGTACAAGAGGTGATTGCTGTTCGGCGGGCATGGTTTGGGTCAAAGTCTCGGTTAATCAGAGGGGCGATGGTATCATTCGTCCAGTTTCGGTTCAGGACAGCCCCGTATGGATGAAAAGCGCCACCCGCACCCCGGCCTCAGCCAGGTTAACGATACCCAGTTAACCCGTGAGTCCTGGAAGATATTCCAGATTATGGCCGAGTTCGTGGAGGGCTTTGAGCGGCTCGCGCAGATAAAGCCGTCGGTGAGTATTTTTGGCTCGGCGCGAACGTCCCCGGATCATCCATACTACAAGCTGGCCGAGGATATCGCTCTGGCACTGTCGGAGTCAGGCTTTTCCGTTGTCAGTGGAGGCGGCCCCGGCATCATGGAAGCCGCCAACAAGGGCGCATTTGCCGGCCCGTCGCCGAGCATTGGCCTGAACATCATGCTTCCACACGAGCAGTCGGGTAATCCTTACCAGGATATCGGTCTGGATTTCAGACACTTCTTCTCGCGTAAGGTCATGTTCGTCAAATATGCCTCTGCCTATGTGGTGCTGCCTGGCGGCTTTGGTACGCTGGATGAACTGGCCGAAATTCTGACCCTGGTACAGACCGGAAAAACCCGCCGCATCCCCATTATCCTGGTACACCGGCCGTTCTGGAACGGGCTGATCGACTGGTTCAAACAGTCGCTGGTCGAGGAAGGTACCATCGATGCCGATGACCTGGACCTGTTCAGGGTACTGGACAAACCCCAGGAAGTCGTCGATGCTATTTTCGACCATTATGATAAACGCGGCTTTGAACCGTCGCCAAGTGAGCAGGAAATTCTTGCCGAGCTGTAATTTATGATACGTAAATTGATAATTCCAAGCCTTCTCAGCGTGGCATTGCTGTCATCTCTCCAGCCACTGCGCGCCAAGGAGCCGGTCAATACAGCGCCGCCAAAGGCGCCCAGTGAGACCGATGCAGAGGGTCTTCAGCCCGAGGTGAACATCATCCGGCGCGAAGACAAAACCATCGAGGAATACCGCCTCAACGGGCGCCTGTACAAAATCAAGGTAACACCGAAAAATGCACCGCCCTATTTTCTGGTCGACCGTGACGGTGATGGCTCCTTTGAAACACGCCGCTTCGAGAGCAGTCTCGAACCGGATCTTATGATCCCGCAGTGGGTACTGTTCCGCTGGTAAGCCGTACCGTTAAAACGGTCGGTTCAAGCACGAGTATAATGCGGCCCCATGTCCGACAACCCGCTACTGCGTATTGCAGCCCGCCTCGATAAATTTTCTGAAGCTACCTGCCGCCTGACTGCCTGGCTGGCGTTACTGCTGGTCGTAGTCACCTTCAGCGTGGTGGTGTTGCGCTACCAGTTCGAAATCGGCTCGATTGCCATGCAGGAGTCCACGCTCTACCTGCACGCCAGCCTGTTCATGCTTGGTGCTGCCTATACGCTGAAAGCCGACGCCCACGTGCGCGTGGACATTTTTTATCGCAGCATGCCGGCGCTCGGCAAAGCACTGGTTAACCTGGCTGGCACACTGCTGCTACTGCTGCCTTTCTGCAGCTTTCTGCTATGGATTAGCTGGGACTATGTTTCGGTAGCCTGGGCACTGCGCGAAGGTTCGCGAGAAGCTGGCGGGTTACCACTGGTCTATCTACTGAAAACCCTCATTCCGCTGGGTGCGCTGCTACTTGCTATACAGGGCCTGAGCCTGGCAATCCGCAGTTTGGCGACAGTTATCGACGCCGCAACCGGAAAGCGCGCGTGAACGGCGAAATCGCATTGCTGATGTTTGCCGCCGTTTTCGTGGTGCTGCTGGCCGGATACCCGGTAGCGTTTTCACTGGCGGGCACCGCATTGTGGTTTGCACTGCTGGGCAGTTGGCTGGGCAGTTTTGACTTCGCATTTCTACAGGCACTGCCAAACCGCCTGTTCGGCATTATGACCAACGAAACACTGATGGCCGTGCCACTGTTTGTATTTATGGGGGTCATGCTGGAGCGCTCGCGGATTGCCGAGAACCTGCTGGAAACAATGTCAGCACTGTTTGGTCGCCTGCGTGGCGGCCTGGGCATCTCCGTGACGCTGGTCGGGATGCTACTGGCCGCCAGCACCGGTATTGTTGGTGCCACGGTTGTGACCATGGGATTGCTGTCACTGCCGACCATGCTCAAACGTGGTTACGACCCGGGTGTCGCAGCGGGCACCATCTGTGCCTCGGGAACACTCGGACAGATCATCCCGCCCTCTATCGTCCTGGTTTTACTCGGCGACGTTCTGTCTGCTGCATACCAGCAGGCGCAGTTGGACCAGGGTATTTATTCGCCTGAAACAGTGTCGGTTGGCGACCTGTTCGCTGGCGCGCTGATACCCGGTCTACTTCTGGTTGGGCTGTATCTCATCTACCTGCTGCTGCTCGCGAGGTGGCGGCCCGACACCATGCCGATCGCCGCGGATCAGTCTGCCGCACCCGCACACAGTGGGCTGGCCGCGCTGCATGCGCTGGTGGCCCCCCTGCTACTGATATTAGCCGTGCTGGGTTCTATCCTCGGTGGCCTGGCTACCCCGACTGAAGCGGCATCGGTGGGCGCAGTAGGCGCTATGTTACTGGCTGCCAGCCGTGGCCAGTTGAAAACGTCCGTACTACGCGATGTGGTGCGCAGCACGCTGGAAGTATCCAGCATGGTGTTTCTGATCCTCATCGGCGCCTCGGTATTTTCCCTTGTATTCCGTGGCTTTGGCGGAGACGAACTGATTGAACAATTGCTGCTGCAACTGCCCGGCGGCGTCATCGGGGCCATGCTGGTGGTGATGCTGGTAATGTTCCTGCTGGGATTTGTACTCGATTTTATCGAAATCACCTTTGTGGTGGTGCCGATAGTCGGCCCGATCTTGCTGGCCATGGGCCTCGATCCGGTCTGGCTGGGCATCATGATCGCTATCAATCTACAGACGTCATTCCTCACACCGCCATTTGGCTTTGCCCTGTTTTACCTGCGCGGGGTAGCCCCGGCGGAAGTCACCACGGCAAGCATTTACCGTGGCGTTGCACCCTTCATATTTATACAGTTAATGGTACTTGTGCTGTTATCGCTCTGGCCGGCTTTGGCCACCTGGTTGCCACAACAGGTTTACTCCGGATAAGCTGTAATCGTTAAGGGCTCTTAAGCCATCAGTGGTCAGGGAGTCATATGGGGCAGTCACAACATCAGGGTTGCACTCTTCTGGTTGAAGACAACCCGGACGATATCGAATTGACAGAGCGCGCGTTCAGGCGCAGCCGGCTATCCAACAAGGTCATCACCCGGCGCGATGGCCAGGAAGCGCTCGATTATCTGTTCGGTGAGGATGCCGATGGCAATACCAATCCTCTCCCCGATGTAATTCTGCTCGACCTGAACATGCCTCGCGTCAACGGCCTTGAAGTGCTGCACAAAATACGCTCCTCGGTGCGCACGCGTTCGGTACCCGTAGTCGTACTCACGACATCAGACGAACAACGCGACGTTGCCGATAGCTATCAGCTGGGTGCCAACAGTTATATCCGTAAGCCGGTGGACACCAACGACTTCTTTGAAGCAATCCAGTCACTCGAACTCTACTGGACGGTACAAAATGTATCGCCACCGACTTAAACGTCACTATCCTCGCGCGTTCAGATAGGCGCGCTCGGAAATATCATGCCAGGCAGTCACCTGCTTGCGAAATGCCTGAAATGAGTCGTTGACGCGTTGTGATAACGCATCCTTGGCCGCGACTTCGGCAACAACTTCATCAGACAACTGCTGCAAGCGCGAAAGTACCGCGTCGGGTAGCGGCCGCATGTCCACGTGATGTTCGTTAAGCAGTGTCTGCAAGGCCTGATTGTTACGCGCGATATACTCTGTCAGCATATTCTGGTTGGCGACACGTGCCGCATTCAGCACTATATCCTGCAATTCCTGCGGTAAGGCAGTCAGCGCCGCCTGGTTGACCATGCACTCCAGAGTAGTTCCAGGTTCGTGCCAGCCCGGGTAGTAATAATATTTCGCTGCTTTGTAGAAACCAAAAGCCAGATCATTGTAGGGACCCACCCACTCAGTGGCATCAATAGCGCCGGATTGCAACGCAGTAAACAGTTCCCCGCCAGGTAGGTTTACCGGAACACCGCCGGCGCGCGCCAAAACTTCTCCGCCAAGCCCGGGAATACGCATTTTCAGACCTTCCAGATCCTCCAGGGAATTGATTTCCCGGTTAAACCAGCCGGCCATCTGCACACCGGTATTACCGGCTGCCATCGGCATCAAACCGAAAGGTGCATAGGTTTCCTGCCAAAGCTCCATGCCACCGCCGTGGTACAGCCAGGCATTCATTTCGGCCGCAGTAAGTCCAAACGGTACCGCCGAAAAAAACTGCGCTGCTTCACTCTTGCCTTTCCAGTAATAGGCTGAACCGTGGCCCAGCTGGGCCGTACCCTGTCGAACGGCGTCGAAAACTTCAAATGCCGGCACCAGCTCCCCGGCACCGTAGACCTTCACCTCAATACGGCCGCCACTCATGCGTGTAATCAGCTCGGCCAGAAAGTTGGCTCCGGTTCCCAAACCGGGGAAATTTTTTGGCCAGGTGGTCACCATTTTCCATTTCACCGGCTTGAATGTGGCAGCCGCTGGCGCTACGCCTGTCTGCGATGCCTGCTCAGCAGGTTTACAGCCGGCAGCCAGTCCTGCCCCGGAGAGCAGCGCGCCCTTACCCAGTTGACCGAGAAATTGCCTTCTTTTCATGACATCCCCTGAACACTTGCAGTAAATCAGAAAGAGGCATTGTACGGAATTGGGACATCGTGTGGTTGAAGAAAATATTTGTTGCAAAACTGTAGCGTTATGCCATTATGCTTCGGAACTTTTTTAGAATGATGCGTAGAGTACCGCAAAATAAGGAATTTTAGCGGCTGTGTAAATAAAGTGGCCACTGGATACGCAGTTGGAACACTGCCAATCTTGGGGGAAATTATGCTGGATGCACCGGAGCGCGCTGGCGCACGCTTTTCGATTCTGTTGTTTCTTGGATTTCTGCTGGCCCCGGTGGCTGGATACGCCGCCGCAGTAGTGTTCGACATTCTGAATATTTGGCAGTTACAACAAGTCCTTGCCGCGGGTGTGGTGCCCGCATTTTCGGTCAGCCTGGTTTTCATTTCTCTCTTGCAAATGCAGCGACTGGTGACGCCGCTGACTACCTGGGCAATCCAGAACCCGCAGGGCGGTAACGCGCCGAGTCATCTGCATCGTCAGTTCCAGCGGTTCAACGTACAGTTCTGGTCGTTACTCGGTATCCATGCGCTGGTCAGCCCCTGGCTGGTATTCTGGAGCCTGGATGGCGGAATCAGCAGCGAAAACCGCCTGGATGTTGCGCACTTCATGCTGCTGCAAATGGTTACCACCACACTCGTGGGCACACCTGCCTACCTGTTTGGCCTGCATCAACTGGGTAAATTTGCCGGACACCTGAGCCTTGACAGGATTCACGTCAGCCTGAAAACCCGCACGCTGCTGCTCGCCGGCCTGGTACCGGCACTGTCTTACTCTCTGCTGGTCCACTACCACTGGCTGCACACCGGCCAACTGGAGCCGGGTTACCTGATCACCTGGGCAGCGCTGGGCGTAATTACCGCCACCATCAGCCTGCTGTCAATCCGTAGCACCCAACAGGCGCTGACACCGTTCCAGAATCTGTTCAGTCGCAGTGGCGCCTCTACACACCAGGAACTGGCAGAGCTTCGGCCGGCTTCCACTGACGAAATTGGCCACCTGACCCAGACACTGGGCAAGGTGTTTCAACGTCTTGGCGACCAGGAGACACACATGCGCGCAATCGTGGATACCGCCGCGGAAGGCATCATTGTGGTTGACGAAAGCGGGCTGATAGACACCTTTAACCCGGCGGCCGAGCGCCTGTTCGGGTACCTGGCACAGGAAATACGCGGCCGCCACCTGGCTTCCCTGCTGCCAGGTGTCTTTGAAATCAGGCAACGCATCGACGAGCACCGCGAAGAACGCGAAGTCGAGGGCACGCACCGCAATGGCTCGGCTATTCAGTGTTCGCTAAGGGTCTCCGCCATGGCTATCAGTAGCAAGCGCATGTTTACCTGTCTGGTTGCAGACATCAGCCAGCGCAAGATGGCTGAAAGCGAACTGCTGGATGCCGAATCCCGCTATCGCGCCCTGGTGGAGACAGCCCACGACCTGGTGTGGAGCATGGATCCAAAAGGTTGCTGGAGCTACCTGAATTCAGCCTCCCACATGATTTATGGTCTGGAGCCAGAAGATATGCTCGGCAGGCCGGTCATCGAATTCTGCGCACCGGATAACCTCGAGTCTGACCAGAAAGCCTTCCAGGCACTGATGGATGGCCAGGATCTCTACCAGTACGAAACCATACATCTGGATCGGCAAGGCAATCGCCGCCAGCTTAGCTTCAACGCCAAAGTCCACCTGGATGCAGACGGCCGTATCCTCCAGATCAGCGGTACCGCCCGGGATGTTACTGACCAGAAAGCCTTCCACCAGCAGCTGACTTACCAGGCCGAGCATGATTCACTGACCAAACTATTCAATCGACACTACTTCCAGCAGGAACTTGAACGCACTGTAGCGCGGGTAGCACGCAACCCCTCCATGACCTGCGCCCTGTTCTACATTGACCTGGATCAGTTCAAGTACATCAACGATACGCTCGGCCACGCCGCTGGCGATAGCCTGCTGGTCGAAATCACCCAGCTGTTGCTCGACCATGTGCGCGAAGGTGACCTGTTGGCCCGTTTCGGCGGAGACGAATTCACCCTCCTGCTGTACAACATCAGCGCTGCTGACATCATGTCGGCCGCCGAGCACTTCCGTCAGTTATTCGAAGACTTTGTGTTCGTGCAGGATGGCAAGAGTTTCAATGTCAGTTGCAGTATCGGCGCCGCGCTTATCGACCCATTCGTCGAAACTGCAGAAGAAGCGCTGTCGCATGCTGACATCGCCTGCAACCTGGCCAAGGCTCAGGGCCGCAATCGTATCAACATCTATGATCCCACCGACAGCAACAAGGCGGGCATGGCCGAAGACATGGGCTGGGCATCACGCGTTCGTGAGATGCTCGAGCAAGACAAGTTCCAGCTGGTCTACCAGCCGATCATTTCACTCAGCGATGACCAGGTGCAAGATTACGAAGTGCTGGTGCGCATGGTCTGTGACGATGGCGAGATCATTCTGCCTGGCGGCTTTATGCCCGCTGCCGAGCGCTTCGGCCTGATACACAGCGTAGATCGCTGGATTGTGAACCGGGCGCTTAGCCAGCTGGCACGCCTCCATTCGCAGGGCGAAGAAGTCCGTTTCTCAATCAATCTCTCCGGCAAGGCGTTTGAAGATGCCAGCCTGCTGCCCATGATCCAGGACCTGCTGGACGATTCGCGCATTGACCCGTCCAAAGTCTGTTTTGAAATCACCGAGACTGCCGCTATTGCCAAGCTGTCGGAAGCCAAGAGATTTATCTCCGAACTTAAATCCATGGGCTGCCTGTTCGCGCTGGACGACTTTGGCGCCGGCTTCTCGTCCTTTGCCTATCTGAAGAACCTGCCGGTCGACAAACTCAAGATTGACGGCGCGTTTGTACAGGGCATGGCCACCAGTCAGATCGACCAGGCCATGGTGAAATCCATGAACCAGGTGGCCCAGGCGCTCGGCAAGCAAACCATTGCCGAATATGTGGAAGACGCCGCAACACTGGAACTGCTGCGCAACTTTGGTGTCGACTATGCCCAGGGCAACTATATCGGCAAGCCCCGCGAAGCACTGATGAGTATAACCCGCCTGGCAGCAAGCCCGGTACAGCGTATCGGACACGTTGACTGAGCCACCTCGCCACAGATATTAAAATCTGTGGCTGTCTCGTAGTATCATCCGCGTATGAATAACTCCATACGCAACTTCCTCAAACTGGAGAGTGCCAGCGGCATTTTGCTTATCCTGGCGGCGCTCATCGCGCTGGTCCTCGCTAACTCGCTGCTCTCCGACTATTACACCGCGCTGCTGAACATCCCTGTCCATATCCGTGTCGGCGCACTGGAAATTGCAAAACCTTTATTACTCTGGATAAACGATGGTTTCATGGCCGTTTTCTTTTTTGTCATTGGTCTGGAACTGAAGCGGGAATTCGTAGAGGGCGAGCTATCCGAACCTCAGAAAATCATTCTTCCCGCATTGGGCGCAATCGGGGGTATGGCCGTACCCGCGGCAATTTATATGCTGGTCAACAAGGGCGACCCGCTGGCTACCAGTGGCTGGGCCATCCCCGCCGCCACCGACATTGCTTTTGCACTCGGTATCCTCGCACTTCTTGGCAGTCGGGTACCCAGACAACTGAAAATTTTTCTGGTATCTCTGGCCATCTTTGATGACATTGGTGCCATCGTTATTATCGGCCTGTTTTATACCAGCGACCTTTCGACAACCGCACTCGGTTCCGCGCTGGCCTGTATCGTGGTGCTCGCATTCCTCAACTGGCGCGGTGTATTAACCAGCAGCGTGTATATTCTGGTCGGCCTGATCATGTGGGTCGCCGTACTAAAATCAGGGGTTCATGCCACCCTTGCCGGCGTGGTTCTGGCTGCGTTTATCCCGATGAAAAAGGATCCGGACACCGGCCAATCACCACTGCACAATCTGGAGCACGATCTGCATGGCGTTGTTTCCTATGTAATTCTACCTGTTTTTGCGTTCGTCAACGCTGGTGTCTCGATTCAGACTATGACGCTGGAACAGATTCTCGGCCCGGTCTCCATCGGTATTGCGCTGGGTTTGATCGTCGGCAAACAAATAGGCGTGTTTGGTCTTTGCTGGCTGGGCATTAAACTTGGCATTGCGAAGCTGCCCAGCAAAGTGGACTGGTTAATGCTGTACGGTGTATCCATACTCTGCGGCATTGGCTTCACCATGAGCCTGTTTATTGGCTCACTGGCTTTCGAAGATGCGAATTCCCCGTACCTGTATCAGGACCGTATCGGCATCCTTATAGGCTCGTTTATTTCCGCTGTACTCGGCTACTTCGTGCTCCGGTTTGCGCTGAACAGGCACGATCAATCCAGTCATTAAGCGGGCTGCAGATTGGCGTAGGCCACCACCAGCCACTTGGTGCCGGATGATTCAAAATTCACCTGTACGCGGGCATGTGAACCCTGGCCTTCATAGTTCAGTACAACACCTTCACCAAATTTGGTGTGTTGCACGCGCTGCCCGAGGCCAAGGTCTCCGGAAGGCGCTTCCCTGAAGGCAGCGCTGCTGCTGTTGGTTTCAAATGGCCGACTAACCTGTATTCGCGGGCGTATCTCGTTAACCAGCTCCGCCGGAATTTCATGGATAAACCGTGATGGCATGCAATAAGACTCGCTGCCGTGCAGACGCCGGTGTTCTGCATAGGACAGCATCAACTGCTTGCGTGCCCGCGTAACTCCTACATAACAAAGCCGTCGTTCTTCTTCCAGGCGGCCAGCCTCTTCCACTGAGCGCTGATGCGGAAACAGACCCTCTTCCAGACCACAGAGAAATACTTGATCAAATTCCAGGCCCTTGGCGGAATGCAGGGTCATGAGTTGAACACAATCCTGCCATTTGTCCGCCTGACCTTCCCCGGCTTCCAGTGCGGCATGTGAAAGGAAGGCCGCCAGCGGTTCGAGATCCTCGTCGTCCTCAACTTCATATTCGAATTCCCGGGCAGCGTTGACAAGTTCCTCCAGGTTCTCCAGCCGCGCCTGGCCCTTTTCGCCTTTCTCTTTGGCATAGTGATCTTTCAAACCGGCGCACTGCACAACATGCTCCACCTTCTCAGCCAGCTCAATCCCGTTAATATCACCCGCCAGTGCATCCAGGGATTGCATAAATGCAGCCAGTGCATTGCGCGCGCGCGCGTTCAGAACATCGCCGGACTGGACACCAAGTGCTGCCGCCCACAGAGAAATTTTATCGAGCCGTGCGCGCTCTCGTACCACTCCAAGAGTCCGCTCCCCGATGCCACGCGGCGGCTGATTGACGACACGATCGAATGAAGCATCGTCTTCACGATTTTCACACAGCCGCAGGTAGGCCAGTGCATCCTTGATCTCCTGACGCTCGAAGAATCGCAACCCGCCGTAAACCCGGTAAGGAATGGCGCGCTGCAACAAACGCTCCTCAAACACTCGTGACTGCGCGTTTGAGCGGTAGAGAATCGCCATATCGCTGCGCGCAGCGCCCTGTTCGATAAAACCCAGGATCTGTTCGACGACATAGCGCGCTTCGTCCTGCTCGTTAAGCGCCGCATATAACTGGATTGGATCTCCGTCGCTGCCGTCGGTCCAAAGATTCTTGCCCAGGCGGCCATCGTTGTGAGCAATCAGTGCATTGGCTGCTTTCAGAATCACGCCGGTCGAGCGGTAATTCTGCTCCAGGCGCAGTGTTCTCGCCCCCGGAAAATCGGTTTCAAAACGCTGCAGATTTTCGATACGAGCACCGCGCCAGCCATAAATAGACTGGTCATCGTCACCGACGATGGTGATTTTCGCATTACTGCCCGCAAGCACCCGCAGCCAGGCGTATTGAATGGTGTTGGTGTCCTGAAATTCATCCACCAGAATGTGCTGAAAGCGTTGCTGGTAGTGCGCCAGCAGCTCTGGCTGCTGCAACCAGAGTTCATGAGCGCGCAGCAGCAGCTCGGCAAAATCGACCAGCCCGGAGCGCTGGCACTGCTCTTCATAGGCCTGGTAAACCGCAACCTGCTGGCGCATGAACGGATCACCTTTGTGCTCAATATGCTGCGGTCGCTGACCCTCGTCCTTGCGTGCATTGATAAACCATTGCATCTGCCGCGGCGGGAACCGGCTTTCATCCAGTTCCATTGCCTTGAGAAGGCGCCTGATAACCCGATACTGGTCATCTGAATCCAGCACCTGGAAACTTTGGGGCAGACCGGCTTCCTGCCAGTGGGCGCGCAGCAGCCGGTGCGCCAGGCCGTGGAAGGTCCCGACCCACATACCGCGCGTCGGCACGCCCACCAGCTGTTCGATGCGCGCGCGCATTTCGCCAGCGGCCTTGTTGGTAAAGGTTACGGAGAGGATACCGTAAGGTGACACACCTTCTACCTGTATCAACCAGGCAACCCTGTGCACCAGCACCCGGGTTTTGCCGCTTCCGGCACCGGCCAGCACCAGCAAGGGATCTTGCGCGGCAGTGACCGCCTCGCGCTGGGCGTCGTTTAGTGGATCAATGATGAAGGACACATCCATGCGGGCATTCTATCATCCCTTGATGGCCAGCAAATGGCTCAAGGTCTATCGGGTTTACATCGAAAAAAACTGGTCTAGGCTGATACTGTCGCCCAAAAGAGTTGCACTGGAGCAAGGAGGACAGCATGTCAGCAGGAATCGGCCCCCACGAGGCATCAGAACCTGGCTATATAGTTGCCTGGCACTCAAAACGCCAGTTCCGGGCAGGTAAGCACCTGAATGAAGTCATGACGTTTGGTGAAGCACAGGAGCGTGCCAGGGCATTGAGCCAGAAAAACAAGGACCTTACTTTCTGGGCGGAACACGTGCCACAGAAATTTGAGCCGCACTGAGTGCTTTCCGACTCCGGCATCGACGGGTAGTTTCGCCTGGAACCAGACGCCAAAAGCGGAGTCTGTGTAATCTGGACACCGGCGGCCGCCTTGGTTTCAAAGGTCTGGTCGGGATACTCAACCGTATTGACGCCGATAATATTGCGCAATTCTACCAGTCAGCGCTGGAAGCACTTGTTGGCGTGAATGGTGGAGCGGTATTTGATGATGATCTCACCCTGATTCTGCTCGAGCAGCAAGTGGCCGATCAGCAATTCTCCGCGCGTGCAGTTGCACGCCTGCACAAGCTGATAATGGGCTGGATGAAACGCAAGGATACTTCCTGCACCACAGCCCTGCCGGAGTTACCGCACGCTGCAAACGTGTAAACTGGGCACATGCCCGTTGATACCGACCCGGGACCTCCGGGACTTCTTTGCAACGATAACGCGCTGAATCGACAAGCCGAGCTATACCGGCAACGTTTCGGCTTCGCTCGGCTGCGGACACCTCCCAAGACCGGATTTTACCTGCATTATTCGCTGCAAGGTCTCGCCCTGTGCCAGCAAGGGCCTGACCAGCCCGGACCGGTTCGAGTCGACTTTGTCGAGGGTGCCATTGGACATCGTCGTCGCTTTGGCGGTGGCCGCGGCCAACCGCTGGCACGCGCCACAGGCATGAAATCGGGTTTTAACCCGGTCATCTGTGATGCTACCGCCGGCCTCGGGCGTGACGGCTTTGTCCTCGCCAGCCTGGGTAGCCAGGTCACACTGTGCGAGCGATCCCCGCTACTCGCCGCACTGCTGGAGGATGGTCTGCAACGTGCCGCGCTCGACAGCGAGATCGGTGACTGGGTAACACAATATCTCAGTTTGCATGCCGGTGATTCCGGCGACTGGCTAAAATCCCTCGATAATAAACAGCGGCCCGATGTTGTCTACATGGATCCCATGTATCCGTCCGGCAAGGCCCACGTGCTGGTGAAAAAAGAGATGCGCGCGCTGCAACAATTGATCGGGCCCGACCAGGATTCTGCAGACTTGCTGGATATTGCCCTGCAAACCGCCCAACGACGCGTCGTGGTCAAGCGTCCCGGGCGCGCAGACTGGCTGACTGACAGGAAACCCTCCATGTCAATCGAAAGCAAAAAGACCCGGTATGATGTATACGTCACCTTGTAAACGCAGCTGGGCATCGCACGCTATGGATACAGAATTCTGGAGGCACAAAACCCTGGAGGAGATGAACCAGGATGAGTGGGAAGCGCTGTGCGATGGCTGCGGACGCTGTTGCCTGTTGAAAATCGAAGACGAGGACAGTGGCGAGCTATTCTATACCAACGTGATTTGTGAATATCACGATAATGAGCAGTGCCGCTGCACACAGTACCCTGACCGTTCTTTGCTGGTACCCGACTGCATCAAGGTGACACCCGGGGTCGCACGCTCGGAGAAATGGCTGCCGGATACCTGTGCCTACCGTCTGCTCGCGGAAGGCAAGCCGCTGTTTGACTGGCACCCCTTGATCAGTGGCGACCGCAATTCGGTAGACGCCGCGGGTATCTCTGTACGCGATAAAGTGGTTGCCGAACAATACGTTCACCCCGATGAACTGCCGGAACATCTGGCCCATTGGCTGGAATAGGCAGATAGAACGATGCAACGCGGCGTCATTGCGCTGTTGGTCGCGCAATTCCTCAGCGCGTTTGGCGACAATGCCATTCTGTTTGCTGCCATCGGCATGGTGCTGGCGGCAGAACAGACCGTGGAGTGGTACATCCCGGCACTGCAGGCCGTTTTCCTTATCGCCTACGTGGTCGCCGCACCATGGGTCGGGCCGTTTGCCGATCGCCTGTCAAAACCACGCGTACTGTTAATCGGCAACCTGGTCAAGGCCGCGGGGGTTGGCCTGATCCTGGCTGGCGTCGAACCGCTTGCGGCCTATGGCCTGGTGGGCCTTGGTGCAGCTATCTACAGCCCTGCGAAGTACGGCATCCTGCCGGAAATGATGCGCGAACATCAGCTGGTAAAAGCAAATGCCTGGATTGAGGCGTCGACCATTGCCGCCATCATTCTCGGCACAGTAGCAGGTGGCCAGCTCGCAGACTACAGCGTGCAAGGGGCTTTCTGGATGGTAGCCTGGTGCTATCTGGCGTCCATGCTTGTCACCCTGGCGATTCCACGGCTGGTTCCGCGCGGCGCCAGACTGAAACAGGCGCTGCCGGATTTTCGCCACACCCTGCGGCGCTTCATGCAAACACCGCGGGCGCGATTTGCAATGCTTGGGGGCTGCCTGTTCTGGGGGGCGGCAGCTGTTCTCAGAGTACTGCTGGTTGCCTGGGTGCCGCTGGTACTTGCGACCCGGTCAGCAGGCGCGGTTTCCGAGCTGGCACTGTTCCTGGCCATCGGCGTCATCATTGGCTCAGTCGTTGTGCCCCGCCTGATTCCACTCCAGCACCTGCAGCGTGCCCGTTTTGCGGCCTACGCTATGGGTATTTCAGTTCTGCTGTTTGCGCTTGTGGATAATGCCGGGGCGGCCCGCGGGGTATTGCTACTCATTGGCGTTGCCGGTGGTGTATTCATCGTCCCAATCAACGCCGCGCTGCAACAAATCGGCCACCGTGGTGTAGGTAGCGGGCGTGCCGTTGCTGTACAGAACTTCTATCAGAACGTAGCGATGTTGATTACGGTAGGCCTTTATACGGCAGCCGCGGCGACCGGAATCCACCCGGCGGCGTCGATTGTTGTGCTGGGTATGAGTGTGCTTGTTGCCACGCTCGCCGTCGCGCGCAGATTGCCCGCCGCAAACTCAGGCTCCGGGGATTAACCGGCGTTCATGAGCTTGGCACTGACCAGTGCCACATCAATAGCCTCCTGATCGATGACTTCCGGAATCAGGGGGTAATGCGAGAGTAGCGATTTTGGTCTTTTGCAGGCTGCGCGCTCAAGGCGCTGGCGTGTTTTGGCGCTGATATTCTGGTGCGCCAGTAGTGATGGGGCATACCAGTCATGGTAGTCGGCGACCAAACCATGGTGAATATCATCGCTCCAGTCTTCGCTGATTAACAGTTCCGGGAAGTGGTCTGCGGATACGATGCGTCCTGGTTCATCGTCATGCAGACGCAGCCCATCAATACCGCGACCACTGCCGTCATCGAGGCGTTCGAACCACTGCGCTGCTGGCATGGGACGCGACGCGACATTAATCTGGCTTTCCAGCTGGTCACGATGCGGTATAGGCCAACCATTGCGTGGATTATTTTTTTCCATCTCAGCAAGTGTTGCAGAAATGAACCCGGTATCGGTCTTCAGAAACGGGCGCCAGTGGGGATCATTCACCTGTTCGATATCCGTGGCCTTGTAACGCGTACGCAACAGCGCCAAAGGCAGGCGAGTTTTGTTTTCCAGCAACCACAGCTCAAAACGATCACGAATTGGAAAAGGCACAGCAGGCTGCTTCTTCAAAGCATCGACCAGATTGTCCGCACCTACAAGCCGGACTTCATCCATATTCTCGGTGGACAGCTGGGCAACGCCCCAGCGGAAACCGCCAGATGCCGTTTCCTGACGGATCCGCCAACTGCGGCCATTGGTGGAATAGGCACAGGCATCACCGACATCAATAACCTGAATGACCCCCAAATAGGGGCCAAGACGCCGAACACCGTAATATGGATTCATTTTGGGCTAGTAACCGAAGCTGTTAATCTGCTTTGATTATAAGAGCAAAATCGTTGTGGACGCACAGCAGCGTCCATATTTGGCGACTATTCGACGATGACTGCCTGAATAATCTTGCGGTTGGCTGCAGCCTGCAGATTGGCAATCTTTGGCTTGCTACCGCCCAGATAGGCGTTCAGCGTGACGGTAGGCACTTTTTCCTTGTCGACCAGCGGGTACATGGTGCATTTTTCACAGGCGCGCAGCATCGGCTGGGCACCGGCAGGAGCTTTGCCGGCAGGCCTCTGGCGCAAACTGTTACAATTTTCAACGCGCATGTAGGCCTGTTGGGGAATGCAGAAAAACATTTTATCCTTTGGCAACGGTCTAACTCCTCAGGTTCTTTTTCACGATAAGCCGGTAACTGTAACATTTTTGCGACAGTTCTTCAATATTTCCTTGATTTTACAAGGTAATGGCTATTCGACAGTTACCGATTTCGCGAGGTTACGGGGCTGATCGACATCGGTGCCCTTGAGGACCGCAACGTAGTAGGCGAGCAGCTGCAGGGGCACTGTAAACACGATTGGCGCCACACAATCTTCAGTGGGCGCGACCGGCAGCACGGTTGTTGTTTCATCGGATGCCATTCCGGCATGCTGATCGGCAAACACCAGCATTTCACCGCCCCGGGCACTGACTTCCTGCAGGTTGGATTTAAGTTTTTCCAGTAATTCGTTGTTAGGCGCGACCACCACCACCGGCATGTCTGCATCCACCAGGGCCAGCGGGCCGTGTTTCAGCTCACCGGCCGGATAGGCTTCGGCGTGAATATATGAGATTTCCTTGAGCTTCAGCGCTCCTTCCATTGCTACCGGGTACTGAGCGCCGCGGCCAAGAAACAGCGCATGATGCTTATCGGCGAACCGCTCGGCCAACGCCTGGATCGGCTCGTCCAACTTGAGAACCCCTTCGATCTCGCGTGGCAGATGCTCCAGCTGATGCACCAGTTTGCGCTCAACCTCCTCATCAAGTGCGAACCGCCTGCCGAGAACGATAGTCAGCAGCAGCAGCGCCACCAACTGGGTCGTAAATGCCTTGGTCGAGGCCACCCCGATTTCAGGACCGGCGCGTGTCATCAGCGTCAGGTCGGACTCGCGAACGAGCGAACTCTCCGGCACGTTACAAATCGTTAACGATTGCCCAAAGCCCAGACGCTTCGCCTCCTGCAGGCCAGCGAGCGTATCCGCGGTTTCACCAGACTGGGAAATGGTCACAATCAGCGAGCTGTTACGCACCACCGGCTTGCGATAGCGGAATTCGCTGGCGACTTCCACACTGCAGGGGATGCCGGCCAGCGCTTCCATCCAGTAGCGGGCGATCAGACCAGCGTGGAAACTGGTACCACATGCAATGATGTGCACGCCCTGTACCTGGTCGAATATTTCGCTTGCTCCGCTGCCAAATGCAGCCTCCAGCACCTTACCCTGGTAGACCCTGCCCTCCAGCGTATCGGCAATGGCGCGCGGCTGCTCATAAATCTCCTTGAGCATGTAGTGGCGGTATTCACCACGCTCTACCGCATCGGCTGACAATTCGGAGTGTGTTTCCGGTCGCTCAACGCGCTCTCCGGCGCTGTCATAAATCACCATGCCATGGCAGGTAATGTCGGCAATATCACCGTCTTCCAGAAAAACAAATTTCTGCGTTACCGGCAGCAATGCCGCGACATCAGAAGCAATGAAATATTCGCCAATGCCAATACCGATAACCAGCGGGCTGCCCAGCCGGGCAGCAATCAACCGGTCAGGCTCGGCGCTACTGACTACGCCCAGCGCATAGGCACCCTCCATATCACTGGCGGTGGCGCGCACAGCTTCCAGGAGGTTTATCCCCTGGTCCAGATAGTGAAAAACCTGGTGGACAATAACTTCAGTGTCCGTTTCTGAAGTAAAACGGAAACCCTGCTCTGTCTGTTGCTTACGCAGCGCTGCATGATTTTCGATAATGCCGTTATGCACCACGGCGACCCTGTTTCTGCAGATATGCGGGTGGGCGTTGTTCTCGGTCGGTTTGCCGTGGGTTGCCCAGCGTGTATGCGCAATACCGGCTACGCCATAAAGCGGATGCTTATCGAAGGCATGAGCCAGTTCGGCTACTTTGCCGGTGGTGCGTAAACGATCAAGGCCAGCCTCACTGTTTAAAACCACCATACCGGCAGAGTCATAACCCCGGTATTCCAGGCGCCGCAGACCTTCCAGCAGGATAGGAGCAACTTCACGTTGGGCAATGGCACCGACTATTCCACACATATTGTTATATTCCGTTTTAACTACCTTGATCTAGCGGCGCAGAGCGGGCCCGCTGAAGCAATCGCTATGACCGCTTTTTAACCGGCCGACGCCAACCTTCTATGGTCTTCTGTGGACTGCGACTGAGCGTCAATTCGCCGGCCGGAACTTCCCGGGTCACGGTGGTTCCAGCGCCTATGGTTGCGCCATCACCTACCCTGACGGGTGCAACCAGCTGCGTGTCCGAGCCGATAAAAACATCGTTACCAATTTCGGTTAAATGCTTGTTGGCACCGTCATAATTACAGGTGATGGTACCGGCACCGATATTGACGCCCGACCCCATAAGCGTATCCCCGATATAGCTCAGGTGATTTACCTTGGATCCTGCGGCAATTTTCGATTTTTTTATTTCCACAAAGTTGCCGACGTGAACCCGCTCATCGAGCTCGGTTCCAGGCCGGATACGGGCAAACGGACCGATACGTGAGCTACCACCGATACACGCATCCTCAATGACGCAGTTGGCGAAGACCTGGGTAGCATCACCGATACGCGTATTGCTAATCACACAGTTCGGCCCGATGCAGACACCATCTCCCAGCCTGACGTTGCCTTCGAAAACTGCGTTGACATCGATTGAACAATCCCTGCCTGTAAACAGTTCACCGCGTATGTCGATACGCGCCGGATCAGCGAGTGTTACACCGGCCCGCATCAGCTGGTCAGCCAGTCGGCGCTGGTAGGCACGCTCAAGAGTGGCGAGCTGGACGCGATCATTTACGCCCAGTATTTCGAATTCATCGGCAGCGCCGACACTCTCAACCGCAACTCCGTCAGCGGCCGCCATAGCGATAACATCCGTCAGATAGTATTCGCCCTGTGCATTACTGTTATCCAGCCTGCTTAACCAGCCACGTAACATTCCAGCGGGTGCAGCGAGAAAACCGGTATTGATCTCCCTTATCTGCAGATGCTCTTCACTGGCATCCTTGTGTTCGACAATGCTGGTCAAACGGCCTTCATCGTCGCGAACCATGCGACCATATCCGCAGGGATCGTCGAGGACAGCGGTAAGCACCGATAACTTGCCGGAGCCTGCCTGTTCCACCATGGGCTGCAATGTTTCCGGTGTAATCAAAGGCACATCACCGTACAGCACCAGCACAGTATTATCGTCGCTTATCAGCGGCATGACCTGGTCTACGGCATGTCCGGTACCCAGCTGCTCGGCCTGTTCGATCCAGCTGACATCGGCATCTGCCAACACTTCACGCACCTGATCACCGCCATGACCGAAGACCACATGAATGCTGTCAGGACTGAGCTGGCTGGCAGTATTAATTACGTGTCGGAGCAGCGGCCTGCCCCCAATCGGGTGAAGTACTTTGGGCAGGGCTGATCGCATACGCGTGCCCTGGCCCGCGGCGAGAATGACAATGCTGAGACTCATGCTGAATTCAGGTGTGGCACACGGGTGCATATCCAATCACTATTAGAATAAAGCGATGATACGTCAATACGGGGGTAGAATCGAAGCCGATCAGCTCCATTTTAGTGCATCGCAGGCTTGGCAATGCCTTTTTTCTTTTCTTCTTCAGTGGCGTCACGAATATCCGCCACCGTGACTGCGTAGGTCAGGGTTTTTCCGGCGAAGGGGTGGTTGCCGTCGACCGTGAGCGTATCACCATCGATTTTAGACACAAAAAACGAGCGCGTTTCGCCCCGATCATTCTGCATCTGTACCTCGGCGCCAATCTTGCGGAACTGCGGCGGTACATTCTCGATATTATCGGTAAACGTCATGCCCGGATCGGGATGCCCAAAAGCCTTCTCCGGTGGCAACACTACCTCAACTGATTCACCCAGCTCGCAGTCGTCAAGTGCCTCTTCCACATCGGGAAACATATCATTGGGTCCACCGTGGACATAGTACACAGGGATATCTGATGTTTCGAGTATCACCCCGGATTCATCAAGAATCGAGTAGGTGATGGCAACTACCTTGTGCCTGGTAACGACGGACGCAGTCATATGTATTGGTTGATCAGCCTTGCTTCATCTTCCGCAAGCGCTGAATCGCATGCAACTGGGCCACCGCTTCAGCGAGTTCAGACTGGGCTTTTGCGTAATCGAAATCGCTGGCTTTATCAACCATGGCTTTTTCGGCACGCTCCTTCACCCTCATGGCTGCAGCTTCGTCCAAATCCTTGGCACGTAGCGCGGTATCGGCCAACACGGTAACTACGTGCGGCTGGATTTCGAGCATGCCGCCAGACACATAGAAGTATTGCTCTTCCTGACCTTCCACCTGGACGCGCACTTCACCGGGTTTCAGGCGCGTAAGCAGCGGGGTGTGGCGCGGTGCAATACCGACTTCACCCATCTCTGCCGGTGCAAACACCATGTTTGCAGTACCGGAAAAAATTTCCGCTTCAGCGCTGACGATGTCGACATGAATTGTCATAGCCATAGTTTAGACCTCTAAGCGCTTTACAGCGACTTGGCTTTCTCCACGGCTTCATCGATAGTGCCGACCATGTAGAACGCCTGTTCCGGCAAATCGTCGTATTCACCGGCGACGATACCCTTAAATGCAGTAATGGTATCTTTCAAGGTCACGTATTTGCCCGGCGCACCGGTGAAGGTTTCTGCCACGAAGAACGGCTGTGACAGGAAGCGCTGGATTTTACGTGCCCGGGAAACCATCATCTTGTCTTCTTCAGACAGCTCATCCATACCCAGGATGGCGATGATATCGCGCAGTTCCTTGTAGCGTTGCAGCGTGCCCTGAACCGCACGTGCAGTGTCGTAGTGTTCATTACCCACAACCAGCGGATCAAGCTGGCGCGAAGTTGAATCAAGCGGATCCACAGCAGGATAAATACCCAGCTCGGCAACCTGACGTGACAATACCAGCGTCGCATCAAGGTGGGCGAACGTGGTAGCTGGTGACGGGTCAGTCAAGTCATCCGCCGGGACGTAAACCGCCTGGAACGAAGTGATCGATCCGGTCTTGGTTGAGGTGATACGTTCCTGCAGAACACCCATTTCTTCGGCCAGTGTCGGCTGGTAGCCCACGGCAGATGGCATACGACCGAGCAATGCTGATACTTCGGTACCGGCGAGGGTATAACGGTAGATGTTATCAATGAACATCAACACGTCACGGCCTTCGTCACGGAAGTGTTCAGCCATCGTCAAACCGGAAAGCGCGACACGCAGACGGTTACCGGGTGGCTCATTCATCTGGCCATAGACCATGGCCACCTTGTCGAGCACACCGGCTTCCTTCATTTCGTAGTAGAAGTCGTTACCCTCACGAGTACGCTCACCTACACCGGCAAACACGGAAAGACCTTCCTGCTGCACCGCGATGTTGTTGATGAGCTCCATGAGCGTCACCGTCTTGCCCACACCGGCGCCACCAAACAGGCCGATCTTGCCGCCCTTGGAAATAGGCATGATGAGGTCAATAACCTTGATGCCCGTTTCGAGTATTTCAATGCTGGCTGCCTGCTCTTCATAGGTTGGCGGCTTGCGGTGAATCGGCATCCTCTTTTCGGCACTGACGTCGCCGGCTTCGTCTACCGGCTCGCCCAACACGTTCATAACGCGGCCCAGTGTGCCCTGACCAACCGGCACAGAGATCGGCGCACCCGTGTTGGAAACGCTGACCCCTCGCTTGATACCGTCCGAGCTGCCCATGGCAATAGTACGAACCACACCATCACCCAGCTGTCCCTGAACTTCCAGCGTCAGGCCGGCGTCGGCCACTATCAGAGCGTCGTAGACTTTAGGCACAGAATCACGAGGAAATTCCACGTCGATAACAGCACCGATAATTTCAACAATACTTCCGGAACTCATGAGCAAGTCCTCTTAATTTAAATTACGTTGGTGGCAGGCTTGGGCCTGCCTCCTGAAATAACTAGACCG
>JBHPFC010000006.1:0-63537 GCA_042576405.1 Pseudomonadota bacterium | reverse complement strand
CCGGCATATCGGCCGTGGGCCGATCAGGCTTGAGGGCAGGTTTGGAGCTAGACTTTGCCGAGTTCGCGCTGACCCAGGTCGGCTGCAGTATTGTTGCCCGCAGGGTTGTAGGTTGTCGGGCTGCCAGGCTGACCACGCAGAATGCATAGCGCCTGTTCAACGTGCTGGCGGCCGGACTCAAGTATGCCGCCGTTAGTCAGGTTATCGGTCTGACAAGCATCGGTGTTCTTCAGCACTTGCTGCCAGAGCTTCATTAGAAGAGCGGAGCGGGGTTGGCTGCGGAAACAGCGCTGCAGATTTTCCGTATCGGTGCCGAAGCCCAGCCGGGTGACCAGGGCCTCGCGCTGCAGTTCGAGCTGTTCAAGCTTGCCGGTAAGATCGAGTTTTTCACGAGTTGTGTTTTGCAGTGCATCCATGTCACGTGCGGTAAGCGCCAGGCGCTCTGCGCCCAGGCAGGACAACAGGCACTCGGTGCACCGAACTTCCTCTGTGAGTACAGACTCCAGTGTTGGCTGTGTCCCTTCAGCATGCATAAGATCTTACCTCGCGTCGGTTAGAGCCTGCTCAAGACTCATCATTTTCTCGGCAATCCGCTCTGGATTGACTTCGAATGTGCCATTTTCAACAGCGCCGCGGACGGCGTTCACGCGCTGGCTATCGACGACAGGCTGGCTCTCAAGCTGGCGTTCCAGTTCCTGTAGCCGGCTGGCGTCGCCTGTCAGACTGACCCTGTCCGAACCGCCAGCGCTTGTGCTCGCATTCTCGGACGAGGCTTTGTCATGGCCGTTCTGCTGGTTTTCAACCGAACCAGACTGACCGCTGGAGGGTGTCACCAGCGATGCTATACGGTTGTTTTCAATCTCCATTTCGGCGTCCTCAAAGTTACTTTACAGTGCTCACAGTCATATTATCGTCACTGCATTCAATAACTTTAAGCGCTTTTTCTCACAATTTCACTAAAGCGTCACTTTTACGACGCCTGGTGATATGACAACGCCGTCTACCACTCGCCGGGAGCCTTCAGCGCGTACCCGAACCAGGTCGCCGGCCTTGCCATCACCCAGGGCTTTGCCGCGGGTGCGGATCTTGAGAACCCCTGTTTCAGCGATAACGCTCACCAGTTCTCCTCGTTTAACCATTTTCGGCGCCTGCAACATAGAAGGCGTGACGACTGTCGCCGCAGCTATGGTTCGTTTGGCCAGTTGATCGATCACAGGCTCGGAGTCGCTGTAATAAGCGTGTGGGAGGTTCGACAGGTTGCGTTCGACCAGTTCCAGATCGCTTTCGCGGAGGGGGGTGCCGCGTGGAACTGGCTGGCGTACGACCAGTACCGGTCCGAAAACATCGATTCTGACCGATACATAAATGTTCCATCCACCTTCATCCGGGCAGCGTACGCCAATGGTGGTGTTGCCCATCACCCGGCCACCGTCAGGCATAAATCCTTCCAGGGGCATGGCGCAACTTTTCAGTCTCAGCCGCTGGTCCAGCTCTCCGAGTTTAATCTGGGTCCGGCCTTCATGATGGCTGGCGGCAAACGCATCCACAAAGCTTTGGGCCGTGGTGCGAATAGCGGCATGGCTTTGCCACTTGGTTGCCGCCGAATCGGCAAAGGATTTTGCTGGTTGCCAGACGAGTACTGCTAACACTATGAAAAAACTAACCATCTTCAACTTGATCATGTGGATGTCATCCTGCTCAATTCTGCCCTGATACACATAGAGCAAGTGGCGTGCCAGCCAATCAGAAGTGTCAAGCTTCTCCCCCAAAAGCCGATAGCCCGACGTGAGATCGCCAAACCATATTAAGGAGTGGATGCAATGAGCGGCGTTTTGGCCAGTGTTGATATGCGTACCCAGCTGGCCGGTCATAACCGGCTGGAGTTGTTGTTGTTTCGCCTGGATGGCAAACAATTGTTCGGGATTAACGTATTCAAGGTCCAGGAAGTGATTCAGTGCCCGCCGCTGACCCAGTTTCCAGATTCGCATCGGGTCGTGCGTGGCGTTGCCAATATGCGTGGCCGCACAGTGACAGTCATGGATCTCGGCCGGGCTGTTGGCCTGCGTGGTGTGGAAAACCCCGAAGAGAACTTTGTTGTCGTCACTGAATATAACCAGCACGTGCAGGGATTCCTGGTTGGTGGCGTCGATCGTATTGTCAATATGCACTGGGAAGAGATTTTGCCCCCGCCGAAAGGTATTGGTTCAGATAACTATCTGACGGCAGTGACCAAGGTCGATGGTGAGCTGGTTGAAATCGTTGATGTAGAAAAGGTACTGGCTGAAGTTGTAGGCTGGAACGAGGACGTCTCGCAGGAATTCGTTGACGAGGCTTCAGATGAGAAAGATGGGGAAGAGCGCAAACCGATTATTCTGGTGGCAGATGATTCTTCTGTTGCGCGTAACCAGATCAAACGCACTCTGGAACAACTTGGCATCGAATGTGTACTGGCCAACGATGGTAAACAGGCTCTGGAAACTCTTCAGTCGTGGGTCGAGCAGGAAAACGAGATACCGCTGCATGAGCGCTTATTCATGGTAATTTCCGATATTGAAATGCCGGAGATGGATGGCTATACGTTTACTACCGAAGTGCGCAAGGATCCTCGCATGGCTGACCTGCATATCCTGCTGCATACTTCGCTAAGCGGTGTATTTAATAATGCCATGGTGGAGAAGGTTGGTGCCAATGACTTTATTGCAAAGTTCCAACCCGATGTGCTTGCCAAGGCTGTTCTTGGCCGTCTGAAGCTTTGGCAAGATGCGCACTCCAAGGTTGCCTGATATCCTGTCCGGATAAATCTGGCTAGCAGGGAAACAGACCGGCAGTACATTTTGGCCGTCGGGTAAGCAAGAAGGGACGCATCGTTTGTCACTCGCACAAATAACATCCAATGAATATGAAGATTTTCGCCGGTTCCTGGAGGATGCCTGCGGTATTCTGTTAGGCGATAACAAGCATTATCTGGTGCAAAGCCGCCTGAACAAGATGGTCGTGGACGACGGGGTCAGCTCGCTGGGCGACCTGGTAGGTCGCTTGCGGCGGGAACGCAGTGGCGGTGCATTACGAGAGCAGGTCATCGAGGCCATGACCACCAACGAGACCTTCTGGTTTCGTGATAATCATCCATTCAAGATACTTACAGAGGAAGTATTACCCGAATTCAGTAAGCGCAAGGTCCGTACGCCAAAGATTTGGTCGGCAGCCTGTTCGACGGGGCAGGAACCCTATTCTATTAGTATCATTGTTCAGGAGTACCTGCGGCAGAACCTCGGTGCCTTGAACGACGTGCAGGTGACGGCAACGGACATTTCGCCAGCCGTCATCGAGGATGCCAAAAAGGGCTATTACGATGCCATGGCGGTGGCGCGCGGGTTGCCGGCAGATTTAAAGAGTCGGTATTTCGTGCGTGATAGCTCTCACTGGGAGGAGCGCTGGCAGGTAAGCAATGAAATACGCCGCAGAGTGCGTTTTACCCACGGTAACCTGCTAGCCAGCTATGCACCACTTGGCAGGTTCGATGCCATATTTTGCCGCAATGTGCTGATCTATTTTTCGACTGAGTCAAAAATCGATATTATCAAGCGTATGGCCGATTGCCTGAGCCCGGGTGGTTACCTGTTTCTGGGTGCGTCCGAGGCGATTTCCCAGTATTCCGATGCATTCGAGATGTTGCGTTGCAATCCCGGCGTGGTTTACCGCAAAAAGTCCGTCTGACTCTCCTTTACTCGCTGTTTCCGGCTTCAGTTTTCTCTTCCAAAGCTTGCCAACCTTTGCCGCCGGGCGGACAGGGCTTGCCGCCATGCCGCTTTCCGGTGCCATGAAATCACAGTAAGTGGCTGAATTAATGTAACTGTTCCCAGTTGGCACAAGGGTTGCTCTTGTTACTGCAAAGCATTTTTGCAGGAGGCGACATGGCAATCAGTTTTGACAAGGCACTGGGGAATCTGCCCGAGCATCTAACGCTCTATGGTCAGCGCTCCACTTTGCTGGCCTCAAATATCGCTAACGCTGATACGCCGGGTTTCAAGGCCAGGGATATCGATTTTCAGAACATCATGTCCAGCGCCTCCGGTGCCCAGATGACGATGGCTACTACCAAAGCGGGTCATATCGCTGGAGCAGATGGGGCTATTGGCAGTATGGATCTGCTCTATCGCGTACCAACACAGACTTCGCTCGACGGTAATACCGTCAACACCCAGGTCGAGCAAGCCCAGTTCACGGAAAACGCAGTGCGCTACCAATCCACACTGACTTTTCTTGGCGGCAAGTTCAGCGGTCTGAAACTGGCTATTAAGGGGACATCATAAATGGCTTTATTTGATATTTTCGATATTGCCGGTTCGGCCATGGGGGCCGAGGCAGTACGCTTGAATGTTACCGCGAGTAACCTCGCCAATGCCCAGAGTGTTGGTCCGGATGAAAAGGGAACCTATCACGCCCGGCACCCGATATTTTCTGCGGTGATGCAATCTTTACAGGGCGGTGACAGTCACAGTGTTGGCGTCAAGATTGACGGCATTGTTGAAAGTCAGACACCGCTTGAAAAGCGCCATCAGCCTGGTCACCCAATGGCCGACGAAGATGGCTTTGTGTTTTTGCCAAACGTCAACATGGTGGATGAAATGTCCAACATGATTTCCGCTTCACGTTCTTATCAAAGCAACGTCGAAGTCCTGAATACTTCAAAACAAATGATGATGGCCACACTGCGACTTGGGCAGTAGGTCAATAGGGTATCGCTATGATTGATAGTCAAAACGGATTAGGCGGAGTTGAATTCCGGACTTTGCAGGACATTAGTGCCGAGTCCAGCCGCAAGGAACTTGGCCAGGAAGAATTCCTGGAATTGATGACCACCCAGTTGCAGAACCAGGATCCACTCAAACCGATGGAGAATGGTGATTTTCTGGCGCAGATTGCGCAGTTCTCTACGGTCGAGGGCATCGGTGATCTGAATGAAAATTTTTCCGCGCTGAGTGAATCGCTGGTTTCCAGCCAGGCACTTCAGGCGACCAATCTTGTCGGGCACCGGGTGCTTGCGCCGACCGGAGTAGCGGCACTTGCGCAAGGTGGCAGTATTCGCGGTTCGCTTGAATTGCCCGCCGCCAGCGGTGAGGTGGTGGTTAACGTCTACGACCAGTCCGGTCAGGTGATTCGTCGTCTGGAAATGGGGTCACAAGCCGCAGGTTCGGCAGATTTCCAGTGGGACGGTCTGAAGAACGACGGCACCTTTGCGGCACCGGGTAATTATTTTATAAGTGCTGAAGCCAATATCGATGGTCAGTTTGAGAGTGTCGAAACCCTGCTGGCTTCAGAAGTTCGTAGTGTCACATTGAGCAATAGCGGTGGGCTGTTGCTGGATCTCGACGGTATAGGTTCGCTTGACTTCAGTGAAGTCAGGCAGATCCTCTAACCGGTCAGTCTGAAGGAGAGAAAGACTATGCCATTTCGTACAGCATTAAGTGGTTTAAACGCATCGTCCGCAGAGCTGCGGGTTATTGGTAACAACGTGGCTAACGCCAGCACAACCGGTTTCAAGGAGTCGCGTGCCGAGTTCGCCGACATCTTTGCCACCTCGAACCTGGGTGTCACGGCAAACGCTATCGGTACCGGCGTGCGCGTGTCATCGGTTTCCCAGCAGTTTACCCAGGGCAATATCGGGTTTACGGACAATAACCTTGACCTGGCGATCAGCGGTCAGGGTTTCTTCGTTATGAATGATAACGGTATTAACAACTATACACGTGCCGGTGCGCTGGGTGTTGACCGGGATGGCTACGTGGTCAACAACGCGCAACAGCAATTGACCATCTTTCAGGCGGATGGTGCCGGCAATATAACCGGTGCTACGGGACCCTTGCAGCTGGATCGTTCCGATATAGCTCCGTCGGCAACCACGTCGATCGATGTGCAGGCTAATCTCGATGCCTCGGCAATTGCACCTCCAGCGCTCCCGGTATTTGATCCTAGCAACGCTAGCACCTATAACAACTCGACGTCACTGACGCTCTTCGACAGCCTGGGCGCGCCACACCTGAGTACGATGTATTTCCGCAAGGTCGATGGCGTGGATAATGAGTGGGACGTCTTCCAGTATGTGGACGGAGCGCAGGTGAATGCGGCGGCTGGTGATCGTCTTTCTTTCGACGACACTGGCGCTATCACGGCTGGTAGTCCTACCACCATGACTTTTACACCTTCTGGTGGTTCGGCAGCGATGACCGTAGGCGTCGATTTCAACAATACGTCACAGTACGGTAGTGATTTCAGTGTTAATACGCTGTCACAGGATGGTTTCGCGACAGGCCGCCTGAGCGGCATTGATATCAGTGATGCCGGTGTTATTACATCGCGTTTCACTAATGGTCAGTCGCGTACTCTGGGGCAGATCGCGATCGCCACTTTCAATAATACGCAGGGCTTGCGTCAGCTGGGTGATACCAGCTGGGCCGAGACTTTTGATTCAGGAGCGCCGCTGGTTGGTGCACCGGGTAACGGCTCCGCCGGTTTGATTGAGTCCGGTGCACTGGAAGGTTCCAACGTGGACCTGACAGAAGAACTGGTCGGCATGATTACCGCGCAGCGTAATTTCCAGGCGAATGCCCAGGTGATTACCACGGCGGATACCATCACCCAGACAATTATTAACATCCGTTAAGGTTAGCGCAGGAGCTTAATCATGGATCGCGTATTGTTCGTTGTTGCCAGCGGGGGTAAGCAGTTAATGCACGCCCAGACGCTGAATACCCACAACCTGGCGAACGCCAACACAGTGGGGTTTCAGCAGGACCTGGCGAACTTTCGTGCCCAGATGATCGGCGGCCCGGGTTTTGATACCCGGGCGTTTGCCACAACTGAAGATGCCGGCGTAACGTTTGACAAGGGTGCAATGCAGAGTACCGGTCGGCAACTGGATGTTGCTGTAAATGGTGATGGATGGATTGCTGTGCAGTCACCGGACGGTAGCGAAGCTTATACCCGTGCCGGTAATCTGAAAATCAATATCAATGGTCAGCTGGTCACGGGTGCGAACCATCCGGTGCTGGGCGATGGCGGTCCTATTGTTGTGCCGGAATACGAACATCTTGAAATAGGTCTTGACGGCACTATTACCGTGCGGCCAATCGGTCAACAGGCCAGTACCCTGGCGGAAGTCGGCCGTATCAAGCTGGTCTCGCCAGAACATGAAAATCTCGTCAAGGGTGGGGACGGTCTGTTGCGCACCAGAGAGGGTACGGCAGCGGAACCAGCGACCGATGTGACGCTGGTCAGTGGCGTGCTCGAATCCAGCAACGTCAATACGATTGAAGCCATGGTCAACATGATCAGTCTGGCACGACAGTTCGAAGTGTCAGTAAAAATTATGCAGACGGCTGAGCAAATGGATGAACAAACCACCCGGATCATGGATCTGGGTTAAGCGTACAGGTCAAGAGGACAGACTATGAAGTCACTATGGGTTGCAAAAACAGGGCTGGAAGCGCAGCAGATGCGCATGAGTGTGATCTCCAACAACCTGGCCAACGTCAACACCAACGGTTTCAAGAGGGATCGTGCGGTGTTCGAAGACCTGCTTTACCAGAACGTACGCCAGGTGGGCGCCCAGTCCTCACAGGACACACGCCTGCCCTCGGGTTTGCAGCTGGGTACCGGTGTTCGCACAGTCGCAACCGAGAAGATTCATACCCTGGGTAACATCGTCCAGACCAATAACAGTCTGGACGTGGCGATTCAGGGCCGCGGTTTTATCCAGGTGTTACAGCCGGATGGAAATATCGCCTATAGCCGCGATGGTTCCTTCAAGATGGACGAGACTGGTCAGCTGGTTACCGCTAGTGGCTACGTAATTCAACCGGCCATCACACTGCCGAACAATTCCACCAGCGTCACCATTGGTTCTGATGGCGTGGTTTCCGCACTGACACCAGGAAGTGGAACACCTACACAGGTTGGCAGCATACAGCTGGCAGATTTTATTAATCCTGCCGGCCTGCAGGCTGTCGGCCAAAATCTGTATCAGGAAACAGCATCCAGTGGTTCACCTTCGACAGGGACGCCTGGCCTTAACGGTCTCGGTAGTATAACTCAGGGTGCTCTTGAAACGTCTAACGTAAATGTCGTGGAAGAGCTGGTAAATATGATAGAAGCCCAGCGAGCCTATGAAATGAATTCCAAGGCCATACAGACGACCGACCGCATGCTGCAGTTTGTAACGTCTAACCTGTAGGAATGAGTTGAGTATATAAAAGTCATGAAACGGATAAACAGTAAACTGACGGGCACTTCGCTACTGACTGCTGTCCTGTTGTTCAGCGGCTGCGCCACCAGGCCACCGCCACCGGACAGTTACAGACCGACATTGCCGGCAGCCTATACTGCTACAGAAACACATGGTGGCGGGATTTATCAGGCAGCCAGAGATGTGCGTCTTTTTGAAGACGTAAAGGCACGCCGTATCGGTGATGTCATTACAGTAGTTCTTCAGGAAAGTACGTCTGCGTCCAAGTCGGCAAAAACCGCGGCTGACAAGAATCAGGAGACCACTGTCGCCAACCCGACATTTTTCGGTGCCTCCCCGCAATTTAACTTGCCAGGCCTCATTCCGCTGGACAGCAACCGGGATAATAATTTGCAACAGAATTTGTCGGCAACCCGGGAGTTTGAGGGTGAGGCCGACTCCAGCCAGAGCAACAGTTTAAGTGGTGCGATTACCGTTACCATCGCCGATGTCTTGCCGAACGGCAATCTGGTGGTACGTGGTGAAAAGTGGCTGACCCTGAACCAGGGTGAAGAATTTATCCAGATTTCGGGCATTGTACGGCCACAGGACATCGGGCCCAACAACGCTATTTCGTCGAATAAGATCGGTGATGCACGCATCACCTACAGTGGCAAAGGCTTCCTGCATGATTCCAATAGCATGGGCTGGCTGGCGCGCTTCTTTAACAGCCCTATATGGCCCTACTGATGAATAGTATGACAGGTAAATTTATGCATAAGCTGTTTGTGTTCTTCAGTCTGTTACTGCTATCGGTGCCTTCCGGTGCCGAGCGCATCAAGGATTTGACCCATGTTGCCGGGGTACGCGACAACCAGCTGGTTGGTTACGGACTGGTCGTGGGTCTGGATGGCAGCGGTGATCAGACCAGCCAGACGCCGTTTACCGTGCAGTCGTTGGAAAATATGTTAAAGCAATTTGGTATCACTTTGCCGCCAGGTACCAGTCCACAGCTGAAGAATGTTGCTGCTGTTGCTATTCATGCGCGCCTGCCGGCCTTTGCCAAGGTAGGGCAGACTATTGATGTGACAGTATCTTCCATTGGTAACGCCAAAAGCCTGCGTGGCGGTGCATTGTTGATGTCGCCGCTTAAAGGTGCGGATGGCCGGGTGTATGCCATGGCTCAGGGCGATCTACTGGTGAGTGGCCTGAATGCGTCGGGCGCGGATGGTTCCAATATCACCGTCAATATACCCAGTGTCGGCACTATTCCGAATGGCGCAACTGTAGAACGGGTGGTTAACAATCCGTTTCTGCAAGGCGACTTTATTACCCTGAATCTGAATCACTCTGACTTCACGACTGCCAATCGGCTTGCCGGCGCCATCAACGATACCGTTGGCCCGGGCATTGCGCAGCCTGTAGATGCGGTGTCAATCCGGGTTAGCGCGCCAAAAGATCCCTCGCAGCGTGTTGCCTTTGCTTCACTGGTGGAGAATATCTCTGTTATGCCAGGTGAGGCCGCTGCACGAGTGGTTATCAATTCAAGAACCGGCACCGTTGTTATCGGAGCAAACGTAAAAATTCTGCCTGCCGCCGTGTCACACGGTACGCTGGTAGTTACCGTTACCGAGAATCAGCAGGCCAGTCAGCCGGGTGCATTCGCACGTCGCGGCCGCACTGTGGTCACTGACCAGAGTGATATCGACGTAGGTTTCAAGAACAATCACACATTCATGATCCCGCCAACTATTACATTGCAGGATATTGTTGATGGTGTGAATCGTGTCGGTGCTACTCCGGCTGACATCGTTGCGATACTGCAGGCGTTGAAGCAGGCGGGCTCGCTACGTGCTGAACTCATGGTGATCTAGGGAATTACACTCCGGTTATGACTACGCCAGTTTCACATGCTGATGTTTATACCGACTTCCAGGGGTTGTCGGCACTGCGTGCCGGGGCCCGGGATAACAGTGAAGAGAGCCTGCGGGAAATTGCCGGACAGTTTGAAGCTATTTTCATTCAAATGATGCTCAAGAGTATGCGTGACGCCAACCTGGGTGAAGGCCTGATGGACAGTGATCATGTGAAGACCTACCAGTCCATGTTTGACCAGCAGATTGCCCTTGATCTGAGCAAGCGCAACAGTCTGGGGCTTGCGGACATGATGGTGCAGCAGTTAAGCCGCGCACAGGAAGGCTCGACAGAAATGCCGACAGATGGCGTGGTGACACATGGACCAGTGCAGCATGCAATGCTGCAGGAAACACTGCGCCGGGCACCGGAGACTGCCAGTATCGATTCAGCGAGCCGGAATGCGTCTGAGAAAACGGCGAACCGGGATGACTGGAGACCCGATTCACCCGAAGCGTTTGTCAAGGCGCTCTGGCCACACGCCCAGCGGGCAGCCGACGAGCTGGGTACGCGTCCGGAACTGCTGGTCTCGCAGGCAGCCCTGGAGACCGGTTGGGGCAAGCATATGATCCGCGGCACCGATGGCAGCAACAGCTTTAACCTGTTCGGTATCAAGGCCGATTCGGGCTGGCAGGGAGAACGCGCCGTGACAGAAACCGTTGAATTTAGAGATGGCCTGATGCGTAAGGAACGTGCTGCGTTTCGAGCTTACGACTCTCTTGCGGATAGTGTGTCTGACTACGTGGAGTTTCTGAAATCAAATCCACGTTACCAGGAGGCACTGAGCGGTGCTGCAGACGCGCCCGCGTTTGCGCAAGCCCTGTTTGAAGCGGGCTACGCAACCGATCCCGACTACGCGGGCAAGATTAATCGCATTATGGATAGCCAGCGACTGCGCGATGCTGTTGGTAATGCTGTACCCCAGGATGTCTGAGCAATGTTGAGTTCACTAATGACACGCAAGAGCAATGTGGAGGACGGACCATGGCAGTAGGACTACTGGGCACGGCAGCATCAGGTCTGCAGGTGTTTCAGCGTGCCATATCGGTCGCCGGACACAATATCAACAATGCCAATACAGAGGGATATACCCGCCAGCGTGTCGAACTTGGTACGCGGCAGCCGAGCTTTACCGGGCAGGGCTACATTGGAACCGGTGTCAAGATAGAAAGCATCGACAGGATGTTTGACCAGTTTGTCGTTGATCGTTTACGTGATACTACCAGTGCCAGTTCCCAGTACGACACTCTGTTTCTGTTTTCGGAGCGGGTGTCGAATCTTCTGGGGGATAGCGAGGCCGGTTTGAATGCCGGTCTGGAGAGTTTCTTTAATTCGGTTCAAACAGTTTCCGATGATCCGTCTTCGGTACCGGCCAGGCAGCTGATGCTTGCAGAAGCAGAATCCCTGGTGGGGCGTTTTCAGAACCTCGACGGCCAGCTTGACTCCCTGCACGGTGAGATCAATGGCAATATTGATAATCTGGTTAACGAAATTAATGGCTTGAGTTCAGCAATTGCTGATGCCAACCGCAGTATTGTTGATTCGATTAGTCAGGGTGCAGCGCAGATACCGAATGATTTGCTGGATAAACGTGACAATCTGATAAACAGACTGTCTGAACTGGTATCAGTGAGCACAGTTGAACAGGATGACGGCGCTGTGAACGTTTTTGTCGGTAGTGGACAGTCGCTGGTTACGCGCTTTCTGGCGTCACCGCTGCAGGCTGTAAAAAATAACTTTGATTCACAGCGTACCGAAATTGCCATAGTTGGTGCAGGTGCTCCAGCTGTTATCAGCAACAGTCTTACGGGCGGAAAACTTGGGGCTATCCTCGATTTCCGCGATCAGGTGTTGAATCCGGCGCAGAATGGCCTGGGTCGTGTTGCTGTTTCGCTGGGGGTGACCTTCAACGAGCAGCATCGTCTGGGTATGGATCTGGATGGAGCGATGGGGGCGGATTTCTTCCAGCTGGGCTCCCCGCAGGTGGCCGGCAGTGTACAGAATACCGGCACGGGCGCCGTTACCGCCAGTTTCGACACGGCGAATATCGACGATCTGACCACGGAAGACTATGAGATGGCGTTTGATGGAGCCGCCTGGAACCTGACCAGGGTGAGTGACGGTCAGGCGGTGACGATGACGGGTAGTGGGACGGCGGCCACGCCATTCCTTGCGGACGGGCTTAGCCTGGTGGTGTCGGGCAGTCCCGTTGCCGGAGACCGCTTCCTGGTCGAACCGACCAGCAATGGCAGTGCCTCTACGGGTGTTTTGGTTGGCAACCCGCGGGAAATTACGGCTGCTGCTCCAGTACGGATTACCGAAGCGACCAACGCAAACGGATTACCAACCAATACGGGTAATGGTGCCTTTCAGTTCCAGTCTGTTGATAACAGCTTTACGCAACTGGGTGCCGGAATTACCTTTACCTATGATGCCATTGGACAGCAATTCAACTATGCCGGTGATGCTGCAGGGTCATTTGCCTACGACCCGGCCACTGATAGTGGCAGCAGCTTTACCGTGGCGGGCATCAGCTTCAGCGTGAACGGCTCTCCGGCAACAGGTGATAGTTTCAGTTTTGATGATAATGCCAGCGGTGGCGGGGACAACGGCAATGCTTTGCTGTTGGCTGGCCTGCAGACTGTATCGACCATGGAAAACGGACGTGCGAGTTACCAGGGTGCCTATGGCCAGCTGGTAGGTCAGCTGGGCACGCAAACGCGTGGCGCGCAGGTAACTGCCGGAGCGCAAGCTTCGTTGCTGACCCAGGCGCAGGAATCACGCGATGCCATTTCCGGCGTAAATCTTGACGAAGAAGCCGCTAATCTGTTGCGCTTCCAGCAAGCGTACCAGGCTATCGCACAGGTGATTACGGCCGCCGAGACAACATTCCAGACGTTGCTTAACGCGATGGGGAGGTAGTCATGCGTATAGGCACCTTGCAGATGTTCAGACAGGGCCTCAATTCGATGCTTGATCAGCAGACCCAGCTGGTGCGTACGCAGCAGCAGTTATCATCGGGCAAGCGTATCAATAATCCATCCGACGATCCGACCGGGTCTGCACAGCTTATCGGTCTCTCGGAATCGTTGAAGATTACTGACCAGTACCAGCGGAATATTGATGCCGTCAGGACACGTCTTGAACTTGAGGATACGGCACTCGGTTCGGTCGGTGATGCGCTGCAGCGAGTCCGTGAGCTGATGGTCCAGGGACTGAACGATACCAATGGTCCGGAAAGTCGTACTGCTATCGCGCAGGAGATCAGGCAGCTACTGGATGAAGTCAAAGGACTGGCAAACCGCAAGGACGCAAACGGCGAATACCTTTTCGGTGGTTTCCAGGGGCAGACGGTACCGTTTTCAGATAATGGTGCGGGCACTTTCAGTTATGCGGGTGACCAGGGACAGCGCGAAATACAGGTAGGTCCTGCCAGAACAATCGCTGATGGCGATGCCGGACTTGATGTTTTCATGAAGATCCCTGCGGTAGCCGGCGGTTTCGAGGATGTCTTCAGCACCCTTTACAATATGGCGACTGATCTGGAGGCTGATGCGCCCAATCCGGCCAGCCTGGAGCAGGTGGACAATGCCTTGAATCACCTGCTTGGGTTCAGAGCCCAGACTGGCGCTCGACTGAATGCAATTGATAGCCAAGAGCGCATCAACGGTGCATTGCTTGATCAGCTGGAGCTGACGCGTTCAACCATCGAAGATCTCGACTATGCAGAAGCAGCAAGCCGTTTAAGCCAGCAGAGTGTGACGTTGCAGGCCGCGCAACAGGCCTTTGTCCGGGTCCAGGGGCTCAATCTGTTCAACTACCTGTAGCCGGTGCAGGCATATTCGGTAAGTAGATTCACAGTGCAAAGTGATGTGTAACAACAGGTTTGCGGACAGCCTCGTCATCACGGACCGCTATCGCGGTAATGTGATCATTGCCGCTATCGACGAAATGGAATTGCCAGGCATCCGCCTGATCGTCGATGTCGGGATCAAAAACAACGCTGGCACCCGATTTTCCTTTTAGAGTGAATTTCAGCTTCCTGGTGGGAAACGAGATACCGATACCCCGTGCTTTGACGTAGGCTTCACGCAGCGTCCAGCGGCGGTAAAAGTGTTCCAGATAGGTTTGCCCGGAATACCGTTGCAGCTCCATATGCTCTGCTTTCGAAAACATACGTTTAGCGACCCCATCCAATTTGTGCCTGGGGTTCAGTTGCTCGGTATCAATTCCACAGTCAACAAACAGGGTGACGATACAGGCAGTCAGTTGTGGTGTATGGGTGAGATTGAAGCGCAGCGCCGGCAGACCAGGGTTGGCAATCTCGGGCCTGCCAAATTCGCCAGATGAAAATTCCAGGTCTGCTGGCGCGATCCCCGTGTAGCGAGAAAGCACGCGCCTGACCAGAGCGTGGGATACCAGGAATCGATGCCGGTCGGCGGCGAAATGAAAGCGTTCCTGACGATTAATCTCATCGACTGAGAGTATCTCCCGGCATGCCGCCAGGCTGTTCGCAGACGAAAT
The DNA here is from genome assembly GCA_042576405.1 of Pseudomonadota bacterium. GTDB lineage: Bacteria > Pseudomonadota > Gammaproteobacteria > DSM-19610 > DSM-19610 > Thiogranum. The sequence goes on along the minus strand of JBHPFC010000006.1, from coordinate 48,875 downwards.
ATCGTCCGGATTTACCAGCCAGACATGATGTTCTCGTTCTAATTGATCTAGCATTGTTCGGGTGACGTGGGCCATATTGGCGCCCGGTATTCTGCGGGGTTTCCTGGCATGTAATTTGCAATTTCCTGGATAAACGCTATTCGAAATCAGGGAGATACGCATGATAGCAACCCAGGAGCAAAAAGCCGATGCCATCGAACCGGTAAATATGAAGATTGCCGAGGGAGAGGAGTTCTTTAATCAAGGAGACATCGACAGCGCTGTACCGGCACCCTGCTTGTTGAAGATTGATGTGGACGGTCACGAAATCCCCATTCTGGAAGGTGACAGGGAGACCCTGAAGAATGTATTTGTGGTGGTCATCGAGGCAACTGCCGGATCTTTCCTGGAAAGGGCGAATTTTCTTTAAAGCCCTGCAGAGTGGTTTTGATGCGTAAGTTGAAACTGCCCGGACTCAATGGCGAATTCGGAGGAGTGTCTTGACCCACAACCCAGACCTGGTGTTCTTGTTCTAGTTGACCTGGCATCAGCGAGCCAAAGGGTTTGGCTGGTACGCATCTTGCTTTTCTCTGGGTAACTGTTTTTGCAATCAGGAAAGCAAATGTCCAAACCACTTGCTGATACAGCATCGTCACTGCTGGAGCTGCCGCCAACGACGCTGAGGTCCCCGCGTGATTCAGCGCAAAAACCGATAGGTGTTGGGGTTATCGGGTATGGCTACTGGGGGCCGAAGCTGGTGCGTAACTTCTCTCGTGCTGCCGATTGCGACGTAACTGCGATAGCTGATCACAACCCTGAACACCTTGCACGGATCGGTGCAGACTACCCTGATGTACTGGTGAGCACGGATTATCGGGCACTCCTGGACTGCGAAGATATAGACGCCGTAGGGATCGCTACACCGGTAGCAAGCCATTTTGCTATAGCGCGGGATGCATTGCGCGCTGGCAAACATGTGCTGGTCGAAAAGCCACTTACTACGTCGGTACGCGAGGCGGAAGAGCTGGTGGAGCTTGCTGAGCGGAATGACCGCCTGTTAATGGTCGACCATACCTATTTGTTTACCGGAGCTGTGGAGAAAATGCGTGAGCTGGTTTGCGCAGGCGAACTTGGCGACATCCTGTACTTCGATTCAACACGGATCAATCTGGGCTTATTCCAGCACGATGTTAATGTTATATGGGATCTCGCGCCTCATGACCTGAGTATCCTGTTGCATGTGCTGGACAAAAAGCCGATTGCCGTTTCAGCTATCGGCGCAGCCCATGCGGGTACCGGCAAGGAAAATCTGGCCTATCTGACACTTACCTTCGATGACAATACCTTGGCGCATTTTCACGTCAATTGGCTGGCGCCTCGCAAAGTACGTCAGATAATTATCGGTGGCGAAAGGAAAATGTTGGTTTTCGATGATATGGAGTCCAACGAAAAGATTAAGGTCTACGACAAGGGAATCACGGTGGAGCAGGGTGACCGTGAGGCAATGTACGAATCACTGTTTCACTATCGTGTCGGTGACATGTGGTCACCGCGCCTGGATCCGACCGAGGCGCTGCTCAAGGAATGCTGTTACTTTGGTGAATGCATTCGCAACCATGCTCAACCCATCAATTCTGGTGAGTCAGGGCTGGAAGTTGTGCGCATTCTCGAGGCCTCAAACCAGTCTATGCGGCTGGGTGGCAAGTTGGTGAAGATCTAGATGACTTCATCAAGAGCAATCCGGGTCATGGTGACCGGGGCAGGTGGATCAGCTGCTGTCGGTTTCTGTCGATCATTGCGTAGCGCAGATTGCGACTACGAGCTGATCGGGATTGACTGTGATAAATATCATTTGAACCTTGCCGTGGCAGACCACACCTACCTGGTGCCACCAGCTAGCGACCCCGACTACCTTCCGATACTCAATTGGATCGCACATAAGCACGATGCAGACTTCCTGCACAGCCAGCCAGATGTGGAAGTTGAGTTTGCTTCAAGTCATCGCAATCAACTTGCTGTAGAGACAAATCTGCCGGAGCACCAGGTTGTCAAACGCTGTCTGGACAAGTACCAGTCGTATCTGTGCTGGCAACAGGCTGGCATTGCAGTACCGGAAACACGCATGATCGCTGGCAGGAATGATCTTCAGCTGGCATTCAATGAACTTGGCCCCAAGCTCTGGTTGCGCAACACACATGGTGCAGCTGGCAAGGGCGCGCTACCAACTTCCGATTATGTTGAGGCCGTCGCCTGGATAGATTTCTGCAAGGGGTGGGGTGAATTCACTGCTGCTCGCTGTCTGACTGATGAATCAGTGACCTGGCAATCAATCTGGCAGCGGGGCAGGTTGCTGTTGGCTCAAACACGACTGCGTAAATACTGGGAATTCGGTAACCGTAGTCCGTCCGGTGTAACCGGTCTGACTGGTACTGGCATCACACTTTCCGATTCTGTTATCGACGAACTCGCACAGCGGTGTATTCAGGCCGTAGATACTGTCCCGAACGGGATCTTTAGTGTTGACTTTACTTACGATGCAGAAGGCGAGCCAAACCCGACAGAAATTAATATCGGACGATTTTTTACCACTCACCAGTTTTTTACAGCAGCCGGAGTCAATTTCCCGGACATTTATATCAGGACATCACTGAACCTTCCGGTTGACCTCCCTGATAATCCGGTCAATCCGTTACAGGATGGCCTGGCCTGGGTGCGTGGCCTGGACAGTGAGCCGGTGCTTACCACAGCTGCTTCAATAGAAGCGCGTGAAATGCAGAGAAACGAACTGCGTTCAAACGCAAGAGAGGACGTACATGAACGAAGCCTACGACATACTGGATGAACAGGGCCAACACTACTCAAAGCCGACTGCATTTAATTACAGTCAGTATTTGTATAGCTATCGTTACAAGGTTGTGCGTGAGCATATGCGTGGCCCGGATGTACTGGAAGTCGGTGTTGGCTACGGTGATTTTTCATCCTGGCTGAGTGAGGAGTCTTTCCGTACAGTTTCAATCGATGGCTCCCGAACCAACTTGGAACGCGCACGATCCAAATCCAAATCAGACCGGATTGATTTTCATCATGGTTTATTTGAAGAATTCGGTACTGATACCCGTTTCGATGACATTCTGATTACTAACAGCCTTGAGCATGTCGATGACCCGATAGGCATTTTGGAACACATGAAACAGTTTCTAAAGCCGGGCGGGAGAATTCATATTACTGTGCCCAATGCGGATTCTGTGCACCGTCAACTTGGCGTGGAAATGGGAATGTTGAAATATGAGTGGAGCCTGAACGAGCATGATCATCAGGTTGGTCATCAACGTGTATACACCAGGGAATTTCTGTTTGAACACGTCAAGCGTGCAGGGCTGAAGGTTCTGAAATACGACGGCATTATTTTCAAGTTGCTTTCAAACTCACAAATGGAAGGTCTCATTCAGGATAACGGGCAGGCTATGGTAGAGGGGCTTTACGCACTTGGCAGGCGCCACCCGGATCTTTCCGCCGAGCTATATGTGTGCTGTGAAAAGGGCTGAGTATGCAGATATATCTGGATCTTGATGGCCCTGTTCTGGATGTAAGCCATCGATATTACCTGATCTATAGTGATCTGCTGAAACAGGCGGACTATTTACCGTTTGATCATGATAGCTACTGGTCGCTTAAGCGATTAAGTATTACAGAAGCAGCCATTGTGCAACGGAATATGCCGGAGTGCGGCGTTAGCGACTATCTTGCCAGGCGGGCTCAACTGTTGGAGGACTCGACATATCTTGTCTACGATCTTCTTCAGCCAGGTATCCTGGATACACTGAAACTTTGGTCAAAGCAACACCGGCTCTATCTGGTCACCCTGAGGCGTAATCGAATGGCACTGATGTCGCAGTTGAAACTACTGGGAATCAATGGCGTGTTTGAAGAAGTATTCTGTGCTCAGGATGCCGATCAAGGTTGGGAAACCAAGTGCGAGTGGATACGTTCCAACTGTGTGACGAGCAGTGAAGCCGTTATTGTTGGTGATACCGAGGTCGATGTGCTGGCGGGACATGCTGCAGGAATTCAGACTGTATCCGTAACCTGTGGCATACGTAGTCGTCGTTTCTTAGAGCAGCTATCACCTCATCTTTTGCTGTCAAATATTGCCGGGTTATGCCCAGAAGACTTATTTCCCCCGGTCGACACGATTCCGGCATCGGTGGCCTGACCAATTATGTCTGCTATCAAACTGGAAGCAATAGAGTCAGATGCCCATATTCCTTTTATGGATCTGGCAGCTTTGCATGCGCCGGTTCAGGGTGATATCGAGAAAGAAATATCCAGGCTTGTATCGGCATCGTCATTTGTGCTCGGGCCGGCAGTAGAAAAATTCGAAAATTCTTTTGCGGAATATTGCGAGAGTGAATTTGCCATTGGCTGCAATTCCGGCACTTCTGCTATTCACATGGCGTTGTGCGCGCTGGATATTGGCCCGGGTGATGAGGTCATCACGGTATCACATACCTTTGTGGGGACTGTGTGGGGAATATTGTATTGCGGCGCCAAACCTGTTTTTGTAGATATCGATGCGGCTACCATGAATATCGATGTCTCGGCAATTGAAGCGAAGATAACAAGCAAGACAAAAGCCATCGTTCCGGTGCATCTCTACGGGCAGCCAGTGGATATGGATCCCCTGATGGATATAGCGCGCAGGCACGGACTGTACGTTATCGAGGATGCTGCCCAGGCGCACGGAGCCCGGTACAAAGGGCGGAGGGTAGGCTCACTGGGAGATATTGCCTGCTTCAGTTTTTATCCCGGCAAGAACCTCGGTGCCTGGGGAGAGGCAGGTGGCTTGCTGACCTCGAATCCGGAACTTGCTGCGCGTCTGCGTCAGATGCGAGACCATGGGCAGCCGGCACGTTATCAACATAAGGAACTGGGCTTTAATTACCGTATGGATGCAATCCAGGCCGCAGTACTGGAAGTTAAACTGCGCCACCTTGACGATTGGAATCGCGGTCGAGCGGAAAAGGCAGCGAAATACAGCGATGCGCTGTCTGGTTGCGGTTTGGTGCTTCCACAAGTGATTGATGACGTAGATCCAGTCTGGCACCTTTACGTGGTGAGGCATGCCAGGCGTGATCATATTGCTTCAGAGCTGCAGTCAAAAGGTATTGGGACGGGGCTTCACTACCCTATCCCTGTGCACCGTCAGGCGGCGCTGGAGGGTGTGTCTGCAGTTCCGGTTTCACTCCCCGTTACAGAATCCGTTAGCCATCATTGTCTGAGTTTGCCATTGCATCCGTGCTTGTCTGACGGCCAGCAGACGCGTGTTTATGACTGTCTTGCCGGGATACTGGAGACCATATAATGCATCGCTACGATTGCGATCATTCTTTGCTATCAGTGCATGTAACAAAGTGTGCGGGTTCGTCATTGGAGTGCCGTATCAGTGTTGTTGTGCCCGCACACAATGATGAGGACTATCTTGAGTCGTGTATCCAGTCACTGATGGCGCAGACGGTTCTGCCAGACGAGATCATTATATGTGATGATGCTTCACTTGACGGGACGCGCGATATTGCTATTCGCCTCGCTGAACGGTACCCCGACAAGATCCATTGCATCTTTCACGAAGAGAATCGTGGGTGCGGGGGTAACTTTAACTCCGGTATACGTGCAGCGCGAGGGTGCTATGTCTCTATCGTTGCGGCAGATGACTACTGGTTGCCACAGAAGCTCGAACGCGAGCTCGAAGCACTGGAAGCAAGCGACCGTCGCTGGGCTTATTCTATAGTGGAGTTGGCCTGGGAAGATGGCCCGCATGCCGGTCACCAAATGCCTTTCTGGGGTACGGTCGAAGGACATGACGGCGATTTGTTTCAAGACATCCTGTTACGCCGGGTTTCGCCCAGGAATTTTCTCATTGAGCGCAAGTTATTACTGGAAGCCGGAGGTTTCGACGAGGCCTTTGGTATGTATGAGGACTGGGATCTGAAGCTACGGTTGTCCGCCCGGTATCCGGCTGCGTTCGTGGCAGAAACGGGTGCGATCTACCGGCAGCACAGCCAGGGCATCAGTCGCAGCGACCTGCAGCGTCAGTTGGCGGAGGCGGGCAAAGTACTGCGCAAGAACAAGCTGTTGATTGAGAGGTTCGCCCCTGAACGTGCCACAGCGCTGCGTGACAGCGCCTGGCAGAAATTATTGCCAGGAGGGAAGGAAGAGAAAAATGTACCCGCCAGTCTGTCCATGGACTATTCGCCGCGCAGACTTGATCGGCGTGGTGGAGGCCTGGTGTTTTTGTCTGAAGGTGATGACGCACCGCTGCGTGTTGCATTGATGGGGCATCCTGACCTGTTTTGTCCGCCAGTCTTGCCAATAGTCGAAGATCTGCTGACAGGTATGATGACCAATGCGCAGGAAGCCCGTGTTACCCAGGAAGCGGCGCGCGCAGGTCTATATGCGGCCTGGAGCCGGCAGCTGAAAGAAAGCGGGCTGAGCAGGATGCTGGTATGCACCAGGCTAGCGCCGGAAGCCGCCGAGCGTTTGCACAGGATTTTTCCTGATGCGAAATTTGTCGTGAGTGGCAAGCAAGGTGTATCCGGTTCTCTGGCGGAATCCGCGCAACTGGTGTTGATGGGGCAAGTGGCTGGTGAGGCCGCCCTGGACAGTCTTTGTGAGGCGCTGGATCTGCCCCGGTTGTTTCGTCCGATTCAATCTACAGATAAAAACTATTCACGTGCAGCGGATTTGATCCATCTGGGCGAACAGCAGTTTGCCGCGGGGGGGCTGGATGCTGCCGAGGCCAGTTTCCGCGAGGCGTTGGTTTGCAATGCCGCTGCTGTAGATGCGTACAATAATCTCGCGGTGGTGAGCTGGCAGCGGCATGATTTGGCCGGCGCGCTGGATTTATTGTCACAGGGCCTTGCGCTGGATTCCCGACACCTGGACCTGCTTGAGAATACCGCGCGCATCCTGTTTGAAGCCGGGCATCACGATGACTCGGAAATCTTTTGTAAACAATACCTTGCTATAAATCCAGACAATACCGACATGGCTCAACTTTTGGGACAGGTACAGCGCGCAACGGGCTGATCTGGCAGGACCATCCGGAACGGTTCTTGCTTTCGTCCAAGGGTATGTCCGCCCCGCAAGGAAAATGCTATGTCCAGCTTCGATGATCAGGGCTCCAACCTGATTTTCATTCTGTCCCTGCCACGTTCGGGGTCGACGCTATTACAGCGCATCCTGGGTGCGCATTCAGAGATTCACACCGTCGCCGAACCCTGGCTGATGCTAAACCCGTTATACGCACTTCGCGAAACCGGGATTGAGGCGGAATACGATGCCGATCTTGCACGGCATGGGCTGGAAGATTTCCTCGAAGGGCTGGATGAGGGTCGGCAGGTTTACGTCGATGCCGTGCGCGCCTATGCCTCGCAGCTTTACGGTGCCGCACTGGCCCAGTCGGGCAAGTCCTTATTTCTAGACAAAACACCGCGCTATCATCATATCCTGCCGGAGTTGCGGGTGTGTTTCCCCAAAGCCAGATTCATCTTCCTGCTGCGTAATCCGGTTGCTGTTCTTTCGTCTACGTTGCGTACCTGGTTCGAGAATGATCCTGAGCAGTTCGATGGCACGAGCAACCACCGGGACCTGACTGACGGTGCGGAACACTTCGCAGATGCGCTTGAAAACCTTGGAGCCGACGCGATTGTCGTGCGTTACGAAGATCTGGTCAGTGATCCGCAGCAGACAATCGAAGTATTGTGCCGGAAAATCGGCCTACAGTACGAGCCGGGCACACTGGTGTATGGTGCGGCGGCGGCACCTGCCGGACGGCATGGTGATCAGACGCGGATACATGAACATGACAAGGTGGTTATGGATTACCGCGATGCGTGGATCCAGAATCTTCAGGAGCCGCAGTGCAAGCAGTATGCACTGGACTACCTGGAAACACTGGGTACCGAGACAACGAGGCGTCTCGGCTATGACGCAGATGTGATTCGTGATGCCATGCAGGGTGCGGAACAGGAAGACAGCTGGGTGGCTGCTGATAAAGTCAATGCAGAGGGCGAGGAGCTATTTCAATCCGGAGATATGCAAGGCGCGATTGAAAAATTTAATCACGCCTTGTCACTTAATGAAGGTTTTGTACTTGCACATAACAACCTGGCTGTCGTTTACTGGCAACTGCAAAATCCTGAACAGGCTGTTATTGCACTAACCAGCGGGCTTTCAAAGCAGCCGCGTGACCGCGATCTGGTGATGACCGCGGGGCAGATCTTTGCAGCGCTTGGTATGAACCCTGATGCGCATGCGCTGGTGTCAAAGTATCTTTCGAGCTTCCCGAATGATGGTGGAATGGAAGCCTTGCACAACCAGCTCCAGCTTGCAGCAGATGCGAGTGCGGTTCCTGAGAATGTTATGCAGGCAACTGAAAATGAATCGGAAGCTCCTGCACCTGCTGAACCCATTGCCGTGATAACCAGTATCGCGCCGGCTCGTATCGACGTGCAGCAGCGTGCCGTCCAGTCCTGGATTGAGCAGGGTTTTGAAGTCATGTCGCTCAATGTTCAGGATGAGATCGACCGGTTGACAGCGGATTTTCCCGGCGTGCGTTTTATTCGGGCAAAACGTGATGGACGCAAACGTCTTGGTAAGCCTTACGTGTATGTTAATGACATGTTTTCGGCATTAAGAGAATGCGGTCGGCGAGTCGTAGGTGTTATTAATTCGGATATCATCTTACGTGCCGGGGAGGGGCTGAACGCTCTGGTCAACCGAGAGGCAAAGGGCAGCTTGCTCTATGGATCACGGGTTGATATTGATCATGTGAATGATACGACGGGCCGTTATTATAATCGCGGATTCGATCTGTTCTTTATGGATCGTGATGTTATTCGAGATATACCCGACAACGGTTTTATGCTTGGGATGCCGTGGTGGGATTACTGGTTCCCTTGCCTTATGTTGTCAAAGGGAGTCAAGGCCAAACGCATTGATGATCCCGCAGCCTTCCATCTGTGGCACAAGCCAAATTACAGTACGGAAAACTCGGTATCCTTTGGGGCGGATTTCGTTAATGTGTTTTCCAGTCTTCCGTTTATGCACTTGCACGACCAGGTTATAGAGGCTGGGCTGGGTGGGTTCAGGTACTCCGTGTTGTCCGATTGTGCGCTTTATCATGTTGCTCGCAATAGCCAGACGATTTCCATACCGGGAGCAGAAAGTGCGGCCGCGGCTGTCGGCAACCGGTCCCCCAGGGTGACCGCCATTGTATCTACCTACGCCTCCGAGGACTTTATTGGAGAGTGTTTACATGACCTGGTGAACCAGACCATCTCTGATGAGATGGAAATCATCGTAATTGACGCGGCATCTCCACAGAATGAACGTAGGGTTGTCGAACGTTTCCAGCATGATTACCCCAGTATCCGCTATCATCGGACGCCGGAGCGGATCGGTATTTACGCTGCGTGGAACCTTGCTGTGAAGATGGCGCGCGGGGAATACCTGATCAGTTGCAGCACCAACGATCGTTTACGCGAGGATGCCTGCGAGATCCTTTCCCGTACCCTGGATGATCAGCCGGAGATTGCGCTCGCCTATGGCAACAGTTTTCTGACAAAAGCACCACATCAGACTTTCGCTAATGCTGAGCTTTGCAGCCTGTATGTCTGGCCGGAGTACCGTTACGAAACCCTGCTGGATCGCAGCATGGTGGGGCCACATCCCATGTGGCGGCGCAGCGTACACGAGGAGGTTGGGTGTTTCGATGAATCGCTGGTTGCCTTGGGAGATCAGGATTTCTGGATACGTCTGGGTGAACAGCACAAGTTGCTGGCGTTACCTGACTTCACCGGGCTGTATCTGGTTAGCGAGGACTCGTTGACGGGTAATTCCGACCTTACACGTGTCGAGGAAGAGAGGGTGCACGCGCACTGGGGCTGGCGTTATCGATATGGGAAGTGGTTCGGTAACCGCCTTGGGAGTCCGGAACAGGTGCGTTGCCAGGATGGCCCACAGGTGCAGTTTATTGTTAGGTCAGCCGGTGCAGAAGCTAGCAGCATAGCCGATACGCTGGATTCGCTCGCTGGGCAAGTATACAAGCATTGGAAACTGGTGGTGATTGCTGATTCTGTGTGTCCCGATCCAGTGTTTGACGAACATCCGCAGCTGGCCTGGATTCAGGCATGTTCCGGGCCGGGATTCGGAATGTCCATCGAATCTTCGCTGGATGGTGTTGCGGACGACGCCTACGTTGTATTTATGGAAGCTGGCGAGCGCCCTGATCCACTTTTTCTGAGTGATGCATGCGCCGGGCTGGAACACCACCCGGAGTGGAAGATGCTGTATTGCGATGACGATCGGGTGGCCAGTGGCGGTGAGTTGATTGATCCGCGCTTCAAGCCCGACTTCAACCTGGATCTGCTGCGAGGTTCCGACTACGTCGGCAACGCCTGCCTTTTCAGGTTGGGGGCAGTAAGGGCAGCGGGAGGGGCCGGTAACCTGGATAATGCGCGGGTATTCGATTTGCTGCTACGCGTGTTCGACTGCTCCGGCCGGGAGGCTATCGGACATCTGGCGGAGATGCGGTTTCATCGCTGCAACGATAGCAGTAGCTGTGGTACGGAAGCCATAGCGCAGCGTCGTCAGGCCTTACAGGAGCACCTTGAACGCTGTGGTGAACAGGCTTTGATTGAAGATGGTGTTATACCTGGAACGTTCATGATGACCTACGTCAATGAAATTCAACCGAAGGTTAGTATTCTAATCGCAGTCTCGGATTCAGGTGGTGGCATCGGCAATGCTGTGCATAGCATACTGTCCATGACAGATTATCCGGATTACGAAATCCGCGTGCTGATCGGGCCCACTGTGCCGGATGCGGTTGCCGACCGTCTTAAGACATTTCAGGAAGATACCACTGCACTCCATGTGGAGCGGTGTACACATAAACTGTCCTCCGCGCATCTAAATCAGTTAGCTGGAGATAGCGGCGGAGATCTTCTGGTGTGGCTTAACGAGAATACGCTTGTTTTGCAGAAAACATGGCTGGCCCGACTGGTTTCGATGGGACAGCGCGATGGTGTTGGAGTAGTAGGAGCGCGAATCGTCGACCAGAAAAAAATCCTGCTGGGTGCGGGAGTGGTACCCGGAGTCGGAAGTCGTGGTGCCGGTTCGCGGATGCATGTTGGTCTGCATATGACATCGGAAGGTTACATGGGGCGTGCCCAGCTGGTACAGGAAACCGGTGCGGTGCCGGCTTTGTGTCTGCTGGTAGAAAAAGCGCAGTTTGAACAGGTTGGAGGGTTCGAGAAGGCGCTTTCGGTCGATCTATACCGTGATATCGATTTCTGTGAACGCATCAGGGATGCGGGTAAGCAAGTAGTATGGACACCGCACGTTACGTTAATGTACGTGGGCGCACCAGGCGCCATTGATGGTGTGCCGGATAGTGAGAAACAGGTAGACCGCGAAACCGCGTTGTTGCATGAGCGCTGGCTTCAGCAGTTCTCCCGCGAGCCATCTTTCAACCGGCATCTCAGCTTGTCACGTAGCGACTATGGTGTGGATGCAGTGACGTCGCCGGCCTGGAATCCGGATCTGGACAGTCTGCCGCGGGTTTTGAGCTTTGGAGTTGGTTCCTATGGTTCCTGGCAGTACCGGGTCAGGCAGCCACTCGATGCGATGCAGGGTGAAGGTATGGCGCAGTGTATCCATACAGTGCTTGCCAGCAAGGAGAAGGTTTTATTGCCGACGGTTGTTGATCTGGAACGCCTTAAGCCAACAACCCTGTTAATGCACAATACCATGCATGATGATTATCTTGAGGCCATGGAGAAATACAAGCGTGTTAACAATGCGTTTATAGTATTTGGACAGGACGATCTGATGATGGCATTGCCATCCAAAAACCCGTTTGCAAAAACGGTATACAAAGACATAAAGAAGCGCGTGCGCAAATCGCTGTCTTTGGCGGATCGCCTGGTGGTGACGACTGAACCGCTGGCGCATGCCTTAAGTGGTCTAGTCGATGACATACGGGTTGTTCCGAATTATCTGGATGAATCTATATGGGGTGGTTTGCAGTCAAGGCGTCATGCGGGCACAAAGCCGCGTGTCGGCTGGGCGGGTGCGCAGCAGCATCTCGGCGATCTTGAACTGCTGGAAGAAGTGGTGCGTGAAACTGCATCAGAAGTCGACTGGGTTTTCTTTGGCATGTGCCCTCAATTTCTGAAGCCCTATGTGGAAGAAGTGCACGACGCGATAAATTTCGAACTGTATCCAGGAAAACTGGCGCAGCTGAATCTGGATATTGCGCTGGCACCGCTGGAGCACAATCGTTTCAATGAGTCCAAGAGTAACCTCCGCTTGCTGGAGTACGGTGCTCTAGGGTGGGCGGTGATTGCTTCCGATATTCACCCCTATCGTGGTGCCCCGGTATGCCGAGTGCCGAATCAGGCCAAGGCATGGATAAATGCTATCCGCGAACGTATTAATGACCTTGACGCCACCTGGAAGGAGGGCGACAAACTGCGTGACTGGGTAAGGGCTGACTGGTTCATACACAAGAACATCGAACAATGGCTGACGGCTCTGGATCCGGCATCTAATCCGGTGTCTCAGTACCATAAACGTACCCGCGTGGCTGGTTTGTAGCGCATTAAAAGCGGGTAGAAAAACCGCTTGTGAAGAGTCATTGAATTGCTGGGCGCTGTCTCTGACAAGCCTTCGATGAGTAGCTGGACATGCAGTGTAACAAGTTGATTTAAAAGTAATAATAAATGCTAAAAAGATTTCGGCTGTAACTAAAGTTTCCAGCCACGTGAACGCTAACCTTGTCGGAAGCGGTAAATACCAAATCATTGGTATATCCGCTAATTATAAACAAGGTGATGCACCTGTAGATCTAAGAGATCCGGGGTACCACCTTTAGAAGCTAGGAGTATTTATCATGGCTTTGACTGTTAATACTAATGTCGCGTCTCTGAACGCACAGCGTAATCTGACCTCCTCCCAGGGTACCCTGGAAACTTCCCTGCGCCGCCTGTCTTCCGGTCTGCGCGTTAACAGCGCAAAGGATGACGCTGCTGGCCTGTTCAGCATCCAGAAAATGACTTCTGATATCCGCGGCCTGAACCAGGCTGTGCGTAATGCCCAGGACGGCATTTCACTGGGTCAGACCGGTGAAGGTGCAATGGATCAGATCCAGTCTGCCCAGCAGCGTATTCGTGAGATTGCCGTGCAGTCCGCCAACGCCACGGTTGAAGACCGTTCCGGTCTGCAGGCCGAGGTCGACCAGCTGACCCAGGAAATTTCGCGTATCGTTACGACCACCGAGTTCAACGGCCAGAGCCTGCTGGATGGCAGCGCTGCGACCTTGACCTTCCAGATCGGTGCAGACGGTACTGCTGATAACCGCATCGACGTAACCGGACTGGATTTGACAGCCCTTACCGCCACGGGGGGTTACGCAGCTGATTTAACCGCCACTGGTACTATCGATGTCAGCAGCGCTGGCGCTGCCCAGACGGCAATCGGCAACATAGATACGGCTATCGACACCGTGTCCACAAGCCGTGCTACTTTCGGTGCCGTTCAGAACCGTTTCGAAGCTGTTGTTGTCAACCTGACAACCTACTCTGAAAACCTTTCTGCCGCACGAGGACGTATCCAGGATGCTGACTTCGCTGCAGAAACTGCCAACCTGACGCGATCCCAGATCCTGCAGCAGGCTGGTGTTGCCATGCTCGCCCAGGCGAACACACTGCCGCAGGCGGCATTGTCACTGCTCCAGTAAGTAACCGTAAAGTAATAGCACCATGGAAGGGTGGCGGCAAGGAAGCTGCACCCTTCCTTTTGGTTTTGAAAGGTAGGTGAGTTATGTCATTCGATCACATTACACCAGTACAGCACTCAGAGTCCGTCAGACTTCAGCGAGCGCAGCCGGTCGTTCAGCATCAGCCGACTAACGTTGCTCAGCAGGTTCAGGAGAACACGGCGCCAGAGCGGCATGTTGCCGCCGCCAGCGGACAGGAGCTGCCGTTGGACCAGGCCGAAGAGCGGGCATCGGTGCAGCAGGTAGAGTCGGCGGTGAGCAAGATAAGCGACTTCGTGCAGAATTTTCAACGTGATTTACAGTTCAGCGTCGACAAAGACAGCGACCGCCTGGTCGTGAAAGTTGTTGATTCTGAAACACAAGAAGTCATTCGCCAGATTCCGTCAGAGGAAATGTTGCGAATTGCCAGAAGTCTCGATTCATCCGAGAGCCTGATTCTTCGCGAACAGGCATAAGCTGGCACCGCTCTTGCTATGCAAGTAGCTATGCGATTTATACGTATCCAACTAGCAGTCATCAAGAGGTACTAGCATGATTAGCGCACCCGGCGTCGGTTCCGGACTGGATGTCAATTCCATCGTTCAGCAGTTGATGGCAATCGAGCGTCAGCCACTGAACCGTCTCGAGTCTGACAAGCGCGATCTGCAAACCCAGTTGAGCGCCTTTGGTCAGCTCAAAAGTTCACTCAGTAGCTTTCAGTCAGCATTCGCTGATCTGAAGTCGCTGAATGCTTTCGAGGTCTACAAGGCTGAATCCGGGGACGAGACTGCGTTTACTGCAACTGCTGACAGCAGTGCAGCTGTCGGCTTTAATGATATTCAGGTCGTCAACGTTGCCGAGGCCCACAAGATGGGGTCCCTCGCAATCGCAGATACCGATACCACCACCCTGGGTGGTGCTGGTGACCAGCTGACCGCGACTATAAACGGCAATGCATTTTCCGTTGATATTGGCGGTATGACGTTGTCACAGATACGTGATGCAATCAACGACGCGCCGGACAACACCGGTATCTCGGCGACCATCATTACTGAAAACGATACCAGCAATCGACTGGTGCTGACTGCCACGGAAACCGGTAATGAGAATTCCCTGAACCTGGCGTTTACCGGCAGTGTTGGCGCCGACCTGGGCATGACTGATATCAACGACCCGTTGCTGCTTGATGCCGAGATTCTGGTTGACGGCATTTACACGATAACCCGGCCCGGCAATACTATCGACGATGCCATTTCAGGCGTGACGCTGAATCTTCTCAATGAGAGTGCCAGTGCCGCGCAGCTAACCATAAGTCGCGATACCGACAAGGTTAAAGAAACAATACAAGGCTTTGCCGATGCCTTCAACGAGCTCAATAGTACGATTGATAGCCTGTCCGGCGAAGGTAACGATCTTGAGGCAGACAGTACGATACGCAGTATCGAGAACCAGATCCGGGACGTCTTCAATACTGCACCCACGGGACTAACCACCAGCCTGAGTTATCTGTCAGAGGTAGGGCTCAGTTTCCAGCGTGATGGCACGTTGGCGCTCGACTCCGATGCTCTGGAGGACGCGATAAGTAGTGACTACGCTGGTGTTGCCGAATTGTTCGCCAGTGACGATCAAGGCTACCTGTTTCGTCTGGATACGATGATAGACAATTTCGTGTTTACCGACGGCTTGATTGATACGCGCGAAGACGGAATTAACACACGAATTGACAGCACTGACCAGCGTATCAGCGATATGGAATATCGCCTTGAACTCCGGGAAACAAGGCTGTTTAATCAGTTTGCCACGTTGGATGAACTGATGGGTCAGCTTAACGGTACCAGCCAGTTTCTGTCCCAGCAACTGGCAGCGTTGCCGACATTTAATTCTCAGCAGAACTAGAGAGGAAGAGATCAATGAGTTTTGGGCAAATGCGTAATGCACTGGACCAGTACAGTCAGAACGCTGTACAGACAGGTATCGAGTCAGCGAGTCCCCACCGGCTCATCCAGATGTTGCTGGAAGGTGCGGCGTCAAAAATTGCTGTCGCCAAGGGCTTTATGGAACGCGGTGAAATCCGCGCCAAGGGTGAGCAGATCGGTTGTGCTATCTCGATCCTGGAAGGACTGAAGGCCAGTCTTGATCACGAAAAGGGTGGTGAGATTGCGCGCAACCTTGAGGATTTGTACACCTACATGGAGCGCCGGTTGATCGAGGCTAATCGAGAAAACGATATCAGTCTGCTTGATGAGGTATCCGAGCTTCTGTCGCAAATCAAGGAAGCCTGGGATGCGATTGCGGAACATGCTGCCAGTCAGCACGAACCCGCAGCCTGAATATCAGCTAATATTTTGGAAAACAGGACATAAAACATGGATAGTCAACGCAGTCAGCAGCTAAAGCAGGTCATCGAAATGAGCCAGTGTATGCTGGAGGCAGCCCGGGTGATGGACTGGGACCAGGTTGCGGTGCTGGAAACGCAACGCAAGACGCTGGTAATGGAGTGTTTTCAGAAATCGACCAATGAGCAGGACGCACCGGATGTGGCCGCCAGTATTAAAGAGATTTTGCGCCTGAATCAGGAAGTCACTGAGTTGGGCCGCCAGTGCCGGGATCAGTTGGGCGACAAAATACATGTACGCAATACAGGTCGAACCGCGACCGCCGCTTACCTGAGCTGTGCCCGCTAAACGGCTGACCAGCTCGACTTAACTTCCCCTCATCCACTTCCGGGTCTCTTTTCACCCTCCGGTGGTCAGCTTGGTTCTTCCCGTCCGGGGAAAATTCAAAAACTATTTAAAAACCGTGAGATAGGCGAGTTTGCTCGCCCCGCTCGATTAATGACAAAATTTTGACATTTTTGGCCAAGAGTGCTTAACTGTTAGTGAAAGGCTGGCTCCAGCCAGTTTACCGAATAGCCAACAATCTAGCAGGGATCCTAATCGATGGGGGAAAGTCAGGTGCCAACGAGTGAACCCAAGGTGCTCATAATCGAAGCAGACACCGCGCGCGGCCATGAGCTCGAGTCGGTATTGCGCTTCATCAACCATGAGCCGGTACTTACTACCGACTGTGGCAACTGGAACGCCAGTATCGATGATGTTCGGGATATTCTGGCCGTTCTGGTGGGCTCATGCAAAAGTGACAATGCGCTGCAGAAACTTCTCAAGGAAGTTCACGATCTTGATGAGCACCTGCCTATTTTCCTGCTCTCAGAAAAGAACAAAGAACTGACGGTAGCTATTGAACCCAGTTCCTGCATTCTCGGCCGGGTGGAATTGCCGGTGCACTACACTCAGTTAACCAGCGCGCTGCACCAGGCCGAAGTTTATCGTGAAACCCAGGCCGATGGCGCCAATCAGCGTCCGGTTGACCTGTTCCGCAGCCTCGTGGGTACCAGCCGCGCCGTGCAGACGGTGCGCAAGATGATTCAGCAGGTGGCCAATTCCGATGCCAATGTGCTGATCCTGGGTGAATCAGGTACTGGTAAGGAAGTGGTTGCGCGAAATCTCCACTATTACTCCAACCGGCGCGACAAGGCTTTCGTCCCGGTTAATTGCGGCGCTATTCCCGGGGATCTGCTCGAATCCGAACTCTTTGGGCATGAGAAGGGTGCCTTTACCGGGGCTATCAGTGCCCGCCAGGGACGTTTTGAGCTGGCTGAAAACGGCACGCTGTTCCTCGACGAAATCGGTGATATGAGTTTGAATATGCAGGTTAAGCTGCTGCGTGTTCTGCAGGAGCGCACCTTCGAGCGCGTAGGCAGCAACAAGAGTATCGAGGCGGATGTGAGGATTATCGCCGCTACCCACCGCAATCTTGAAGAAGCTATAACCGAAGGCAAATTCCGTGAAGATCTGTTTTATCGCCTCAATGTGTTCCCCATTGAGATGCCTCCGCTACGCGATCGTGTTGAAGATACCCCTTTGCTGATCAATGAGCTAATTCGCCGCATTGAACACGAAAAGCGGGGTTCGGTGCGTTTTACCCAGGGTGCGATCCTTGCGCTTTGCCAGTACAACTGGCCGGGTAATGTACGCGAGCTGGCAAATCTGGTGGAACGGATGGCGATTCTGTATCCCTTTGGTGTGGTTGATGTTGGCGACCTGCCAGAAAAATTTCAGACCGACACCATCACACCGGAATCGACCAGTTTCAGCGAGGAGATGCTTAGCAGCGTCCAGCCAATGCAGTATCAGATGGATGCTGAACCGCGGCTGCCGCGTGGTGGACTGGATCTGAAAGAGCACCTGAGTAGCCTGGAAGTGGGTTTCATCAAGCAGGCACTGGACGACGCCAACGGCGTTGTCGCTCAGGCAGCCAAGCGTCTCGGTATGCGTCGTACAACGCTGGTAGAAAAACTGCGTAAATACGGTTTGCAGCGCTCGGATAGTGCGCCGGGAGTTTGACGGCCGTTTTCCTTGCCAGTTATAACCTACTGATAAAAAATATAATTTAAATCCAGGCACACTCCTTGCTTTGTTCATCGTGGACGCCCCCGTCCATTGTGAACAACAACAGGAGTAGGCCGGTAGATGAGCCAGACGGCTGCCAGCAAGCAACAGCTTCAAGACGCATTCGAACTGTTTAGTCAGGTTTCCGAAGAGTTAACCAGCTCCTATACGTCGCTGCAGCAGCAGGTCGCTACGCTAAACGGCGAGCTATCGGCAGCACGATCCGAACGCGTGGAGTTGTTGGCTGAAATACGTCGGCTGCAGCAAGAGTCTTCACGCGGCCAACGTCTGTCCAGCATGGGCGAGATGACCGCACGCCTCGCACACCAGGTGCGGACGCCTTTATCGACAGCCTTGCTCTACGCTTCCCAACTCAAGCAAACCCCTCTGCCCCGGGAACAGCACGATTGTTTCGTTGATCGTTTGCTGGTCGGCTTGCGGCATCTCGATCACATGGTTAACGATATGCTGGTCTTTGCGCGTGGCGGGCAGGGCGGTGATGACCTCGTCACTGTTAACGCGTTATTGATACAGGTGAAAGCTTCTTTGCTGCCACGCCTCGAAAGCGTAAAAGCAGAATGGAATGTAGCCTGCGACGATCTGGCTATTGCTGTAAAGGGGCATAGCGAGGTGCTCGCGAGTGTGCTGTCGAACCTGGCCAGCAATGCATTGGACGCGAGTAGTGACAGCCCAAGACTGAATTGGCAGGTAGCTGTCGAAAGTAACAGCGTCCGTATCGTTCTGGAGGATAACGGCCCAGGTATAGACGCAAGCCTTCAGGACCAGATTTTTGAACCCTTTTTTACCACGCGTACCAACGGCACCGGTCTCGGTCTTGCCGTGGTGCGCGCTGTTATTGTCGCGCACCAGGGAGAGATTGAACTGGATGCCGACTACCAGGACGGTGCGCGGTTTGTCGTTCGACTGCCGGTGTGTCGCGCGCAGCAACACCTCCCCAGCGAGATGTTACAGAACCAACAAAAGGCCATAGCTGCCAGTTCGAGGTATGTGTAATGAATCAACCCACAGTACTGATAGTAGAAGACGATGCTGACCTGCGTGACGCCCTGTGCGCCACTGTGCAACTGGCAGGTTTCGGTGTGGCAGCGGCTGTAGATGGCCAGCAGGCCCTGCAGATGCTGGATCAGCAGACGTTTGGGCTGGTTGTCAGTGATGTGCAGATGGAGGGCATGGATGGACATGCCTTGTTGAAAAAACTGAAATGTCGCTTCCCGGAACTGCCTGTTGTACTGATGACGGCCTATGGCACGATCCAGAAAGCTGTTGATGCCATGCGTGCTGGCGCTGCCGATTACCTGGTAAAGCCCTTTGAAGCAGAAATGCTGGTGGACATGATGCGCCGTTTCCTGCCACATTCTGACGATGATCCGGAGGTGGTCGCCGAGGATCAGGCAACCCGGAAGCTGGCCAACCTTGCCCGCCGAGTTGCAGCAACCGATGCCACAGTAATGATTAGTGGCGCCTCGGGCGCCGGTAAGGAAGTGTTTGCTCAGCTGATCCATCGGAACTCGAAACGTGCTGATGGACCTTTCGTAGCTATTAACTGCGCGGCGATTCCGGAGAACATGCTGGAAGCATCGTTGTTTGGCTATGAGAAGGGTGCATTTACCGGTGCTTACCAGGCACGGCCGGGTAAGTTCGAACAGGCCCAGCATGGCACCCTGCTGCTTGATGAAATTTCAGAGATGGACCTCGGGTTACAAGCCAAGTTATTGCGTGTGTTACAGGAACGTGAGGTTGAACGGCTCGGCGGCAAGGAAGTGATTTCGCTGAACGTGCGCGTGCTGGCCACTACTAACCGCAACATGCGCGAGGAAGTCGCGGCCGGACGATTCCGTGAAGATCTATTTTACCGCTTGAATGTATTTCCTTTGCATCTGTCGCCTTTACGCGAACGGCCAGCCGATATCCTGCCACTAACTGACCGATTGATTCGCAAGTACTCACCTGAGGGACGCAGTGCTCCGCATTTGTCAAAGGATGCGCAGCAGGCACTGCTGACACATGGATGGCCGGGTAACGTGCGTGAGCTCGACAATATTATTCAGCGTGCCCTTATTTTGCTCAACGGCGATCTGATCGAAGTAGAAGATCTGTGTTTTGAGCAGGATGTCTCAATTCTGCATGGCAGCCCTGCAACAGCGGTTTCTGAAGTAGCTGCTGCAGGTGCCGGGGATGATGTCCTTGGCAGTGGCCTGAAATCGCGTGAATCCGAATTAATTCTTGATGCACTGCGTGATCAGGGCAGCCGAAAGGCAGCGGCAGAACGCCTGGGAATCAGTCCGCGTACTTTGCGATACAAACTGGCCCGCATGCGTGAGCAGGGCATTGCCGTACCGGCCTAGGGAGAACAGATATGAGTGAAATAAACGGTATCGATCAAGTGTTGTCGGAAATGAGGCGTCTTGCTGCAGCAGCACAGGCCAGTCCGGTTGTTGAGGCCAGGGATGTCCAGTCGCCTGGCGTGGATTTTTCCAGCTTGTTGAAACAGTCCATTGATCAGGTTAACGACACCCAGAAAGCTGCGTCCAGCCTTTCAGGCGCCTTCAGCGCTGGTGATCCAAATGTCGATGTGACTGAAGTGATGATTGCACTGCAGAAATCCGGTGTGGCATTCCAGGCGATGACTGAGGTCAGAAACAAGCTGGTACAGGCCTACCAGGACATTATGAGCATGCCGGTTTAAAAGAATCATATAAAGAGTAGAGCAGACAAATGGCAATGGTGAAAGCAGAAACAGTACAGGGGTTTCAGGGTCTACCGGCACTACGACAGATAGGTTTGATGATCGGTCTGGCCGCCAGTGTGGCGCTGGGCGTTTCGGTGGTGCTCTGGTCGCAGAAACCCAACTACACCCTTCTGTACGCTAACCTGAGCAGCAAGGATGCAGGTCAGGTTATCGATGCACTGCAAAGTTCGGGTATCCAGTTCAAGGTCGATGAGGCTACTGGTGCAGTAATGGTTGAAAGCAGCAAGTTGCAGTCAGCACGTATGGAACTGGCCAAAGACGGTCTGCCGGAAGGCAACGCAATGGGTTTCGAAATGTTGCAGAAGGAGCAGGGTTTTGGAACCAGTCAGTTTATCGAGACTGCGCGCTTTCAACGTGCACTCGAAGGTGAGCTGGCGCGTACAATTTCCGAGTTACGCAATGTCAAAAGCGCGCGTGTGCACCTGGCTATACCAAAACGCTCGGTGTTTCTGCGCGACAGATCAGAGCCGACCGCATCAGTGATGACGGACCTTTATTCCGGTCGAACACTCGATGAAGAACAGATCGCCGCCATCGTACACCTGGTTTCGTCCAGCGTGCCGCACCTGAAACCTGAGAATGTTACGGTTGTGGACCAACGTGGTGAACTGCTAAGCAGCGGTGCATCTGATACCGGTATGGCACAAACCTCCACGCAATTTTCCTATAACCGGAAGCTGGAACAGAATTATGCGGATCGGGTCCGGCAATTGCTGGAGCCAATAGTAGGCGCGGGCAGTGTGCGTGCCAGTATCAATGCAGATCTTGACTTTACTGTCACCGAACGGACTCAGGAAACCTTTAATCCTGATCTTCCGGCGCTGCGCAGTGAGCAGGTAAGCGAAGATAGCTCGCAGAATTCAGCGGTCGCATCCGGTATTCCCGGGGCCCTGAGTAACCAGCCTCCGGAAGCCGCCGAGTTGCAGGCGCCCGATACTGCGGCTGGTGTTGACGGAGAAGCGGCGAGCACGCCACGCAACAGCAGCAAGCGCAGCGTACGTAACTACGAACTGGATAAAACTGTAAGCCATACCAAGCTGGCGACGGGCACTATTCGCCGGTTATCGATTGCTGTTGTTATCGACAACAAGCAGGAGCTTGATGAGAATGATGAGCTTGTCAACAAGCCCTGGACTCCAGAGGAACTTGAGCGATTTACTACCCTTGTCAAGGAGGCGGTTGGCTTTAATGGTGCACGCGGGGATACAGTCAACATAATCAACTCGTCCTTTATACCGCTGCCTGAAGCGGAGGCAGTGCCCGAACCTTCCATGATGGAACAGCCCTGGGTATGGAACGTTGGCAAGCAGGCTGTGGGTGCCATCGGTGTACTTATCCTGATCTTTGGTGTGTTGAAACCCATTCTGCGCAGCCTTGCGGAGAAAGGTAGTCATACCAATGCCATGGTTCCGGTGGTGGCCGGTGCGCAGGGTGGTGCGGGTTCCGAGGATCAGCTAAGTCTTTCCGGAGCTGGTTCGCAGCAGGCCCAGCTCGAAGGGCCGAAAGCCGGTTATGAACAACATCTGGAGACAGCCAAGGGCGTCGTCAGTGAAGATCCCAAGCGTGTTGCACAGGTTGTCAAAAACTGGGTAGGCGAAGATGGCTGACGCAAAACTTAGTGGCACTCACCGCGCGGCTGTATTGCTGCTGACTCTCGGCGAGGAAAGTGCAGCCGAGGTTCTCAAGCACATGGGGCCGAAAGAGGTTCAGAAAGTCGGTTCGGCAATGGCGACC
Organism: Pseudomonadota bacterium; assembly: GCA_042576405.1. GTDB lineage: Bacteria > Pseudomonadota > Gammaproteobacteria > DSM-19610 > DSM-19610 > Thiogranum. The sequence continues at coordinate 26,125 of JBHPFC010000006.1, read as the reverse complement.
ATGACCAATGTGGGCCGGGAACAGGTTAGCGAGGTACTGTCGAATTTTTCAGAGACTGTAGAGGAACAGACTGCACTCGGTGTGGGGGCAGAAGATTATATTCGCACGGTAATGGTCGAGGCGCTCGGCGAAGACAAGGCTAAAGGCCTTATGGATCGCATCCTGCTGGGTAGCAGTACAAAAGGTCTGGAGGCTCTCAAATGGATGGATGCGCGGGCCGTGGCTGAACTTATACGCCTTGAGCACCCGCAGATACAGGCTATTGTGTTGTCTTATCTGGATAATGATCATGCCGCCGAAGTCATCAAATTCTTCCCTGAGCGTACTCGCCATGACGTGTTGTTGCGTATAGCCACGCTGGACGGTATCCAGCCATCTGCATTGCAGGAACTGGACGAGATACTTGAGCGTCAGTTCCAGGGCAATCAGAACGTACAGTCCTCAAGCGTAGGTGGCATCAAGGCTGCCGCAGATATTCTTAACTTTGTTGATAGTTCTCTCGAAGGCGAGATCATGGATTCCATCAAGGATGCTGATGCAGAGCTTGGTCAGCAGATACAGGACCTGATGTTTGTCTTTGACAACCTTATTGACGTCGACGATCGTGGTATACAGTCCCTGCTAAGGGAGGTCTCCTCCGATACATTGATACTTGCACTTAAGGGTGCCGATGAAGGCATGAAGGAAAAAATCTTCGATAATATGTCCAAACGTGCTGCAGAAATGATGCGCGACGACCTGGAGAACAAGGGTCCGGTACGCCTTAGCGAAGTCGAAGGTGCACAGAAGGAAATACTGGCTATTGCCCGACGTATGTCCGAGTCTGGCGAGCTGGCACTGGGTGGCAAGGGAGCAGAGCAGTTTGTCTAAAGTGATCCGCGCCGGCGATGTGACCGACTGCCAGGCATGGCATGTTCCCGAGGTTCAGTCACCTGGTAGCGCAGGAAATAAACCGATGACGGCGCGTCAGCTTGAGGAGATTCAGGAGCAGGCGCGTGCAGAAGCGTTCAATCAGGGCTTGCAGGAAGGCAGGGAAGTCGGCCAGCAGGAGTTCGTTGCCCGCGTACAGATGCTCGAGAACATACTTGGCGGTTTGGAGAAGCCGTTTGAGGAACTGGATAGCTGTGTTGAACAGCAACTCGCCCAGTTGGCGATGCTGGTTGCGCGGCAACTCGTGCGACGTGAGTTGGCGACCGAGCCCAAGCAGGTTATTGCCGTGGTGCGTGAAGCGCTGGCGGCATTGCCTGTTGCTGCACGTGATGTACGTCTTGCACTACACCCCGAAGATGCTGTTCTGATTCGTCAGGCGCTATCAATGCAGGATGACGACCAGTCCCTGCAGATAGTCGAGGATCCGGTGCAGAGCCCTGGAGGGTGTCGCGTATACACGGATACTTCCCAGATTGATGCCACCGTGGAGTCAAGACTTAATGCGGTGATTGCCAAGGTGCTCGGCGGACAGCGCAGTAGCGATGACGGGGCATAGGATTGATGTTAAATATGCAGCGCAGCGCAATCTGGTCAGGACGTCTGGCGCCCTATCTTCATCGGGCTGAGGAGCCATCACCGCTGGTGGTAGCTGGCAAGCTGACCCGAATGGTTGGATTGACGCTGGAAGCAATCGGTTGTCAGGCATCTATCGGAGGTCGTTGCCTGATCGAAACCAGCCAGGGTCAATCTATTGAAGCCGAAGTCGTCGGATTTCACGACGACAAGATATATTTGATGCCAATTGGTGAGTTGCACGGGCTAGGCCCGGGTGCGCGTGTTATTCCCACCAACGATGTGTGCGAAGTGCCCGTGGGGGACCATCTTCTGGGGCGTGTGCTAGACGGCGCCGGACATGCGCTGGATGACAAGGGCCCGTTAAACGCTGAACAACACGTGCCTCTGACCGGTCGTGCCATTAACCCGCTGTCGCGGGAGCCTATCCGTGAGCCGCTGGATGTTGGTGTAGGGGCGATCAATGCCCTGTTAAGTGTCGGGCGTGGTCAGCGAATGGGATTGTTTGCAGGTAGTGGTGTCGGCAAGAGCGTGTTGCTTGGCATGATGACACGCTATACCAATGCCGATGTCATTGTTGTTGGGCTGATTGGTGAACGTGGCCGTGAAGTAAAAGAATTTGTGCAGAATATCCTCGGAGAAGAAGGCCTGGCACGTTCCGTTGTTGTTGCCACCCCGGCTGACAATTCACCATTGATGCGCATGCATGGTGCCATGCTCGCTACTCGCGTTGCGGAGCATTTTCGCGATCAGGGCAAGCAGGTTCTGTTGCTAATGGATTCCCTGACACGTTTTGCCCAGGCACAACGTGAAGTCGCGCTTGCAATTGGCGAACCACCGGCGACCAAGGGTTATCCGCCATCGGTATTCGCCAAACTTCCGCAGTTGGTGGAGCGTGCCGGCACCGGCGACCGTGGTGGTTCGATTACAGCTTTTTATACAGTGCTGGCAGAAGGTGACGACCAGAATGATCCTATCGCTGACGCAGCGCGTGCCATTCTCGATGGGCACGTTGTGCTGTCGCGGGAATTGGCCGAAGCCGGCCACTACCCTGCTATCGATATCGAGGCGTCAATCAGTCGTGTCATGGTCGACGTTGTCGCGCCGGAGCACGAGCAGGTGGCACGCCGTTTTAAACAGATTTACTCCACTTATCGCCAGAACAAGGACCTGATCAATGTTGGTGCCTATCAGGCGGGTAGTGATCCACAGATCGACGAGGCCATTGTCATGTATCCACAGTTGACGGGCTTCCTGAAGCAGCATATGCGCGAACAGGTTACCTGGAATGACAGTCTTGCCGGGTTGGTGGGAGCACTGGGTGGAACCATCCCGGGGCCGGGATCGGCCTAACGCCAGAACGGATGCGGCCGACAACAGTTAATAGAGAGAGTATGTAGTGCAGACCATGACCAGATCCAAACGCATGCAACCGGTTAAACATGTCGCTCAGGGGCGCGAACAGGATGCCATGCATAAACTTGGCCAGAGCCAGCAGTTTCTGGACGCCCAGAAGGCCAAACTCGAGGAGTTGCGTGCCTACCGTGACCAGTATGCGAATGACTTCGCAGTGAGCGGAGAAAATGGCGTTAGTGCTACGCGTGTGCAGGACTATAGAATCTTTCTGGGCAGGCTCGGCGAGGCAGTTTGCCAGCAGGAGGCGTTAATTGCCCGGTGTGAAGCTCAGCACGAGCAGACACGTCAGCAGTGGGTCGCGAGCCGCAGTCACAACCAGGCTATCGGTAAGGTTATTCAGCGCTACCAGGCCGAGGAGGATATCGTCGAGGAGCGCCGCGAACAGCAGGAACAGGACGAGCGCTCCCAGCGTACGCCAAAAAGGTAAACCTGGCACAGCCATTGCTCTATCATCTTGTAAGTGAATTTATTCAATGCAGGAGTTAGAGGATGAATACATCCTTGCCAATATTGCCGGGTACCGGTGCAGTTCCGAAAACAGTCCAGGGACTGGGTGAAAATATTTCAATAAATCAGCATGATATGGCTCATAAGGGCCGGTTTGGGGAGTTGTTGGGTAACTTCCATTCAGCGCTTTCGGAGTCACTTGACCCGGTCCTGCCAGGTCAAGCCGCTGCCGGTGAACTGCTCGCCGAACTGCAAGAATTGCCGGAAGGTGGCAAGCTGTTGCCGCTACTGCAGGGCACGCTGGACGCAGCTGCCGCCCTGGGCCTGGACGGTCAGCAGTTGCTGGATGAAGTTGCCTCGCAAGGTTTGGGCAACCAGCAGTTGCTGGACAAATTGTCCGCCAGTCTTGAGGCACTAAAGCCAGCCGAAGTCGAACAGATGGCCCAGTCCCTTTCCGGTCTGATGCAGCAGCTTAACGGCAAGCTTTCGGCGACAATGGGGAGCTTTGCAGGTGAGGGGACAGTATTTTCCCTGCCGGGAAAAATTGACACGGTTGCCCACCAGGGCAATTTGGCAGAAATTATCCAGCAACAGCTGCGCCCGCAGACTGCCGGATCCCAGCTGCCTAACACGCCCGACGCAGCAGTTCTGAAGCAGTCACTCAGTGAAACATTACCCCAGGCTTCACAAGCCGGTCTGGACAAGGCTCTGGAGCAGTTGCAGCAGCAGTCACAGACATCCGAAGGACGTCAGAACGATCTGGCATTGCTGATGGCGGCATTCAGACGCCAGCGTACGGAAGGGGCTAGTCGTACCGCTGGCGATAGCCATGCACGCCCGGATCTTTTGCCTGCCGGCGCGGCAAGTGTCGCTACTGTAGCGGCTGGCAACGCAGCATCTTCTTCGGCGTTACCGACAACATCGGTACAGACACCTTTAGGTCAGGCGAATTGGGATCAGGCAGTAGGCGAACGTATTCAGTGGATGGTCGGCCAGAAAATGCAGGGCGCCCAGGTGAAGCTGAACCCGGCCAATCTGGGACCGATGGAAGTCCGTATTCAGGTTCAGAATGATCAGGCCAGCGTCCAGTTTACGGCACACCACGCGGTCGTCCGGGAAGCGCTGGAAGCGGCGTTGCCGCGCCTCAGGGATATGTTTGAGTCTTCAGGGGTGGAACTTGTCGATGTCGACGTATCCGGGCACTCGTTTGCCGAGCAAAGGGCGGCCGGTGAGGAGGGGGACCGGAACGTATGGGGCGGGGTAAATGGTGACGCCGATATTGCGCCAGAAATGGTGCTGGAATCAGAAGTCGCGTCGCTGGAGCACGCAGGTCGCCTTGACTTGTTTGCCTAAGTCTTTCGAAACTAAGAAGATGTCTTAGAATCGATCCAAAGTGAATGGACCAGGGTATATGGTGGACTACCTAACAGACTGATTGTGTTTAGGGAACTGGCTGTGTTACCTTTCAGCGACAATTATAACAACAGCCGGACTGGGCGATGGCACCTCCAGTAAAAAAACGTGGCCGACCGAAGGAGGATAAGCGGTCGAGCGTAAGAAAGAAAAATTCCGCTACCATGGTAGGTAAGGAGTTTAATTACGTTCTGCAATTGACTGCGGCCGATACCGAGCTTCTAAAGCGATACCAGGATGTGCTCACCCAGGGCGCTGCCGGTTTCGCTGAAACCAGTTACAATTACCTGTTTGACAATCCTGATATTGCCGACGTTATGTATGCCTTCGAGCGTGACGGTGGAAATGTGGGCGAACTCGTCCGCGGGATGTTGGGGCACAAACTTGGATTGCTGAGTGGTGATATAGGTGAGGCCGCTGCGCAACGATCCAATCACATTGGCCGGGCGCACTATCGAAGTGGTGTAAAACCTGTCTGGACGCTGGGCGCCTACCGGTTGTTCCTTGACCACTTGCAACATATGGTGGCAACGGATCCGCAGATTGAGCACGAAGACCGCGATGTGGTCGAATCTGCATTGATCAAAATGATTTTCCGTGACCTGGCTATTATGACCGAGGCTTACTGGCGAGCCGCTGTCGAGCAGTTGACTGACCAGCGTGATGTGCTGGGCGAGGAACAATCGCTGGCCGGTGAGATTCTCGGCAACATTCCACAATTGTTGTGGACTGTGGATATTGAAAGTAACCGCATCAGTTACGCCAGCCCCGGGACCAGGGCCTTCTGTGAGAATGAGCTGGAAGCGCCGATTCCCTGCCTGTACAGGGTTCATGGTAGCGAACGCGAACGTGTGCTGACAGCCTGGCAACAGGTGATCGATGGTGAATCGGTACAGCTGGAAGTGCGCCTCAGTCCGGACGGTGCTTCCGAGTGCTGGTTCCGCCTGGCTTTCTACCCGATGGCCAACCGTCGTGGCCGCGTACTGCGCGTGCATTGCCTGATGGAGAATGTCACTGACCAGCATACAGATCGTGAGCGCCTGGAACAGTTGTCAACAACGGATGAAGTGACCGGTCTGGCCAACCGCGCATTGTGGTACGACCGTCTGGGTACGGCGCTCGCAGTAGCGCGCCGTAACCCCGGTTCATCAGTTGCCGTGATGATGCTGGATATCAATCAGTTCAAGATGTACAACGATTCGCTGGGTCATGAAGCCGGTGACGAATTGCTGCGGCAAATCGCCAGGCGTCTCCAGAAAGTGCTGCGCGATACAGATACCCTGGCTCGTCTCGGCGGTGATGAATTCGGTATCGTGTTGTCACTCCTGCAGGATGCAGAGCGTGCGGTCGAGCGTGTTGCCAGTGAAGTCATGAACGCCCTGAGTGCTCCATTTTCATATCAGCACCGCGAACTCTGTCTCAGCAGTGCTATAGGCATTTCAATATTTCCACAACATGGTGACGATGCGCATATCCTTGCAAGCCACGCTGACAGCGCAATGTATCGCGCCAAATGGAATGCAGCGCCCTACCTGTTTTACGAGTCGGATGCCATGGCATCGTCGGCCAGCGAACATCTGCAATTTTCCGGTCAGCTGCACGGTGCTCTCGAACGGGGAGAGTTTGAGTTGCACTACCAGCCAAAGATTGATCTGGTGAGTGGCGAAACCTGTGGCGTTGAAGCATTGTTGCGTTGGCAACATCCACAGCAGGGGCTGGTGCTGCCCAAGCAGTTCATTCCGGTTGCTGAACAACTGGGTATGATTACGCCGATCACTGACTGGGTTCTGGAGACGGCGCTTGAGCACAGCAAGCGTTGGGCGGTTGGTGATAAACCCATGCCGGTGTCTGTCAATGTGTCTGCCCGCTCATTTCAGTCTCCAGGCCTTGTTAGTCGCATCCGTCAGTCGCTGCAAAGATCAGGCTTGCAAGGCGAGAGCCTGGAAATCGAAATTACCGAAGGCACACTGATGGCCGAGCTTGAGGAAGGTGCGCGCATTCTGGATAGTCTGAAAGAACTGGGTGTTTCGATTGCCATCGATGATTTTGGCACAGGTTATTCGTCGCTGTCCTACCTGAGTCGTTTGCCGATAGATACGCTGAAAATCGACCAGTCATTCCTTGAGGGTATGGGTAGCAATCCCCGCGATGCTGCAGTAGTGCGTTCCATTATCGAACTCGGACACAACCTGAATTGCAAGGTTGTCGCTGAGGGTGTTGAGGATGAGGTTGTGCATAGCTTGCTTCAGTCGCTCGGCTGCGATTTTGTGCAGGGTTTTCATATCAGCAAGCCGCTGCCAAACGAAGGTTTTGGCGAGTGGTTGTCACACGCTGCGCACTAGTTTCTCTTAATTTCCCGGTTTCAGATTTTCCTGTGTTGCCCGGTTTACTCTGTGGATTCGGCGTCAACCTTGCATTGTGCATATTGATGCGTGATCATTTCCGGCAACGTACCTGATCGAAGAAGGTGAGTCACATGTCACTTAGATTGTTTTCGCGCGTTGTGCTTGGCGCCAGCGTGCTGGCTTCCTCCGCCTGCACTACATTGGGCCCGGATTTTGAAACGCCCGCTGCAGACCTGCAGGAAACCTGGGACGAGCAAAGTCAGGGCATGGATATCGGGGAGTTGTCCGCTGATTGGTGGTCTGTGTTCAATGATCCGACGCTTGATCGGCTGATTGATTTGTCTTACCGGCAGAACCTGCCCCTGCAGATTTCCGGTTTGCGTATTTTCGAGGCTCGCGCACAGTTAGGTATCGCAGTTGGTCAGCAATATCCGCAAAGCCAGCAAGTGAATGGCAATCTGACCAAGGTTGGCCTGAGTGAGAATTCGCCAAATTTTTCCTCCGCTTTTACTGATGACAGCTATTCGCAGGCAGATATCGGCTTCGATGCGGCGTGGGAAATGGACTTCTGGGGTCGTTTCCGTCGCGGTGTTGAATCTGCAAGCGCCAACCTGGGGGCATCCATAGCCGACTATGACAATGCGCTGGTATTACTGACTTCGGAAGTGGCGCGCACCTATGTGGTGTTACGCACTCTTGAAGAGCAGTTGGCGATAGCCAATGACAATACTATTACCCAGCGCCGCAGCTACAAGATTGCCGATGTGCGTTTTCGCAACGGTGCAGTGAGTGAGCTTGACCCGTCGCAGGCACTCAGTCTGCTGAAGTCTACCGAGTCAACGGTTCCACAGCTGGAAAGCCAGATTCGCCAGGCGAAAAATGCGCTGAGTATTCTGCTCGGTATGCCTCCGAGTGACCTGCAGGATATCCTGGTTGGCGCTGCAAAGATTCCGCAGACGCCTGAGGTGTTTGATATTGGTATGCCCGCTGATTTATTGCGCCGTCGCCCGGATATCCGGCTTGCAGAGTTACAGGCGGCTTCTCAAAGTGCGCTCATCGGTGTGGCCAAATCCGATTTGTATCCCCGCTTTGCATTGATCGGTTCAATTGGTCTGTTGACTTCGGATACCAACCAGAGCGATTTGAGCGACATGTTTAATTCTGACAGTGTTGCCTATAATTTCGGCCCGTCTGCCTCGTGGAACATACTTAACTACGGCCGGTTGAAAAACCAGGTGCGTGTACAGGATGCGAGGCTTGAGGAATTGATTGTCAACTATCAGAATACTGTGCTTGAAGCCGCGCGTGAAGTAGAAGATGGTATCAGCAGTTATCTGGGGGGCAAGGATCAGCGTGCTTACCTTGAAGACAGTGTAAAGGCCGCCCAGCGTTCGGTAGATCTCGCGCTGGTGCAATATCGTGAGGGTGCGGTTGATTACCAGCGTGTACTCGATACCCAGCAAACGCTTCTGCGTGTACAGGATGCATACACAGTCGTGCGTGGCGACGTAGTGGCATCTCTGATTGCCATCTACAAGGCGCTTGGTGGTGGTTGGGAAATACGTGCCGGCAATGCATTCGTGAACGAGCAGCGCCAGAAAACCATGATGGAGCGTACCGACTGGGGAAAACTGCTGGATAGTGAAACCCAGCCCGAAGAGCTTCCGTCGCCGCCGCCGACGGGCAAAGATCAGCCCTTGTTGAATTCGCCTGACTGGTAAAGCCTTTCGGAAGTTCTGCGTTACATGCTTTTAGGCGGTTACCTGGTAACCGGCATCCCTGACTGCGGCGGCGAGCGCGTCGGCAGCCACCGTGCCTTCGATGGTTGCGATACCGGTTTCAAGTGAAACATCCACGACTTTTTCCACTCCCGGGACGCCGGAAAGCGCCTTTTCCACCGCAGCCGTGCAGTGACCGCAGGTCATGCCTTCAATTTTAATCTGTACAGTTCCACTCATGATTTACTCCACGGGTTTGAATAGTCGCAGTCTGTTGGCATTGCTGACGACGGTGACAGAAGACAATGCCATGGCGACGCTCGCGAATACGGGGTTTAACAGCCAGCCAGTTAGAGGATAAAGAACACCGGCAGCCAGGGGGATGCCCAGTGTGTTGTAGGCAAAGGCACCGAACAGGTTTTGTTTGATATTGCGTAATGTCGCACGTGAAAGTGCAATTGCACTGACAGCGCTGGTCAATGAGTTGCTGGCCAGTGTTACATCAGCACTTTCGATGGCTACATCGGTGCCGGCGCCTATGGCAAAGCCGACATTGGCCTGGGCCAGTGCAGGCGCATCGTTTACGCCATCTCCAACCATGCCAACTTTATAGCCTTTGCTTTGCAGAGCCTTTATGATTTTGGCCTTGTCCTGGGGTAACACCCGACTATGTACATTTTTGATGCCTAGCTCCTGTGCGACGGACTGGGCAGTGTCTGGATGGTCGCCGGTGCACATCACCAGTTGTATACCCCGGGATTTTAACGCTTTCAACGCCGATGGGGTGTCGCGACGTACGGGATCGCGCAGTCCAAGAACAGCGAGGATGTGGCTGTCATTCGCTAGCCAGACGGGTGTGGCACCCCGACGGGCCATGTGCTGTTCGTGATTGAGCAGGGTGGCGTCAATTTCAATGCCCCTTTCGGCAAACCATTCCTGTCGTCCAATGTAGAGTTTCTGATCATCGACCGTAGCCGAGATTCCCTGTCCCGGTTCAGCCTGGAAATTGCTGGCAGGTATCAATGACAGGTTACGCTGTTGCGCAGATTCAAGAATCGCCTGCGCCAGCGGGTGTTCAGACAAGTGCTCCAGGCTTGCGGCCCAGGTAAGCGCCTGTGCTTCACCCAGGCCGTCGCGGCAATACAGTTCGGTTACTTGCGGGCGACCTTCGGTTAGCGTGCCGGTCTTATCGACTACCAGGTGAGTGATATCAGCGGCGGATTGCAGTGCGTCGCCGTTACGGATCAGTACGCCGAACTGGGCAGCGCGACCCATACCCACCATTATGGCAATAGGCGTTGCCAGGCCAAGCGCGCAGGGGCAGGCGATAACCAGTACTGCAATGGCGGTGGTAAGGGCATAGGGTAGTTGAGGTTCAGGGCCGTTCAGATACCATGCAAAGAAGGTAACAAAGGCAATCACGAGCACAACAGGCACGAATACAGCGGCGATCCGGTCAACCAGTCGTCCGATTGGAGGCTTGCTCATTTGAGCCTGTTTGACGGAGTGGATAATACCCGCCAGCGTGGTGTCGTCACCAATGTGCGTAACGCGCGCCGTCAGTGCACCCGACTGGTTAATGGTGCCCCCTGTAAGAGCGTCACCATCTTGTTTGGCGACCGTTAGTGGTTCACCGGTAATCATGGATTCGTCGACCCTTGAGTGTCCTTCCACCACAGTGGCATCAGTGGCAATCGCTTCGCCGGGTTTGACCAGGAAAAGATCGCCGGGCGAGAGCAGTGATACAGGCAATGTCCATTCACGAGCGTTACGTATCAGTCGGGCGGTTTTGGGCGACAGTTCTACCAACGCGCCAATCGCCCGGCCAGTACGCGCCTTGGCGCGGATTTCCAGTGCATGCCCAAATTGCAGAAAGGCAAGAATCAGCACAGAAGTATCCAGGTAGAGGTGTCGATGCGCAGAAGGCACGAAGTCCGGCGCGAGTATCAGTAACAGTGAGGCCAGCCATGCAGCTGCGGTTCCGACGGCAACCAGCGTGTCCATATTGGCCTGCCCATGACGGAGCTGTTTCCATGCGCCGAGGTAATAGCTGTGGCCACTATAGATCATGGTCAGCAGGCAGATCAGTGCGGTTACCAGCCAGAATCCGCGGCCGTTGATATCGGTCAGCGGTGATGAGGCCGCAATACCGGGTAGTACACCTGTCATCATGCCAGCCATCAGGCCCAGGCCCACGACACCGGCCAGCAAGGCGCGTTTGATTGACAGGCGTACCTGATGTTGCGCCTGTCGGTCCTGGACTATGTAGGGGTCTTCGGTATCTTCTGTAAACTTTACCGCGTAGCCCGCCTGTTCCAGGATCAGCAGGTAGTCGACAGGGTGGGCACGGACTTCGAGTTCACAGTGTTGATTGTCGAGCCAGTTAGCATTTGACTCGGCTGCTACCGAATTGAATAGCGCATCGATCCTGACCTTGTCAGCATTGGACAGCAGACTTGTAAATGCCAGCCGGGCCTTGTCGTGATTGTGCGGGGGTGCTGGTCGGGCCGGGTAACCCTGGTCGATTATGGCGTTTGCGACGGTTTTTGCATCGCCACCCAGAACATAGGCTGCGCCCTCAACCAGGTTTACCGAGGCATCGCTGACGCCATTGACAGCGAGAATAGCCTTTTCGACACGTGCCACGCAGCTGGCGCAGGTCATGTCATCGATTTCAATTCGGTAACTGCCTTTGACAAAGGCCGCTACAGATGTTGCAGGGCTTTCCGTTATGCCGCAGCTATCATGCGTTTCCGCTATTGGGTGCGCTTCATAACCAGCGGCTTCTATGGCCTCAATAACCTGATGAGGTTTGCCGCCGGTGACGCGAGCTTGCCCTGTCTCCAGTTGCACGTTTGCGGCGGTGACCTGATCGACGCCGAAGATGGCTTTCTCGACGCGCGCCACGCAGTGCGGACAGGTCATGCCGCCGACAGTCAGTGTAAAGCTGTCGGCTACACGGGTGGGGATGTCATCTTGACTGGGCACAGCGCCAGTATACGTCATCCCTCAATTGCAATTTAAGCGGACCTTCATACGCTGCTGCATTAATCGCGCATAAAGGCTTTTCGTATCCAGTAGTCCATGCTGAAGAAACGTCCGGCACCGATAAAGAACAGGACCAGCAGCATAATGAAATAGGTGGCTGCGAATTCGATGCCATTATTCAATACCACGAAGTTACCGTTTTCTGTCAGCCATTCGTAATTACCGTTTTGTTGAAGAATTTCTTTGGCGCGATCAAGGCGCTCGACAGCACCTTCAGTGCGAGGCGTGGCAAATAATCCGCCACCTTCGGCGATGGCCAGCCAGCCGTTTTGCATATGCACAGTCACCGCGGCAACTACCATCGTGACCATCAGCGGGATGGTTATCCAGCGTACGGCAAAGCCAACCAGTAACATGATGGCGCCACCGGTCTCTGTGAGGGTTGCGGCCCAGGCCATCACCTCGGGAAATGGCAGACCCAGCCCCCAGTCAGGGTTGCCGAACCACTCGATAATACTGTCCATGTCGCCCAGTTTCTTGGTGCCGGCCATCCAGAATATCGGCACCAGGTAGAGTCTCAGCGCCAGTGGGCCGAGAAAATCAAAAATACGGGTTGTATCGAGCAGTTTTTGTAGCTGGACGAGGGGATACATGGTGCTTCTCCTTGCTGGGGATTGTTGGTTCTTGGTTTAGAGGCAGGTGCCGAGCACAATGCCACGTTGTCGCCATTCGTTAAGTATTCCCTGTCCTCCGGCGATGACCTGCGCGGGGTCGGGGTGTTGAAGTTCTGCAGCGATCTGCTCGAGTATGCTGCGACCTGTTTTGCCGGGATGTTCCTGTATTAGTGAAAACAAACGGGCGCTGACAGGGTTCAGTTCCAGAAACCCCACTTCATCGTCGGCATCGCGGTAGACGAGCAAATAGGTGGGTTGATCATCTGCTTCTGCCGGTTGAAATTCCGGACTGATACGATGCACCGGGTACTGATAAGAAAGAGGCCAGGCCAGGCTGGATAATGCCGGTGCGCTATTAAGCAGGTCGCCATCTTCGTCAATGTGCTGACTGGCGTCGCTTTCTGCCACAGACAGTGCGAGTTCCACCCACTCATAATGCGCCAGTTCGCGCATGAATGGCGGATCACCATCCTGGTTGCCGCGTTCTACGCCCAGATAATTCAAAAACTCGCGCGGAATCTCCAGGAATAACGGAGTATGGCAATGGTGACATGAAAAAAAATCCCGCGCTATTGCATGCCAGTGCGCATCGTCCAGCAGTTCGCGTAGTACCGGAAAGCCGTTGCTCAGGAAGCCTTCAACATTGTTGTAGAACAGTTCGCGGTATATACCCATGCGCCGGTCTTCAATACCGGCAGGTGCTGCATTCTGTTCCGGATCCCGGATATGCGCGGCAAACGCATACTGCTGCTGCATAAATTCCGGTTTAGCCGTGTTGTGCATGGCGAGGCTTCTTGCCTTCACTATAGTGTGACTGGATGTCGACAATGCGATCTATCTCGGTCAGTAATTCCGGTAATGGTGGAATATTGAAGTCGCGCTCCAGCAGAGTGGGTACCGCGCCACAGTGCGCGTAAGCTTTGTCGAGCAGCCCCCAAACGGGGTCGATAACATCGGCTCCGTGAGTATCAACAATCAGGTCTTCGGCCTCATCGTAATGACCAGCGACATGAAAATATGCAACCCGCTCTGCAGGCAGCGCGTAAAGAAATTCTTCCGCGTTATAGCGGTGATTGATGCTGTTTACGTAAATATTATTGACGTCGAGGAGGAGGTCGCAGTCGGCCTCTTCAAGTACGGCATTAATGAACTCGATTTCTTCCAGTTGCTTGCCGGGTGCAGCGTAATAAGACACGTTTTCCATGGCTACACGGCGCTCCAGGATATCCTGGGTGCGGCGTATGCGTTCAGCAACGTATTTTACAGCTTCCTCTGTAAAGGGGATGGGCATGAGGTCGTACAGATGCCCGTCGTCGCTGCAATAACTCAGATGTTCGGTGTAGGCGCGTATCTGGTGTTCGTCCAGAAAACGCTTGAGGCGATGTAAAAAGGTCTCATCCAGGGGGGCCGGGCTGCCAATCGATAGCGACAGTCCATGGCTTACAAAAGGATGCCGTTCGGTAAAGGCGCGGAACTGTTTGCCGTAACGGCCGCCAACTCCGATCCAGTTTTCCGGTGCGACTTCATAGAAACCGACCTGACCGGGTGAATGGTCCGCAAGCGGACCCATAAGGGTCCGCCGCAGCCCAAGACCGGCACCATGTACTGGATAACTTTTATCCGGCATGGCTAAAACGGTTTATTTCTTTTCGCCGCCGCACTTACCTTCTGTGGCTTTCTTTTCGCCGCCGCACTTACCTTCGCCACATTTACCTTCTTTGGCTTTCTTTTCGCCGCCGCACTTACCTTCTGTGGCTTTCTTTTCGCCGCCGCACTTACCTTCGCCACATTTACCTTCTTTGGCTTTCTTTTCGCCGCCGCACTTACCTTCGCCACATTTACCTTCTTCGGCTTTCTTTTCGCCGCCGCACTTACCTTCCTTGCTATCGGCAACCATGTAGCCGCTGGACAGTTCGGTCATGCTGAACGGGTTATCCGCAGCGTTGGCAATTGAAGTGCCTGCCAGGGAAGCGACGAAAACAGCACCAAGTGCAATAGACAGGGGTTTCATAACAGTAGGTTTAGACATTGATATCGCCTCCTTAAGGCTTCATTTACTATTGCGGTAGCGATGCACCGCAAATTAACCGGCAGTTCATGCCTTCACCCGTCATGGGTGACAGCCACTACGACCAGCCGGGGTTGGGAAAGTTTCCGGAAAATCGGTATTCCGGAAACTGAATGGGTTCGACAGCGCGGGGAAAAAGCTTTTCATGATGCGTTTTCAGCCTTTCTCCGCGAGAGTCTTCATACAATCCAGGTAGCGCGCTTCGTCGGGCATAGTGCCGTCACGTTGTGCCTGCCAGATCATTTCAGCGAGGCATTCCATCAGCTGGTGATCCAGTGCATGCAGGTCATTACTGCCCATTGCCAGCTGCTGATACAGCGTGCGAACGCCCTCCGGCCGGTCGGTACCGACCTGTTCGCGTATGGCCAGGTGCATCCCCATGTGCAGGAACGGGTTGGTCTCTCCCAGTTCCGGCAGGTATTCCTTGCCTAGCGCCTGATCGGGATTTTCCAGCAGCGGATGATACTCCGGATGCTGCTGAATAACTGCGACAATTTCAGTTTGCAGGGGTTCCATGGGCAAATGCTGCCGATGCCTGCTCCATGCATCGCAGTACATACTGCGCAGTTGATTCCGATCCTGTCCAAATAGCATAGTCTGGTCCAAGTTGCCGAGATTACTGGATTTCCAGGGTATTAGGCAAATTTTAGTCGTCTCCGGATGGCGTCAGTTTTCGGTCTTCTGGCGGTATTCGCACAGGTCTTCGATGATACAGCTGCCACAGCGTGGTGTGCGCGCGATGCAGGTATACCGTCCATGCAGAATCAGCCAGTGGTGGGCGTCCTGCTTGAATTCATCCGGAATGAACTTCAGCAGTTTGCGTTCGACTTCGTTCACATTTTTGCCCGGTGCGATGCCGGTGCGGTTCGATACGCGGAAGATGTGTGTGTCGACGGCGATGGTAGGCTGGCCGAAGGCAGTGTTGAGAATAACATTGGCTGTTTTCCGCCCAACACCCGGCAGCGCTTCCAGGGCTTCACGTTGATCCGGGACTTTACTCTTGTGTTGTTCCACCAGGATTTGTGCAGCGGCAATGACGTTTTTTGCTTTGGTGTTATACAGGCCAATTGTCTTGATGTAGTCCTTAAGGCCTTCTTCGCCGAGCTTCAGCATGGCCTGAGGGGTTTTAACTTTCCTGAAGAGTGCTTTGGTGGCTTTGTTGACACCGACGTCGGTGGACTGTGCAGACAGAGCGACGGCGACCAGCAGCTGATAGGGGTTACCATAGTTGAGTTCGGTTGTGGGCGCAGGGTTTTCGGCACGTAGCCGGGTGAAGATTTCTGTGCGTTTTTGTTTGTTCATTATGAGGGTTTGGGGCTGAGGCGGCAGGGAGGGCAGTCTGATTGCAGTTTCGGTACCCTGCGGGCATACCCCAAGGGCACTTTCTGTGGGCGCAGGCGCCACAATCAGACTCTCCTCCCCGCCGCTTGTAGTGCGCTGGTATCTCCAGAGTTTACAGTGCAATCCTACCCGGCATTTGCCGGTGTTTGTTTCAATTCCAGTGCGCTCGTTTGAATTTGCTGCCTGCGATTATCAATTGCATTCTTCATGGCAATCAGCAAACCGAGGCCAATAAAAGCACCGGGTGGCAGTATTGCCAGTAGAAAGCCGCTGTAGTCATCAATGAGCGTAATCGTTATTACGCGCGCGGCTTCGCCAAACATCAGGTGGGCCTGGGCGAACAGCGTGCCCTGGCCGATAATTTCGCGTAAGCCGCCCAGTGTGACGAGAACCAGCAGAAAGCCCATGCCCATACTCAGGCCGTCAATAAATGAGCGGCCAACGCTGTTCTTGGAGGCGAAGGCCTCTGCACGTCCGATGATCGAACAGTTGGTGACAATCAGGGGTATGAAAATACCCAGGATCTTATAGAGGTCGTAGAACCAGGCGCTCATCACCAGCTCTATCACGGTTACCACTGAGGCGATAACCAGTACAAAGACCGGTATGCGGACTTCCTGGCGTACCAGTGTGCGGATCAGCGATACAATAACGTTTGAGGCGACCAGCGTGATAAGTGTCGCCAGGCCAAGACCCAGCCCATTGATGAAGGTGCCGGTCACGGCCAGTAACGGGCACAGGCCCAGCAGTTGGACCAGGCCGACGTTATTCGACCAGAAGCCGTCGCGGACTATCGTTTTATAGTCATTCATGACTGTGGTTTTTCATGCGGGTGTTGCTCAAACAGGGTTTGACCATAGGCCTTGAAGTATAGCAAAGCTTCCTTAACTGCTTTCACGACAGCGCGAGGGGTAATGGTGGCGCCGGTAAACTGGTCAAATGTTCCGCCGTCGCGTTTAACTTTCCAGTTATTCTCTTGCGGATCAAGCAGTGACTTGCCGTTGAACTCGAGAATCCAGTCCGAGCGTTCAGCTTCGATCCCGTCACCCAGCCCCGGCGTTTCCCGGTGCTGGATGACGCGCACGCCCGCCAGCTTGCCGTTAAGCTGGATTGCTACCAGCAGGCGAATGCTGCCGTTATAACCATCCGGTGCAACCGGTGCGAGTACGGCGGCCACGGGCCAGCCGTTCTTGCGGGCTCGATAGACCGGAACCGGTGCATCGGTACCCAGCAGTTCGCCGTTCTGTACGTAGAGAATGTCAGCATAGATATCGTTATCGTAGAGGTCTTCGGGTACCAGTTCATTCAGACTCTTCAGCAAGGCCCGGCGCTGATTCTCGGCGATGCGTTCTTCCGTGCTTTCAAATATATAGGCGACCGTACCCGTGCCAATGATCGCAAACAGGAATAGAAATATTGCTGAAATCAGGACCGGCCGGTAGCTCATGGCTATTCTTTCTCATGCCCGAACACCCTGGGCTGGGTATAGTAGTCAAGAGTAGGCGCGGCCATGTTCATCAGCAGCACGGCAAAGGCGACACCGTCCGGGTAACCACCCCAGGTGCGGATGATGTACGCAATAATGCCAATACCGGCGCCGTAGTAAATTCGCCCTCGCGGGGTCGTGGCTGCAGACACCGGGTCGGTGGCAATAAAAAAGGCTCCCAGCATGGTGGCGCCGCTGAACAGGTGAAATATCGGTGAGCCGAAGCTGTCACTGTCAGCAACATAAAATAACAGTGAAATGACAAACATCCCGCCCAGCATGCCTGCCGGTATCTGCCAGTGTATGGCGCCCCGGCGCCACAGCCAGATACCACCCGCAAGATATGCCAGATTGATCCATTCCCAGCCGTGACCGGCGAAGCTGCCATACACCGGATTGTTTACGATTTCACTCCAGGTGTAGTTGAGACCCAGCTGGGTTTTGGCCGTATCCAGTGGTGTCGCCATAGTGAAGCTGTCGAGAAGGCTGCCGGCCGGCACAACACCGGTAAAGATCAGCTGCAGTGTATCCGTAAATGCCAGGGTTTCTCCCTCAACACCGCTTGGCGGCGACCACAGGGTCATTTGTAACGGAAAAGAAATTATCAGAACGACAAAGCCAACCATGGCAGGATTGAAAGGGTTATAACCAAGTCCACCATAAAGTTGCTTGGCGATGACAATGGCAAATGCGGAGCCGATGAAGGGTATCCACCAGGGCGCCAGCGGCGGCAGTGCCAGCCCCAGTAGCAGCCCGGTCAGGACGGCGCTGTAATCACCCAGGGCCGGTGCTACCGGCTTGCCACGCAGGCGCAGCATGGCCGCTTCAGAAGCTACAGCCGTAGCAGTGGCAATCAGCAGGTTGGTGATCACGCCCCAGCCAAAAAACAGGAACAGGCACAGTGCTCCGGGGATCAGCCCCAGAATGACCTTGAGCATGAGACGTGACAGGTCATTACTGACCGGTAGATAGGGCGAGGTGCCGGTTTTAAATTCCATTACTCACCCGTCGTAGTGTTTTGTGCCGCGCGGCGTTTGTCGATCTCGGAAATTTTCGCCTGTTGTTCGGCGGACAGGCCATCGATATTCTTCGCGTTTGCATCCTGTTGGGCTTTTTTGGCCTTGACGCGTTCCAAAGCCGCAGCGATCTCTGCCTTCTTGTTATCGGCATCGCCGACTTTGGGCTTGTTCAGGGCTTTTTTGGCCTTGGCACGACGTTCTTCAAGGGCTTTCTTTTCGCGTTCCAGACGGTCGAGTCGGAACTCGTGACGCTGGCGCGCAATATCCGAACTTTGCCGTTCGCGCTCCTGATCCCAGATCTCGGTCTTGGCGAAGCGATAATACTGAACCAGGGGTATATGGCTTGGGCAGACCTGTGCACAGCAACCGCATTCAATGCAGTCAAACAGGTTATAGTCCTGAACCGTGTCAAAGTCGCGCGCGTGAGCATGCCAGTATAACTGTTGTGGCAGCAGTTGCGCCGGGCATACTTCAGCGCACTCACCGCAACGAATGCAGGCACTGGCCGCCTTTGGCGGCGCTATATCTGCCTGACTTGCAGCCAGCAGACAGTTGGTGGTTTTGATCACCGGCACGTTATCGCTTGCCAGTGAGATTCCCATCATCGGTCCCCCCATGAGCAGACGCTCGATATCCTCGGTATAGCCGCCACAGTCCTCGATCAGATCGGCTATCGGTGTACCGATGCGTACTTCCAGGTTGCACGGCTCGGCAACACCGGCTCCGGTTACAGTGACCACCCGGGAGATTAGCGGTTCACCGTTGATCAGGGCGCGTGATATGGCAGCGGCAGTGCCAACATTGTGGCAAACAATACCCAGGTCAGCTGGTAGACCCTGGCTGGGGACTTCCTCACCGGTGAGTGCGTAGATCAGTTGCTTCTCACCGCCTGCCGGGTAAAGGCTGGGAACCGGAACAATGCGTATATCGTTTGCACCGCAGGCTTCGAGGCTTTCGCCGAGACAGTCGATGGCGTGTGGCATATTGTCTTCCACGCCGATAACGGCCTGCTGTGCGCCGAGTGCATGTTGCATTATGCGGATACCATCAATCACATCCTGCGTACAGCAGCACATCAGCGCCTCGTCACAACTGATGAACGGTTCACACTCGGCACCATTGATGACCAGTAGCTCTACTTGTCGGTCAGGCCCGGGATTGAGTTTCACCGCGCTGGGAAAGCCGGCACCACCAAGACCAACAATACCGGCTGCCCTTACTTGCTGGCGTATGTCGGCGGGGTCAGCTTCCAGGACCCGGTCTATTTTCAGGCCGGTATCGGCAGCACGGTCTTCGCCGTCTGCGATAATTACGACACAGCTGGCGTTCAGGCCGGACGGGTGGGGTACCGGGTAATCGCCGACATCGGTGATTGTCCCCGAAGTCGGTGCGTGTACCGGAGCGCTGATGTAGTCAGTGGAGCGACCTATGAGCTGGCCCTTGAGCACCTTGTCTCCGGGTTTTACCAGCGCTTCAGCCGGCACACCGATATGCTGGCTGAGTGGGACAATAAGGCGTTCGGGCAGGCGCGCCTGACGCACGGGTGTGCGTAGCGACTGCGACTTATTGGATGCCAGGCGCAGGCCACCGGGAATAGCGAGAGGTTGTTCCAGAATGCTGACCATTGAGGCCGCATTGTACAGTGTCTGTGGCCAAAAATACGCCGGCTACACAGGGGGATTGTTGGCCTGTATCAAGCCCTTTCGCGGCTTTCGGCGGGTTCCGGGTAAGGCCATTTCCAGCTATCGATAGCCTGAGCAACCGGTACCATGTCGATACAGTCTACCGGGCAGGGCGGTACACACAGGTCGCAACCGGTGCATTCGCTTTCGATCACGGTGTGCATCTGTTTGGCAGCTCCAAGAATGGCATCCACCGGGCAGGCCTGAATACAGAGGGTGCAGCCAATGCAGGTTTGTTCATCAATTACCGCGACACGTTTTTCTTTATGTTCGCCGTGTTCTGCATTCAGTGGTTTTGGCTCCACGCCGAGCAGATCGGCCAGCGCCTGTATGGTAGCCTCACCGCCGGGAGGGCACTGGTTGATGTCTGCTTCTCCGGCAGCAATGGCTTCGGCATAAGGTCGGCAGCCGGCATAGGTACATTGGCCACACTGGGTCTGGGGCAGGATAGCATCGACCTGATCAGCGATCGGGTCGCCCTCCACCTTGAAACGGATGGCGGAAAAGCCCAGCAGCAGCCCAAAGCAGGCAGCCAGGATTCCAATGGCGAGCATGGCGGTGAGCATGGCGACTCAGCCCTTGATCAGACCGGAAAAACCCATAAACGCCAGCGACATCAGTCCGGCAGTAACCAGTGCAATGGCGGAGCCTTTGAACGCCACCGGCACGTCAGCGACGGCGATACGCTCGCGCATGGCCGCAAACAGGATCATGACCAGGGAGAATCCGACGGCGGCGCCAAAGCCGTAAACGGCAGACTGAAGAAAGCCGTGTTTTTCCTGCACGTTTAACAGGGCTACACCCAGTACCGCGCAATTGGTGGTAATCAATGGCAGAAAGATACCCAGCACCTGGTAAAGCAGGGGGCTGGTTTTGTGCACCACCATTTCAGTGAACTGCACTACCACTGCGATAACCAGAATAAATGTGATGGTGCGCAGATATTCCAGCCCCAGCGGCGCCAGCAGGTATTCATTCGCCAGGTAGCTGCAGACTGACGACAGCGTGAGTACAAAGGTCGTTGCCAGTGACATGCCGGTGGCAGTTTCAAGCTTGCGTGATACACCCATGAACGGGCACAGGCCCAGGAACTTCACCAGAACGAAGTTGTTCACCAGGACGGTGCTTACAAGGATGAGGGCAAGTTCGGTCATGGGGCTCTATAGTACCTGTTTTCCGTTGCGCTTCATTTAACTTTCATGCCCGGTTGTGCACCTTGATGCGGCTCAAGGATGAACAGGTCCTTGCCACCAGGGCCGGCCGCAAGGACCATCCCTTCGGAAACACCAAAGCGCATTTTGCGTGGTGCGAGATTGGCGACCATGACGGTGAGTTTGCCTTCCAGGTCTTCGGGCGCATAGGCGCTTTTTATGCCTGCAAAAACGTTGCGCGTTTCACCGCCGATATCCAGGGTCAGCTGGAGCAGTTTGTCGGCTTTTTCCACGACCTCGGCCTTGACGATTTTTGCAATGCGCAGATCTACCTTGGCAAATTCGTCGAATGTTATGGCATCGGCAACCGGGTCGTCAGCCAGCGGACCACTGGCAGGTTTGGTTTCAGTCACAGTCAAACTCTCTTTGGATGCCTCGATCATAGCGTTTACAGCGTCTGTTTCGACGCGCTTGGCGAGGTGTTTGAATTTGTTGATGCGCGTAGGGAAGTGTTCCAGGTCTTCCCAGCTAAAGTCGCGTTCCATGCCGAATAATTCGCGCGCTACGCGCCCTGTCATGACAGGCAGGATTGGCGTCAGGAAAATAGACAGAACATGGAAAGAGTGCAGGATGCGTGAACACACCTTATGCAACTTGTCTTTCTGTTCCGGATCCTTGGCAAGTTTCCACGGTTCGTTTTCGTCAAAGAACTGGTTGGTGCTATCAGCCATACGCATGATTTCCCGGACAGCACGGCTGTACTCGCGTTGTTCAAACGCCTCGGCAACAAGCTGTTTGCCACCTTCTGTTTCGTGGGTGCCATATTCCTTGTCCGACAGCAGTTCACCGTCGAAATGTTTAATGATGAAGTTTGCGGTACGACTGGCGATGTTCACATATTTGCCGACCAGGTCGCTGTTGATACGGGCCACAAAATCGTCCAGGTTGAGATCAATGTCATCGACGCCGCTGGAGAGTTTGGCCGCGTAGTAATAGCGCAGGTATTCAGGATCAAGATGATCAAGGTAAGTGCGGGCATTGATGAAGGTGCCGCGTGACTTGGACATCTTCTGACCGTTGACGGTCAAAAATCCGTGGGCGAACACCCTGGTCGGTTTGCGATAACCGGAACCGTCGAGCACCGCGGGCCAGAACAGCGTGTGAAAACGCAGGATATCCTTGCCGATGAAGTGATACAGCTCTGCGCTGGAGTGCTTGCCCCACCAGTCATCGAAATTCAGGTTATTTTTATTGCAGTAGTCCTTGAAGCTGGCCATGTAGCCCATAGGCGCATCCAGCCAGACGTAGAAAAACTTGTTTGGCGCATCAGGAATCTCGAAGCCGAAGTAGGGCGCGTCACGCGAAATGTCCCAGTCCTGCAGGCCGGCTTCCAGCCACTCGTTCATCTTGTTGGCCACTTCTGACTGGGTGGCTTTCTGGAGATAGTCGTGCAACATATCGGTAAAGTCGGACAACTTGAAAAAGTAATGCTCTGATTCCTTTTCCACGGGTGTCGCGCCACTGATCACTGACCTGGGGTTTTTCAGTTCTCCGGCATCGTATGTCGCGCCACAAACTTCGCAGTTGTCGCCATATTGATCATCGGCACCACATTTGGGGCAGGTGCCCTTGATGAACCGGTCTGGAAGGAACATGGCCTTTTCGGGGTCGTAATACTGGCTGATGGTGCGCTGGTCGATGTGCCCGGCGTCACGTAGTTTCAGGTAGATGGATTCGGCGAACTCACGGTTTTCGTCCGAGTGCGTGCTGTAATAGTTGTCGAATTCGATATGAAAGCTGGCGAAATCCGCCTGGTGCTCGGCGTTCATTTTTTTGATCAGCGCTTCCGGCGAGATATCTTCCTGCTGGGCACGCAGCATGATCGGCGTGCCATGAGCATCGTCTGCACAAACGTAGGTGCAGTTATGGCCGCGCATTTTTTGAAAGCGAACCCAGATATCTGTCTGGATATATTCGACCAAATGTCCCAGGTGAATTGAGCCATTGGCATAGGGCAGGGCGCTGGTGACCAGCATGTTGCGATGTTGTTGTGACATTAAATTGCCTGACAGAACCTGTAGATAGCGCGCCATTATGCCAGAAACGGGTTTTCTTAACCGTACAAACCGGGGTGAAGACCCACCACCCTAAATTGTGTACAATCGCGCCTCAATTTTTTCAGTGTAATCAAGGCCAAATGGCCCGCGACCAAGCTTGATGAGGAAATGACCATGGCAGACCTGTCCAGAGAGCAGATTGAAGCTAAGCTCAAGGAATACATCGATCCTTTCATGGAAAAGGATCTGATTACCGCCCAGTGCGTGCGCAATGTCATGATCGAGGGCGACCAGGTCGTTGTCGACGTGGTCCTCGGTTTCCCGGCAGAAGGCTATAAGGAAGAGCTTGCTGCGAGGCTGAAAGAGATGGTCGAGTCGATCGATGGTGTGGGCAAGGCACGCGTCAATGTCAGTTTCGCCATCCAGGCGCATTCTGTACAGAAAGGCGTGAAAACGATCGACGGCATCAAGAATATTATCGCTGTGGCTTCCGGTAAGGGCGGCGTGGGTAAATCCACTACGGCAACCAACCTGGCCCTGGCGCTGTCCGCAGAGGGTGCCAGTGTCGGCATGCTGGATGCAGACATCTATGGCCCCAGTCAGCCACGCATGCTGGGCATCAGTGGCAAGCCGGAGTCCAAGGACGGCAAGACCCTGGAGCCGATGGTCAGCTATCACATTCAGACCATGTCGATCGGTTTCCTGGTTGACGAGGAAACCCCGATGATCTGGCGTGGCCCTATGGTCACCCAGGCCCTTCAGCAGCTGCTCGGTGACACCAACTGGCAGGCGTTGGATTACCTGGTGGTCGATCTGCCGCCCGGTACCGGTGATGTGCAGTTGACGCTGGCGCAGCAAGTGCCGGTTTCCGGTGTCGTGATTGTGACCACGCCGCAAGATATTGCCCTGCTGGATGCGCGCAAGGGTCTCAAGATGTTCGAGAAAGTCGAAGTGCCGGTACTGGGTATTGTCGAGAACATGAGTATCCACATTTGCAGCGAGTGCGGACACGAAGAACACATCTTTGGCGAAGGCGGTGGTCAGCGGATGTGTGACGATTACGATGTCGATTTCCTCGGGGCACTTCCGCTGGACAAGTCTATTCGTGAAGAAGTCGATTCCGGTCGCCCATCCGTGGTCGCTGAACCGGACGGTCGAATTGCCCAGATCTACAAGGATATCGCCCGTCGCACTGCAGCCAAGCTGGCACTGCAGTCGAAGAACTACGCTGCCAAGTTCCCGCAGATTGTGATTCAGAATAACTAGGCTTTATAAGCGCCAGGACGTCCCGGAGCTCCGCGTTTTTCTGCTTTATTCAGGCGGGATCTGTGTGGCGTGTTGGCGGTTAAGGATTTCCCCGGTATCTTTGGCGTTACTATTTTCAACAGGATAAATAATGTCGATTAAATCCGATCAGTGGATTCGCCGTATGGCGGAGCAGGAAGGCATGATTGAGCCCTTCGAGGCGAGGCAGGTCCGCGAGCAAGAAGGTAAAGGTCGGGTGATTTCCTACGGAACCTCCAGTTATGGCTACGATATCCGCTGCGCCGATGAATTCAAGATTTTCACCAATATCAATTCAGCGGTGGTCGATCCAAAAAACTTCGACGACAACAGTTTTGTCGATGTTAAATCCGACGTCTGCATTATCCCGCCGAATTCCTTCGCGCTGGCGCGCACGGTTGAGTATTTCCGTATTCCCCGCAGTGT
Organism: Pseudomonadota bacterium; assembly: GCA_042576405.1. Taxonomy (GTDB): domain Bacteria; phylum Pseudomonadota; class Gammaproteobacteria; order DSM-19610; family DSM-19610; genus Thiogranum. The sequence goes on along the minus strand of JBHPFC010000006.1, from coordinate 1,107 downwards.
GCTGACCATTTGCCTGGGCAAGTCTACCTACGCGCGCTGCGGTATTATCGTCAATGTCACGCCACTGGAGCCGGAATGGGAAGGTCACGTGACCCTGGAGTTTTCCAATACCACGCCGCTACCAGCGAAGATCTACGCTAACGAAGGTGTTGCCCAGGTATTGTTCCTGGAATCAGATGAAGTGTGCGAGACGTCTTACGGAGATCGGGGTGGCAAGTATCAAGGGCAGACGGGCGTCACATTACCTAAAGCCTGATTTGGGCTTCAGGGATTCAGAGGTTCGACTTCCAGGCTGTTACCGTCGCCGAAGGGTGCAAAGTCAAGTTTGCGTAGTACCAGCTCGATTTTGATGCCGCTCTGTTTTTTCTTTAGAAACCGTATCGGGAAATAATCCAGCTCCGGTGCGCTCCAGACCCAGCTCTGGTCGCGGTCGTCGTTGGTGCGTCCGACTTTCAGTGTCTTGTACATGCCCGAGGTGAGTTCGATTTCATCCTCGCCCAGCAGTTCAAAGCTGTAATTCTTTATGCGGCCCTGGCGTGGTACCTGGTAGTTAAATTCTGTTTTCCCGTTACGCAATTCGAACAGCATGGCGAGTTGCATAACCAGCCGATCCAGAGTGTTTGCGGGTAGCGGAATTTCCCAGTGTTCGCCAGCACCGATATTTCTTACCGTGGTATTGTCCCAGTCGAACAGCAGGTGTTCGTTATCATCGTCGTCGCCCCCCTTGTGCTGTGACTGATATTCGAGCACCTTGATGCGGCCATCGTCGAGTTGCCAGAGGCTGCTTTCAATTGACTTGTTGTCACCGAACAGCGCGGCAATACCGCTGCTGTGTGATTCCTGCTGGTACAGATACTTATCGTTGCCATTGCGCCGCAGGCTGATGGTTACGTCGCCGATGCCGAAACCGTTGGCCATGGCATCATATTGCGCCACAAATTCCGGGTAGGGCTGACTGCTATCAGCACCGGCGAAGTTGAATGGCATCACTGCGAACAGCAGGCCTGCCAGTAGCAGGGTAATAAGGCGAGAGTAGTACGGCATATCTTCCTAGCAGTTTGAATTCAGTAGCAGCGGTTCCTGTAGTGGCCGCCCATCAAACAGCAG
>JBHPFC010000005.1:0-66915 GCA_042576405.1 Pseudomonadota bacterium | reverse complement strand
GCCTGGCCTTTCCGGCATTGAGATTATTCAACGTTTGCGAGACCAGGGATATAACCTGCCCGTGTTGATTCTGACCGCGCGCAGTCGCTGGCAGGAAAAAGTCGAGGGACTGGAAGCCGGTGCTGATGATTACCTCGTCAAGCCGTTTCAAATGGAAGAGCTACTGGCTCGCCTGAAGGCCCTGCTGCGCCGGGCAGTAGGCGCCCCGAAAACCGAACTGGAATGCGGTTGCATTGCTCTCAATACAGATACACAGCAGGTATCTCTTAACGGTGCTTCCCTGGATGTCACCGCATTCGAGTACCGCCTGCTCGAATACCTGATGCGGCATTCCAGTGAAGCAGTTTCCAAAGCACACCTGGCCGATTATCTCTATCCACACGATGACGACCGTGACAGCAACGTAATCGAGGTCATCATTGGTCGCCTGCGCAGGAAACTGGATCCGGACGGGTCACTGAAACCTATCGAAACCCTGCGCAATCGCGGTTACCGCTTTACCCTGTGCGACGAATAGATGCCGAGATCAATGAACAAGAGCAGCTTTTGATGCCGTCCAACGAACTCGGTGCGCTACCGAGCCCTGATGTTTATGCACAGATTACCGAACGCTCAGACCAGACACTATGGAAATCCTCTTCCACACTCAATAGCCAGCCACCCTACCCCTTGATTCTAGTCAGTAGCTGCATCTGAACCGGCTAGTATCGCCTCAATTTGCGCCTCGGATACCGGATACCGCAATGCGACATCCACTGTAAACAGGGCTTTCAATTTGTCTACATACTGGTATTCCGATTTTTCGGCCAGAACGATAACCCGTGCCTCTGGGGCATAGCGGCGCAGGCTCGAGAGCAGCACGTCCAGGTTGCTGACATTAACTCCGGCGTAATTATTGGCATAGCCGTAGGAAAAATCGGCAACAACCCAGTCAGGTGGCTGTTTCTTCAGCTGGCTGATTGCCTTGCGCACGGAATTAAACTTCAACTCATCGATACCGAGCCGACCATATAACCCGGACAACCTGGGATGGGCCGGTGACTGAATGACTGAATACAACACGGAAGCAGACATCGTTTACTTATGTACTCCAAAATTCATACCTACCGACAGGCGCATTTGCTGACTCTTATTTTCAGTCACCTCGTGGACGATTTTTGGGGAGAAGAACACAAACTCTCCTTCTACAGGTGTGACGTGTGTGGCGAGCACCCCTTGCCGAAGTATAAGCTCACCAGAGTTCTCCGGAACACGAACGTAATATACACAGGACGCCAGTTCATCGTCTTCATCATGACTGTGGGGTAATGTACTGTGCCCCGGCCCCATCTCGTTGAACCAGAAACCCACTGATAACTCCTCTCCAGACCGGCGAAGATAGGCTGCTGCTGCCAGCTGTGCCGCATTCAGCACGGGCGCCAGCGCGGGCATGCGTGATCGCGGGATATAAATATTCTCATAGCGCCCACCGAAGTAGTGGCTGCGCTTTAGATCCGGGTCATTCCGCAGTGCCTGAAAGTCCGTTATCAGCGCCGCATTGATGCGCTCTGTATCATCCAGCCTGGCAACGTAACACTGCATTCTGTAAGGCTTCATACTACGAGTTTACCGAATGTGGCGCTATCGCCTTTGAATGTTTCATAATACCCCCTGGCCCGTAGAATCTGAACTCACATGCAAGACGACGAATTCGATATCGAAGAACTGCCGCCCAGCAAAAGTCAGCTGAAACGGGACGCGCACGCGTTACAGCAGCTGGGAACGGAATTGCTTGAAGTGCCGGAAAGCGCCTGGCAGGCATTGCGGCTACCCGACGACCTTGTTGCCGCACTGAAGGAGGCCAAACGCGTGCACTCCCGCGGCGCGCGCAAACGCCAGCTCCAGTACATCGGCAAGCTGATGCGCGATGTAAACCCGGAACCTATCCAGCAATATTTTGAGCAGTTGCGCCTGGAAACTCGTCACCAGGCACGCCAACATCATGCTCTGGAAGACTGGCGCGATCGCATGATCGCGGAAGCAGATGCGGCAATTGAAGAGTTCCTGGAATCCCACCCGACAGCTGACCGCCAGCACCTGCGGCAACTGGTGCGCCAGGCAAAAAAAGAACTCGCTGCCGGAAAGCCCCCAAAATCAAGCCGCGCACTGTTTCGTTATATCCGTGATTACAGCTAAACGCTGAAAAGACGCCAACGCCGCCTCTGCGTGGACGATCCCCAGGCAAACATTGTCGGACTTACTAGACCCGGCAGACTATATTGCGATGCTCAAGACACGGAAAAGTACGCCTGATATTACGCAGCCGATCCATATCGATATCGGCACACACCAGGCCGGAACCATTGGCCAGCTCGTTCATGACCTGACCCCATGGATCAACAATCATACTGTGACCGTAGGTTTCCCGCCCATTAACGTGATAACCGCCCTGGCCTGCAGCCAGGACGTAACACAGGTTTTCTATGGCGCGCGCTCGCACCAGTGGTTCCCAGTGAGCGCGCCCGGTAATTGCCGTGAAAGCTGATGGTAGCGCCAGCAACTCCATACCCTGATCGAGCATGGTGCGAAACAGTTCTGGAAAACGCAGATCGTAGCAAACGGAAAGCCCCAGCTTTCCAAAGGGCGTATCAACGACAACGGCCTGATCGCCGGCTTCAATGGTATCTGATTCCGTATAACGATCACCATTCTCGACCACCGATACGTCGAACAGATGAATCTTGTCGTAGCGCGCAACCTGCTGCCCCTGATCATTATACAAGAGGCTGGCCGCACGGATCTTGTTATCATCCCCGGCCACCATGGGGACGGTTCCCCCCACCAGCCAGACCCCGTGCTTGCTTGCCTGCTGCGACAAGAAATCCTGGACAGGGCCTTCACCATCGGTTTCACGCACCGCCACCTTGTCTGCCTCTTCCTTGCCCATAATGGCAAAGTTCTCCGGCAATACGATCAGGCTGGCACCTTTGTCCACTGCCATCCCGATGAGCCGCTCAGCTTCCAGCAAGTTCGGTCCAATGTTGGGTCCGGAAGCCATTTGTATGCAAGAGACAGTCGTCACGTCCTGTTACCTCGATAGTTCAATTTCAATTTGACCAGCTTGTTCACTGCCCGCTACCAGTTCCTGGCTCTCCAGCGGCACACCCAGGGAGACCAGCCAGGAGCGCAGTTCGTAAGCCCATAGCTGGCCGTCCTCGCCTCCCGGGTAGCGGATAATCAAACGTTGACCGGGGTCTTCCGACCAGCTGGCCACTACGTCTGGCAACGGCATCATCTGTGTTACCACCTGGCCGTCACGTGGTCGCGCCCAGGTGTCCGCGCTCAATTGCCATGGACGTGAATCGGCACTCAGCACACCTGAAAAAATCAGAAAACTGACGGCAATAAATCGTTTCATTCGCGAAGCATACCACACTGCTATAACACCCGGATCAGTCCGTATCGATATCTTCCGTGGCAGGCTCTCGCGGCTGTTTGTTGGCTGTTTTTTTCGACAGGCGCTTGTACACTGGCTCGTCCCAGCTCCCCGTCACCTGATACTGCACCTTTGTCAGTTGATTAAACTTGTCCCCCACCAGCTTGTCTGCCAGGAAAACCGCTGCACCAACAACAGGCCCCCCGGCTATCGCTCCCGCAATTGGTAGCGTTGAAGTCACCTCAGGCGTTACTGTGACCAGCTGATCATAATCGTGGGCAATCAAACCGGTACGTCCGGCAATATCGATACCTACAGATGTTCCTTCAATGGTGAAGTCATTGGTAAATGCATCGCCATCCATGAGCACAAAAGTCCCTTTCATCGTATCGAAAGTGAAGCCTTCCTTGACAACATCACGAAAATCCAGCGACAGGCGTCGCTGCAGGGAATTCAGACTGAACAGACTTAACAGTTTGCCTGCACCTTCATCGACACTGAGGAGTCGCCCGTCTTTTGCACTCAGGGAAATGTCCGCTTCCACCTGTATCAGTTCGAAATCCATTGGCCCACCAGGCCAGCTGACCATCATGTCGCCACTCAGCTTCCCGCCTTTAACCTCATTGCCCGTTTTTAACAGTTTTGTCAGCTCACCCAATTCGCCACCTGTGATCGAGGCGTTAAAATGGCTAACCTGGGCGTTGTTCTGTTCCAGCCAGGCACCACTCCCCTCCACTACAATTGCGGGGGAGCGAAGGCTTAGTTCCTCAAAGCTGGTACCCTCGCGCACGCGACGCGAACGCAGCTTTATTGCACCCAGCTCCCGGTCATCCAGGTGCAACTTGCCCACTTCAATATTGAGCTCTGGCAAGGCAGTCGGCGACAGGTTTTTTCCCGACTCACTACCAGACGCCGATTTTTCAGGAGCATCATGCATATACAGGTGCTGAAACTTCATTAACAAGCGCGATGGCAGCGCACGCTCGGCGGGTAGCCAGCGCAACCAGCCCTGGCTGTTCACGCCATCAATCTGGAAATGCCAGGGATCCGCCAGTTTGCTGTGCACTCGCACATCTGCCACCTCAAAGCCGGCATAGCGAAACAGGCCTGCTTCCATATCGATAGCAGGCTGCGCACCACCTTCGCCTTTTCCAGCCTGTGTCAGGATCGGTAGCCACTGTCCCAGGTCAAATAATGCGACCTGCCCGGACAAATGAATACCATCAACCAAAGGCAACCGGGCTTGTTCGCCACCGAACGTTACACCAGCCCTGCGCAAATGCAGCTGATCATCGTCAAGCAGTAGCTGAGCATGCAACACATCAGCATACGTTATCTGTAAGGGGTGCTGCGAATTACCATCCGGCAGCCATCGAATGGCCAGCTTGCGCGACTCAGAAGCGGATTTGCTGAATGGGGCCGGCAAACTCACCCTGGTACCGTTCAGATCAGACGCGAGCTTGAGCGCCACCCTCGGTACATTCTTTGTTACCTGGTTCTGAATTTCCAACAGCATCTGCCAGGGTGCACGCCCTTCCAGGTAATTAGAAAAAATACTGTTTTCCCGGGGCAGATAGTCAGTCGGGCCAAACCGCCCCTGAATATCGACAACAGTTTGCGAGTGCCCCTCGACACCCTGCTTGTACACCGCAAGCTTCACTGGCCGACCCAGCAACCTGGCACTGGCTTTCTTGATACTGATAGTGTCGATCGTAAAATTCATCACGCCATCAATATCATCCAGACCAATACCGCTGTCTTTCAGCACAAGTGTATTGTCAGCAAACACCACGTCGCCGTTCAGACTGATGCTACCCAGACGACTTTGCAACGGGACCCGCAAGTTTAACTGCAGATGCGCATCGCCACTGGAATCCAGCCGGTCGACCAGAGAACCGAAATTATTCTGTAGCGGACTACTCTGAACATAGTCCAGCATGGCCGCCAGGGTTCCACCCGCGGTACCGTCTATGGTTAGAACCGGTTTCTGCAAGTCTTCTATCGAAGCGACCACTCCCTTCAAAGGCGACTCCAGAATACGTGCATTACGACCTGTAACTCTCATTGACCTGCCGTTGAATACGGCATAGCCATCAAGCTCATCGAGTTTTCCCCAGGTCGGGTGATAATCAAGAGTGACATCCTCAAAATCGAAACGTGCCTCAAATACGCCCTGATCCTGATCAAACGGCATCTCGTCAAGGCGACCTTGCAGCAAGACACGGATGTTATTTGCGCTACCGCCGAGAAACGAACGTTCCAGCCAGTCAACGGCACGTGGCGACATCACGCCGTCGGGCAGGTACTCTGGCACAGCAACCAGCGGCAGGTCATCTATCGCAAGCTGGAGGTCAAGCCAGGGAGCCGCCTGCTCATAGGACCAGTCCATTTGCCACCGACTGTTTACGACCAGCGGCCCTGATGCAGCGTTTAACCGCTGCGTATCAATGCGGAACATGTCCTGATAGCGCTGCCAGTGAAGCTTGCCCTTTAGATTATCGAGTGCCAACGGATGGGAAAACAGCTTGGGAAATATGAGGCGGGCCTGTTGTGAATCCAGTGTCAGTTCACCGGCCTGAAGGTTACCTTCCAGTATACCGGACAGGCCTTGCACACCTGGAAGCCCTCCATTGGCCGCCAGCGCAAGGTCCTCGATCTTTGAACGCATGGCGAATCCCGGAATTTCTCCAGGCCGGTATATGAATTCAAAAGCGGCATCACGCATAAGGCCTTGCGGCTGAAGGCGGTCCAGCATCGCCAGTGAGTCATCGTCAACCCACGGGATCAGTGGCAGGATGGAATTCAATTCGTCCAGTACCAGCAAACTGGCCTCACCCTGTATATGCAACGGATCGCTACCACTGAAATCCAGCGCCATGCGACTCGCCGGCCACACGGACGAACCGTCTCGCATCAGCTCGAAATCCTGAATGTCGGCACGCCAGGTATCCTGCAATTTACGCCAGCGGAAGGCCGACCTCAGGCTGTCAGCACTGACCTGCTGGGCATCAGCGCTGGTATTGCGTATTAACGGCTGTTGCCATTCCAGCCTGCCATTGCCCCATTCCAGATTACCGGTGTTGAGTCCGGTCCAGAGTTCAAGATCGATCGCACCATCCGCGGCTACGCCAGTATCTGTCATCGCAGCCCGAAAAGCCGACAACTCCAGGCCTTCGGTCCGGAGGTAAAGCTGGCCACCCCATGTATCGATTGCCGTACCAGCGCCGAAGAGGTCTGCAGCGAATGTAACTGTCTCGCCCAGCGATGCAGGTAGCTCGCTGCGTATCATTAACTGATGCTTAGCACCGCTGTTCTGTAACTGCGCAGACAGGTTATTCAGCCTCAGTGGCGCCTCAAACAAACCCTCGTCGCGCCAGTGAAGCTGTATATTTTCCAGACTAATGCTGCGCTGCCGGGTCAGCCAGCCGACAATAGTCGGCAGATCGATCAGTTGTTCGCCATAACGCAGGTCGGTATGCACTTCCAGTTCGGTACCGATGACCCGCACACCTGCTGTTAGCCAACTGTGTGTTAGCAGTGAAGCGGTGATATCCAGCGCCACCTGTACTTCGTTGACAGCCAGTCGACCACCAGATAGATACGGCGTATGTATGACAACGTCTTTCAGTGCAAGTACGGGAGACAGACCCTGCCAGGCAGCATCCAGCGAACCGATAGTGACCGGCTGCCCAAGATAGTTGGTCGCGAGCTTTTCAACTTGCGCGCGGTACTCCGACATCACTGGCAGTAACAGACGCGCGGCACTGAGAGCAACAGCCAGTAGCACCACCACGGCGGCAGCGCCCCAGAAACCGACCCGCATGATCTTGTTAATCAACGTCTGCTACCCGGGTACAGCCTACAGCAGGACCACGTCGAACTGTTCCTGGCTATAGAGAGCTTCAACCTGAAACTTGATTGGTTTGCCAATGAAAGCCTCAAGCTCGGCGAGACTTGTAGATTCCTCATCGAGCAGCAAATCCACAACTTCCTGGGATGCCAGCACCAGCAACTGCTGCACGTCGAACTGGCGTGATTCACGCAGGATCTCCCGGAATATTTCATAGCAGACAGTTTCGGCAGTTTTTACCGAGGCACGTCCACCACAGGTCGGGCAGGGTTCACAAAGAATATGCTCAAGACTTTCACGCGTACGCTTGCGCGTCATCTGCACCAGCCCCAGACTGGATATCTCGCTGATATGGCAGTTGGCATTATCGCGTTCGACGTGCTTCTCCAGGGCCCGCAGCACCTGCCGCTTGTGTTCTTCCGTCTGCATATCGATAAAATCAACAATTATAATACCGCCCAGGTTACGCAGACGTAGTTGCCGGACAATCGCCTGAGCAGCTTCCAGGTTGGTTTTGAAGATGGTTTCTTCCAGATTACGATGACCGACATAGGCTCCGGTATTAACATCTATTGTGGTCATTGCCTCGGTCTGATCGATCACCAGATGCCCGCCGGATTTTAGCTGCACCTTACTTTCCAGCGCCTTCTGGATCTCGTCATCGACACCATGCAGGTCAAAGACAGGCCGTTCACCGGGGTAGTATTCAAGTTTGTTCAGCAACTCGGGCGTAAACTGCCGAACAAATCGGTCAACACGCTGAAATGTCTCACGCGAATCGATTCGTAGTTTCTCTACCTCGGAATCAGAAATGTCGCGCAGTACACGCAACACCAGCGGAAGATCCTCGTGCACTACATCACCCGCTTTTGCCTTGGACATCTGCTCGCGCACCGAGGCCCACAAACGTTGCAGGAAATGCAGGTCGGACGCAATAGATTCCTCGTCGACCCCTTCGGCTGCGGTGCGTAAAATAAAGCCCCCGGTGTTTTCCTCATCACGCTCGGTGAGCACGATCTCGCGCAAGCGCTGACGCTCGGCTTCATCTTCAATGCGCTGCGATACTCCGACGTTTTCGGTCTCCGGCATGAATACCAGGTAACGTGACGGAATCGTGATATGGGTCGTTAGCCGAGCCCCTTTGCTGCCCAGTGGATCCTTGATGACCTGAACCAGTAATTTCTGGCCTTCATGCAACAGGCGGGTAATATTATCGCCATTGCCACTCGCCTCGGCTTTATCATCGGAATCCATAAGCGCGATATCCGACGCATGCAGAAAAGCCGCCCGATCCAGACCAATATCAATAAATGCAGCCTGCATGCCGGGCAGAACCCTGCTGACCACGCCCTTGTATATATTACCCACCAGACCGCGGCGCCGGGCACGCTCTATAAAAACTTCCTGCAGCATCCCGTTTTCCACAACCGCAACACGCGTTTCCTGCGGTGTGACGTTCACCAGCAATTCAACTGTCATGAGTGTTGATCCAATACCTGAAATCCAAAATCCTGTAACAGCCGGGCGGTTTCATACAAAGGCAATCCCATTACACCGGAATAGCTGCCATCCAGCCGTTCAATAAATATAGCCGCAAGCCCCTGGATGGCGTAGCTGCCCGCTTTGTCGCGGGGTTCGCCGGTTTCCCAGTAGGCTTCAAGCTCAGTTTCGCTCAGTTCACGAAACCAGACTTTGCTGCGGTTCACAGCAACGACTTCCGCTGTCTCCACTAATGCGACCGCGCTTAACACTTCGTGCATCCGCCCGGAAAGTTGCTTTAGCATCTCTCGGGCATGCGTAAAATCCTGCGGCTTGCCCAGGGGCATACCGTCGACAACCACTACTGTATCAGCGCCCAGCACCGGTAATTCATCATTGTCAGCTCGTCGCACAGCACGCGCCTTCTCCAGCGCCATACGCCGCACATAAGCCTCGGCCGATTCTCCCTGCACAGGTGTTTCATCGATATCGGCCACCTGCTGTTCAAACTCGATACCGATTTGCGCCAGCAATTCACAGCGGCGCGGGGAAGCCGATGCAAGTATCAAGTGCGACCTGTTCACCCGGCGCGGTGGTACGGGTGACCGCTGTTCAGCGACCAGGCCCGATACAGTTGTTCGGCCAGGAGTACTCGCACCAGCGGGTGTGGCAGGGTCAGTGATGATAGCGACCAGACCTGTTCGGCACGCTGCAGACACTCTGCGGCGAGGCCATCCGGCCCGCCTACCAGCAGACTGATATCACGGCCATCCTGCTTCCAGTTGTCCAGCTGCTGCGCAAGCTGTTCGGTTGACCAGCTACGCCCTTTAACATCGAGCGCGATCACCTGTTGCCGGTCAGACAAGGCCGCCAGCATACGCTTGCCTTCTTCATTGACCGCACGCTCAATCGCTTGCGATTTGCTGCGTTGCGCCAGAGGTATTTGATTAAGCACCAGACTGCATTCGCGCGGCATACGGCGCGCATATTCACGATACCCCTCGTCAATCCAGACCGGCATGCGGGTACCTACAGCGAGCAGGTTGATCTGCACGCCAGTTATTTTCCTCGCGCAACAGGGCTTACCTGCATTCAGCCATTCTCACTCTTTTCTCGATGCTCTTCAGCGACTGTCCAGAGCTTCTCAAGCGCATAGAATTCACGTATCCGTGGCTGCATGACATGCACTACCACATCCCCAAGATCGACCAGCACCCACTCGCCCTCGCGCTCACCTTCAACGCCAAGCGGTGTGACACCGGCTTTTTTACAGGCCATAACCACCGCATCTGCCAGCGATTTCACATGCCGGTCCGAGGTGCCGCTGGCGATCAGCATGACATCTGTTATCGATGTCATTTCACGCACATCATATTCAGCGATATCTGCACCCTTAAGGTCTTCCAGTGCCTGTATGGCTGTAGTTTTCAATTGTTCAGTCTGCATACCAGTTCTCTTTCAAAATTCGTGTCAGAACAGCTGTCGGTGCCAGGTAACGCGCGCTCCGGCCAGCGACCAGGAGTTTACGGATCTGCGTTGAAGAAACTGCCATTTGTGTAACGGGGACAGTCAACACACAACCCGCCGGCTGTGCATACAGAGCTTCGACGGTCTTGACGCGCGCGCGTTCCAGGTAATCGGCGAGCTCACCGGCCTTCGGCCACTGTACTCCGGGTCGTTGCATCACAACCAGGTGGCACAATGACAATAAATCCCGCCAACGATGCCAGCTATCCAGTCCTGCCAGCGCATCCACTCCCAGCGCCAGACAGACCGGCTGCTCACCGGCTTCGGCGCGCAATGACTCCAACGTGTCGACCATGTAAGACGGACCGTCACGCTGCAACTCGCGGCCATCAATTGCCAGGCCGTCTTCTGCGTCAATTGCCAGTTCGAGAAGCTGCAGACGCTGTGAAGCCGACAGGCCTGGCCTGGCACGGTGTGCCGGCAAACCACAAGGTACCAGCCACACCTTTTCGACACCAAGCGTTTGCTGCACATCCAGCGCCGGGCGCAGATGGCCAAAGTGCACAGGGTCGAAGGTACCACCGAGGATGCAGATCACACCCCCTCCCGGGGCTGACTCAGACGGGGCAACTGACTGCCGGAAAATGGCATACCCATGCAAGCTGCACGGCCACTTGCTGGCGTGGCATCAAAATCAAGTCCGGATATGACCATCACCCAGCACGATATATTTCAGGGTAGTAAGGCCTTCAAGCCCGACCGGCCCGCGAGCGTGCAATTTGTCGGTACTGATACCGATTTCGGCCCCCAGACCATATTCAAATCCATCAGCAAATCGAGATGATGCATTCACCATGACCGAACTGGAATCAACTTCGCGCAGAAAACGCCTAGCCCGCGTCACATTCTCGGTAATAATCACATCCGTATGCTGCGAACCATGCTTGTCAATGTGATCCATGGCGGCATCCATGTCATCGACTACCCTTATAGACAGAATCGGGGCGAGATATTCTTCGTCCCAGTCCGCCTCTTTTGCCGACTTGATACCGTTCAGAATCGCGCAAGTACGTTCACAACCGCGCATTTCCACACCTTCGGCCTGGTACTGGCTGCCGAGTATTGGCAACACGCGCTCAGCGATGCCTGCCGCTACCAGGAGCGTCTCCATGGTGTTACAGGTACCGTAGCGTTGAGTCTTGGCGTTAAAAGCGACTTTGACCGCCTTGTCGATATCAGCCTGGTCATCGATATAAGTGTGACAGACACCATGCAGGTGCTTGATGACGGGGATTTTCGACTCGGCTGTGACACGCTCGATAAGTCCCTTGCCACCACGCGGCACGATAACGTCAACGAATTTGTCCAGTCGAAGCAGTTCACCGACTGCGGCGCGGTCGGTCGTCGCCACCACTTGCACAGCGGTAGCCGGCAGGCCGGCCTGCTCAAGACCCTGTTCAATACAGCGGGCAATAGCCTGGTTTGAGTGCAAAGCCTCCGAGCCGCCACGCAGAATACAGGCATTACCCGCTTTCAGGCACAGTGCCGCAGCGTCCGCAGTCACATTCGGCCGCGACTCGTAAATGATGCCAATGACGCCCAGCGGTACTCGCATGCGTCCAACCTGAATCCCCGAAGGCCGGTAGTTCAGGTCACTGATAGCTCCCACAGGATCGGATAGCGCAGAAATCTGCCTCAGGCCTTCAGCCATTGCCTCAATTCGCGCACCGGTAAGTTCCAGACGGTCAAGCAAGGCGCTGTCCAGGCCCTTCCGCTGACCAGCTTCCAGATCTTTCTGGTTTTCGGCTTTTAGCCTGTCCTGGTCGGCGAGAATAGCGTCGGCGATAGCATTCAGCGCGGCGTTTTTTGCGCCGCTCTCGGCACGCCCCATGGCGCGTGCCGCCCTCCGCGCCTGTACGCCGAGTTCATGCAAATAGGCGGGCACATCGAAATTCAGGGATTCTGCTGTATCACTCATATTAATTCTCTAAAATTATCAAGCGCTTGCCTTCAGTATTTGCACGCCCGACAAGCGCAACGTCAATTGTAACAGCTCATCCCAGGCGCTGCCCGCAGCGCGCCCCTTAACGATGCGATCAATGCGACTACAGGTTTGTAACAATTGCCACCATTGCCGTCCACGGATGCGTTTCAGGGCCGCGCCAACCTGCGGCTTACGTTTGTCCCAGACCCGCTGTGCGGCCAGTACCTGGCTCAAGCTACTGCCGGTTTGCAGCTGCCGGGCCATTTTTGTGAGGCTACGGATTTCCCGGCCCAGCGCCCAAAGCACCAGTACCGGCTCAACCCCCTCGGCACGCAATCCGGAAAGCATGCGCTGGGCATGAACTGCCTCACCGGCCAGCGCAGCATCAACCAGTCCGAAAACATCGTAGCGGGCACTGTCGGTGACCAGTTCCTCAACGGTATCCAGATCCAGTTGTCCATCACCGTGCAGAAGATAGAGTTTTTCAACTTCCTGGGCCGCCGCCAGCAGATTGCCTTCAACACGCTCGGCAATCAGTTGCAGCGCATCACGACTGGCCTGCATTCCGCGGGCGCGCAGCCTGCGATCGATCCAGGCCGGTAGCTGGGCCGTTTCAACCGGCCAGACAGGCAGTGATATGCCCGCCTGGTCCAGCGCCTGTACCCACTTGCTGCGCCGCGCGGCCGCCTCAAGCTTGGCAGATACAATCAGTAACAAGGTGTCGTCAGGCAAACGATCGGTGTATTCACGGAGTATACGCGCGCCTTCCTTGCCCGGTTTTCCGGTTGGCAGACGCAGCTCGAGTATGCGCCGCTCAGCGAACAAAGACAGACTGTCACTGGCAGCCAGCAAGCTGTTCCAGTCAAACCCGCTCTCGACCGTAAAGACCTGGCGGTCAGCATAGCCCTGTGTGCGTGCCGCACTGCGAATAGCATCAGCACACTCGTTGACCAGCAGGGTTTCGTCACCATAGATAAAATAGACTGGTGCCAGCGGCTGCTTGAGATTTGCAGCGAGTTGTTCTGCGCGCAGCTGGGTCATGGCGTGCGTACAGCAGCTGCGATACGCATAATCATCTGCCGGGCCAGATTGGCTCGCATTTGCCGATGAATACCTTCAGCCTCAGACACTTTACCGAGCAACTCGTTCTCGTCAAATACCAGGTCACGCGTCTGACTCAGCGTTTGCGCTTTTACCAGCGGCTTTCCATCGGGATCCTGCAGGGAGAAGCCGACTTCATCATAGAGCTCATATTCGGTAGCTCTGCCGCTACTGCCAACTGACAACACACGATTCTCCGAGCGTTCCTGGTGAATCACCAGTATAGCCGTGGCCGCCGCCCTGTCTTCCAGCACATTGGCACCGGCAATTTCCAGCTCGGTACGCAGCGACCTTGCCATACCGGTGAAAGGATTTTCGGATTCGATATAGGTATCCTGCAATACCGGAGGCAACTCCACACTGCCACGAAGCTTGAAACCACAAGCGGATAGCAACAGCAGTGCAAGTCCGATTACAAGGACTGATCTCAAAGGTATCTGACACACTGATCGATTCTCCTGTCAACCAACGACTATATTAACCAGTCGTCCCGGCACAATTATTACTTTCCGTATCGTCTTGTCTTCGACGTGATTCCTCACGTTCGGCTCCGACAATCCAGCTTCGCGAATGGCATCATCGTCAGCATCGGTACGCACCGATATTTTTCCACGCAGCTTGCCGTTCACCTGCACAATCAATTCAACACTGTCTTTCACCAGAGCGGCATCGTCAACAACTGGCCAGGCACAATCAACGACAGAATCAGTATGCCCCAACGCTGACCACAGCTCGTGGCATATATGCGGCACGATGGGCGCCAGCATCAGTACCGCCGCATCCAGCGCTTCCTTTACCAGCGCACGCCCATTGTCAGTTTTATCCGTGAAGCGGCCAATGTCATTCAGCAACTCCATATTGGCTGCAATTGCTGTATTGAACGTATAGCGCCGCCCTACATCATCACTGACCTTGCGAATGGTTTCGTGCAGCTTCCGGCGAAACGCTTTTTGATCGCCATCGAGTGACGCGGTATCCAGTGCGACCACCGCACCGGCGCTCACATGGATATACACCGCTTTCCACAAACGGTTGAGGAATCGCGAGGCACCTTCAACTCCCGAATCAGACCACTCCAGCGACTGCTCTGGCGGTGCCGCAAACATCATGAACAGACGCACCGTATCGGCACCATACCTGTCCATCAGCTTCTGCGGATCAACGGTGTTGCCCTTGGACTTGGACATCTTGGAGCCATCCTTGTTGACCATGCCCTGTGTCAACAGATTTTTAAACGGCTCATCACCCTTTACCAGACCCAGATCGCGCATCAACTTGTGAAAGAAACGCGCATACAGTAAATGCAGCACTGCATGCTCAATACCACCAACGTACTGATCAACAGGCAGCCAGTGATTCACGCGCTGGTCAAGCATCCCCTGAGCGTAGTCATTGCAGGTGTAGCGCGCGTAATACCAGGAAGACTCGAAGAAAGTATCAAAGGTATCGGTCTCGCGTTCGGCGGCACCACCACACTTTGGACAGGCAGTATCAATAAAGTTTCGGTCCTGTTTCAATGGCGAACCGGCACCTTCCAGCACTACGTCGCGTGGCAACTCAACCGGTAATTCATCTTCCGGTACCGGCACCGAACCGCAGGACGGGCAGTTGACCATGGGGATTGGACACCCCCAGTAACGCTGCCGCGAGACACCCCAGTCGCGCAGGCGGTAATTTATAGTCTTGCGGCCCTTGTCCTCAGCCTCAAGGTAGTCGGCGATGGCTTCGAAAGCCTGGTCGAAATTCATGCCATCAAACTGTCCTGAATCTTGCAGTACACCTTTTTCCGTAAAGGCCTGCCTTTCCAGCTCCGTCGCCCGGCTGCCATCCTGCGGATGAATCACTCGGCGTACCGGCAAACCGTATTCCTCAGCGAACTCATAATCTCGCTGGTCATGGGCAGGTACCGCCATAACAGCACCCGCACCATATTCCATAAGCACGAAATTAGCGCTCCACACGGGCACAACTGCTCCGGTAACTGGATGAACAGCTTTCAAACCAGTATCCACACCCTTCTTTTCCAGTGTCGCCATGTCGGCCTCGGCAACCTTGGTGTGAGCGCATTCATCAATAAATGCCTGCAGAGAAGGGTTCGTTTGCGCGGCTTTCCGGGCCAGTGGATGCTGGGGTGCAACGCCCACATAAGTCACACCCATCAAAGTATCCGGCCGGGTAGTGAATACTGTCAGCGGCTCGTCCTCGCCCTCGACGGCAAACTCCAACTCCACGCCTTCCGATCGTCCGATCCAGTTGCGCTGCATGGTACGCACCTGTTCAGGCCAGCCATCCAGTTGTTTAGTGTCGTCCAGTAGCTGCTGGGCGTAATCGGTTATTTTCAGAAACCACTGGGGGATCTGCCGGCGTTCCACTGGCGCACCGGAACGCCAGCCCTTGCCATCAATTACCTGTTCGTTGGCAAGCACAGTCTGGTCAACCGGATCCCAGTTAACCACTGCAGTTTTCTTGTAGACCAGGCCTTTCTCGAATAATTTGGTGAAAAACCATTGCTCCCAGCGGTAGTAGCCGGGATCACAGGTCGCCAGCTCGCGATCCCAGTCGTAGCCAAAACCCAGGCGCTGCAACTGGCCGCGCATGTAATCGATATTTTCATAGGTCCATTTGGCCGGCGGTACCCTGTTTTTAATTGCCGCGTTCTCGGCAGGCAGGCCAAAAGCATCCCAACCCATTGGCTGCAAAACATTCTTTCCCAGCATGCGCTGGTAGCGTGAAATCACGTCACCGATAGTGTAATTACGTACGTGCCCCATATGCAGACGGCCGCTCGGATAGGGGAACATGGAGAGGCAGTAGTATTTTTGCCGGGAATCGTCCTCTATGGCCCGAAAGGTGCCGTTTTCCAGCCACGTCTGCTGGATTCGCGCCTCTATATCCTGAGGTTTATAACTTTCTTCCATCCCTACTGCCCGCAATCTGAGTTAAAGCGCGAAGAATACCGTAGTGGACGGCAACCGGCCAATACACAGTACGTCGCCCAACAGCTAAACTTACAGTAGGAATTCCAGGAAAACGCAACATTGGAGAGCACAATGACCAGCCCAGCCACAGACAAGCTTGTTCAGGCTTATCATCGCATGATGGAACGTGTCCATCAGGCCTTTGAGGAAGCGGAGAAAAGTACGCTGCCCACCCTCAAGAACAGTGTCGAGAAAGCCCGGGAAACGGCAGTCGAACTTGAAGAACTGACCCAGGATGAAGCCGAGAAAGTGGCCTACTACCTGAAACGTGACGTTCAGGACGCTGGTCGCCACCTGTCAGAAACCAGCCACGAACTGGCTGACTGGCTGCGATTCGACATCGACCGCATCGAAGACCGTCTGCTGGAGATATTCAGCCGGGTCGCTGACCGCACCCGTATAGAACTGGCCGAGTTACAGGAGACTCTTGAGAAAGACCCGCCCTACCACAGCGGCGAAGTCACCGGTCCGGGCACTCTGTACTGTGCTGCCTGTAACGAAGCAGTGCATTTTCACCATACGGCGCGCATTCCCGAATGTCCCAGCTGTGGCAGCAGCAATTTTCGACGTTGGCCAACCGATACAGGGGCATAGTACAATCGGCACGCCGGAATCGTTCATCGGGCGAGGTTTTTTGTCGTCAATAATGCGAGTATTAGCAGGGTGCCCATTGCCACCAGCATTATCGACAGCACCAGCAGCGCTTCTGCCATCGTCACCCCGAACAGTAGCTCCGGAGTATAGCCACAGGCTTCCCACACTTTGAACATGGCGGGAAACCACTGATCCAGCGCGAACCAGCTGGGCAGTCCTGCATCGAAGTTACATTCACCCGCCGCCGCAAAGCCACGCTCGATGGCCAGCAGCTGCCAGGAACGCTCCAGCAGGCCGACCGATATCACCAGCACGAGCGAATGTCCGATGACCCGCCCGACACGTCGCTGGCGCAGCGCCAGGCCGATCAACGCGGCGACCACCAGGCCGAGCACCCAGATACGTGCGTGAATACAGAGCACGCACGGCCAGTACTCCAGCACATACTGGTATACAAGCGCCATTGACTCCAGCGACACACCCAGCAGAATTAGCGCCAGCCAATACCACGGGCTTGCGCCCAGCTTATCCAACTTGTTCAGCATCGCTCTTCCTCCCTGCTTTCCATACGACAAGCAGCAATCCAGTGGCGAGAATCACCGCTGGCCAGTTGCCCCAAATCACATAGGGTGTGGCACCGCTGCGAGGTTGAATCTGATGCGTCACTGTAGCCATTTCAAATTGCGTTGTGCGGGCAACAATCTGCCCATCGGCGTTAATCACCGCCGAGATCCCGGTGTTGGTGGCGCGCAGCAGGTCACGTTCGGTTTCGCGCGCCCGCATGCGCGCCATTTCCAGGTGTTGATGGGGTGCCAGCGAATCACCAAACCAGGCATCATTGCTAATGTTAATCAGGAATGCTGCCTCCGGCAGAGTGTGGATGAGCTCCTCACCGAAGGCAATTTCGTAGCAGATTGAGGCACCGACCGGGTAGCCGGCAGCTTCCAGCAGAGGCTGATCCAGATCGCCTGAGTTGAAATCGGACTGTGGTACCGGCAGGAAGCTCAACACACTCGCCAGCCAGTCACGTAACGGCAGAAACTCACCGAAGGGCACCAGGTGCACCTTGTAGTAAAACCTGTCCGGTTGATCGAGGCTGATAATGGCATTGTAGTAATCCCATTGACTGCGATCCAGTACCGGAATACCTGTGACCAGTGAAATACCTTTGGCACGCATACTGTCACGTAGCGGTACCAGGAAATCAGTGTCAACCTGATCATAAAATGCCGGCACGGCTGTCTCCGGCCATACTATAAGGTCGCTGTTAGCGTTTTCGTTGGTAAGACTGACGTACCGTTCCAGTGTTTCGCGTTGCTGCTCGGGCTTCCACTTCAGTTCCTGGGGTATGTTGCCCTGCACCAGTGTGGCGGTGAGGGGCTCGCCTCGCTCTTGCGTCCAGTGAATTTGGTTAAGCGCCCAGCCAGTCAGGCCTAAAGCGCTTATCGATGCCAGCGCTGCAATGCGCAACCGTCCCGCACCACTGGCAATACAGCTCAGCAAACCGGCACTCAGTGCTGTGATAAACCCAAGACCGTAGATTCCCAGTAACGGTGCATAACCGAGCAGTGGGCTGTCTATCTGGCTGTATCCCAGATTCAACCAGGGAAACCCGGTAAACAACCAGGCACGCAACCATTCGGTCAATGTCCAGGCAGAAGGAAATACCGCCAGCATAACGATGATCCGTGAAGCAGCAGACAGGCGACTAACCAGCCAACCCATGAGCGCAGGAAACAATGACAGGTACAGCACCAGCAACAACATGGTTGCCAGTGACAGGATCAACCCGGCATTGCCATACTGGTGAATACTTATGTGTACCCACGATACACCGACACCAAATTGTCCCAGACCGAACAGCCCGCCCATCAGCAAGCCGGCACGCGGGGGCGCCGCGTACAAAATACTGGCTAACATCGCCAGGGCGACTACAGGTAGCGGATAGAAACCAAAGGGAGCGAAGCCAAGTGGCATCGCGGCGCCACACAAAAAGGCTAACAGCCCTGTCCAGACTGTGGGCGCACGCTGCAACATATTGTCAGGCTTCAGTCGTTGCCCGGGTTGCATCAGGATTAAGCAGCAGTGTCACCTTCATGAGGTGGATACGGCGATTGTCGGCATTGATAATCTGGAAACTCATACTGTCCAGAGTAATGGTTTCACCGCGTTTGGGTAAACGCCCCAGTTTGTGTGTTACCAACCCACCTATGGTATCGAATTCATCGTCACTGAAATCCGTTTCAAAATATTCGTTGAAATCTTCGATGGGAGTCAGCGCCTTGACGGTGTAATTTACATCGCTGTACTTGCGTATAAATGTATCTTCGTCAATATCGTGCTCGTCCTCGATTTCACCTACTATCTGCTCAAGCACGTCCTCAATGGTCACCATGCCGGCCACCCCGCCGTATTCGTCGACAACAATGGCCAAATGATTGCGGCTGGCGCGGAACTCTTTTAACAGCACATTAAGGCGCTTGCTCTCCGGCACAAACACGACCGGTCGCAGTATTTCTCGAATAGAAAACTGTTCGTTGTCGTTCCTTGATGAATAACGCAGCAGATCCTTGGCCAGCAATACACCCACTACCTCGTCACGACTCTCACCGACGACAGGGAATCGTGAATGACCCGACTCAATAGCCACAGGAATGATCTGCTCCGGGTTATGATCGCGACTGACCACTACCATCTGCGAACGCGGAATCATGATGTCACGGGCCTGCATTTCTGCGACCTGCAGCACACCCTCGATCATGCCCTGTGCATCGACGTCAAACAGCCCCCGCGACTGCGCTTCCCTGAGTACGTGAACCAGTTCCTCCCGGTCCGTGGGTTCGCCCAGCAATGCCTGGCTCAAACGGTCAATCCAGGAGCGCTGGCTGGTGTTATTGTTCGAATGATCTTCTTTCATCGTGTGCCTGTCAGACTGCCATGTCCTGTGTATTGTAAGGATCCGGTATATCCAGCTCTCCGAGAATTTGTTTTTCCAGGGCTTCCATTTCGCCGGCCTGTGCGTCGGTAAGGTGATCATAACCTCGAAGATGCAATACGCCGTGTACAACCATATGCGCCCAGTGATGCTCCGCAGGCTTGCCCTGCTCAGCAGCTTCCCGGTTAACAATGCCGGCACAGATAACCAGGTCTCCGAGGTGGCTAAGCTCTATCCCTGCCGGCACTTCAAACGGGAATGACAAAACGTTGGTAGCCTTACGCTTGCCACGATACTGACTGTTCAACTCAAGGCTTTCATCTTCATCGACCACGCGAATAACCAGACCTGACTGTTGCGCATCCGGCGATAGTGCTGCCCGGGCCCAGTCCCGCAATGAAGCCTCGGCCGGCAGCGGCTGAATGTCGCTGGCATACTGAACTTCTATTCCACAATCAGTGTTCATCGTCCTGCCGTTCAAAGCTGTCGTATGCATTCAGAATCTTCTTGATCAGCGGATGGCGTACAACGTCGCGCGCATCAAATCTGGTAAAACCTATCTCTTCAACACCCTTGAGCACACCCATGGCGTGACGCAAACCGGACCTAACACCCTTGGGCAAATCAATCTGGGTCACGTCTCCGGTAACAACCGCTGTCGAGCTAAAGCCGATACGTGTGAGGAACATTTTCATCTGCTCCACAGTGGTATTCTGGGCTTCATCCAGAATCACAAAGGCATCATTCAAGGTTCTGCCACGCATGAACGCCAGTGGCGCTATTTCAATTACATTTCGTTCGATCAGTTTGGCCACGCGCTCGAACCCCAGCATTTCATACAGTGCGTCATATAATGGCCGCAAGTAAGGATCGACCTTCTGCGTCAGGTCACCGGGCAGAAAACCCAGGCGTTCGCCTGCTTCCACTGCCGGCCGTACCAGCACCAGGCGACGCACCTGTTCATGCTCCAGCGACTGCACAGCGCAAGCCACAGCGAGATAAGTTTTTCCTGTCCCCGCCGGGCCAATACCGAAGTTAACGTCTTTTTCGAGAATATTACGAATATAGTGAAGCTGGTGTTTCCCCCTGGCCTTGACCGTACAGCGCCGCGTGTGAACAACCGTATGCTGTTCGTTATCGTCAGCCTGGTCGTCGAGCCCCTCCAGCCCGGCTTGCTGCAAACACAGGTGCACGCGCTCCGGTGTCAGCGGTGCTTCACGCGTGGCGGCGTAAAGCGTCTGCAGGACCTGACCTGCCAGCGAGGGCGCCTGGTCAGAACCTTCTATCTGAAACTGGTTACCCCGGTTGCTGATCTCGACGTGCAGTCGGCGTTCCAGCTGACGCAGATGCTGATCGAACTGGCCACAGAGTGATGCCAGCCGCTGATTGTCAGCGGGTTCCAGGGTCAACTTGACAGAGGCAGGTTCGGGATCCAAGGGATAGTTCGTTGCGGGGCTCAACCCCAATTAACCGATTTAGCGGCGGAATCTTGGTCGTCTACAGCGATAAGCTCACCACGCAGCGAGTTCGGCATGGCCTGTGTAATGCGCACACTGACGAACTGACCAATCAGTTCAGGCTCACCGGAAAAATTCACCACGCGGTTATTTTCAGTACGGCCGGCCATCTCGGCCGGATCCTTCCTGGAAGGCCCCTCAACCAGAATTCGTTGCTCACTGCCGACCATTGCCAGGCTAATCGCTGCTGCCATTTCGTTGATACGTTCCTGCAACCGTGCCAGGCGCTGTTTTTTGATTTCCACAGGCACGTCGTCAGGCAACGCTGCGGCAAGCGTGCCAGGGCGCCGACTGTAGATAAAGCTGAAAGATTGATCGTAACCGACATCTTCGATTAACTGCATGGTCGCCTCGAAATCCTCATCTGTTTCACCCGGGAAACCGATAATAAAATCTGACGACATACTGATATCCGGCCGTAGCTCCCGCAGACGGCGAATTCGCGACTTGTACTCCAGCGCTGTGTGGTTACGCTTCATGGCGGAAAGAATACGGTCTGATCCACTCTGCACAGGCAAGTGCAAATGACTGACCAGTTCCGGCACTTCCGCATAGACATTGATCAGACTGTCACTCATCTCCTGCGGGTGCGAGGTTGTATAACGTATTCGCCCGATACCGTCGATAGCGGCGATGTAGGTAATCAACAATGCCAGGTCAGCAATCGAACCGTCCGCCATCAGACCGCGATAGGCATTGACGTTCTGTCCCAACAGGTTGATTTCCCGTACCCCCTGTGAAGCGAGGCTTACGGCTTCGACGAGAATGTCGTCAAATGGCCGACTGACTTCCTCGCCCCGTGTATAGGGGACAACACAAAACGTGCAGTACTTGCTGCAACCTTCCATGATTGACAGAAACGCAGTCGGCCCCTCGGCACGCGGTGCGGGCAGGCTATCGAATTTTTCGATCTCGGGGAAAGAAACATCGACCACTGCGCTGTGCCGGCCACGGGCTTCGTTAATCATCATCGGCAACCGATGCAGGGTCTGCGGGCCAAACACGACATCGACAAACGGCGCCCGCTCACGCAACGCCTCACCTTCCTGACTGGCGACACAACCACCCACACCAATGATGATATCCGGATGCTGTTGTTTCAGTTCACGCCATTGACCCAGCTGGGAAAAGACTTTTTCCTGGGCTTTCTCGCGGATCGAGCAGGTATTGAGCAACAGAACGTCAGCTTCAGCCGCACTGCCCACCAGTTCCAGGCCATGAGACTCGGCAAGCACATCCACCATCTTGGCGGAATCGTACTCGTTCATCTGACACCCGTGGGTTTTTATAAAAACTTTGCCGGCCATTAAAAATTCGAAATAGTTCAAGGGGGTGAATATTGTACAGGGAAATCCACCGGTTATCAGCCCGCCCCTGCACCCAAGCCGTGGAATTAAAAGTGAAGCCGGCCTGTAAGCCGGGTTCTGTCGTGGACAACCATTCATCTGGGACGTCCGTCACCGGACGCCTCAAGCGACCTACCCGGGAACAACGCGGGCCACGCCAATGTTCCCCTATTTGGTCTTGCTCCGAGTGGGGTTTACCCTGCCACTGCTGTTACCAGCAGCGCGGTGCGCTCTTACCGCACCATTTCACCCTTACCGGCGCTTGCGCGCTTAGGCGGTGTATTTTCTGTGGCACTTTCCGTGGGCTTTCGCCCCCCAGGCGTTACCTGGCACCCTGCCCTGTGGAGCCCGGACTTTCCTCCATGACCTGAGTCACAGCGGCTGCCCGGCCGGCTTCGGCTCGCATTATCAGGGTAATTACGGGAAACGACAATGGGACCAGCACAGATATGCCTGACCAAGCCACTAAGCCATTCTATTTACTTAAATATATTTGAACTACCGATTCTGAACCGCATCATTCAATAACCGTTATTCGCGGCAATAATAAAGTGTCCCGAACGCCGCCGGTTCAATGAGCGGTTGAGAGAGGCTGATACGTGACGCGCCCCAGCCATTTATTCAACAGGTTGTTCCGTGACAAAAACATCAGGCAGGGCGAGCGCCGTATGCCGATGCGGGTACGCAGTTTAAGTAGCCCGGCATGCTTGGGATCAAGCCCGAGGCCCAGTCTTAAAGCACTACAGGCGCGCTTGCGATGGCGGAGCTTCAATTCAGCAATGGCGAGATTCAGAAACACCGCCGGCTGAAGGGTTTCCATCGAAGCCGCATAACGGCAAAGATTCAGACCACTGATATCGCCTGACAGCACCTGGCACAATCCCTGGTAAGACATATACAGATGCATATAGACATCATCGTGCCCGGCTATCTGGTCAGCCTGGCCAAAGTGCCGTGCAGCCATTTTCCACTGCTTTTTCTGATAAAAGGCTAACCCCATCTGGTACTCGTCCTGCGCTTCGCGCCGACGTGAGTGGGAGGTTGGATAGACAGTTGCACGCATTTGTGCCCCCCTAAAATTGTTATCCGTGGCGGTCCGTTCGCCGAGTTTTGATTCCCTTTCAGCCACTGTCCCGTGACTAGCGTCTAATTTTTGACGAATTCCCTGTAAAATGCAAGTAATCCCTCTGTTGAGGCATCATGACCCCCTCCCGAGTCTCCGCCAACCATTTCATTTTGAATGGTTTTTGCCAACTGCTTGCCAAGCTCAACACCCCACTGGTCAAAGGAATTGATACCCCAGATGACACCCTGGACAAAGATTTTGTGCTCATACAGCGCAATCAGCCTGCCCAGCATGGCTGGTGTCAGCTGTGGGTACAGCAATGAATTGCTCGGCCGGTTACCGGGAAACACCTTGTGCGGCAACAAGGCTTCCAGCTCATCCCCCGACAGGCCTTCGGCCATCAGCTCTTCGCGCGCTTCGCCAGACGTACGCCCACGCATTAGCGCTTCGGTCTGGGCAATGTAATTGGTGAACAGAATCTGTTGTTGCTCGCTCAATGAGTGATGCGCACACGTTGCCATCATAAAATCACAGGGAATCAATCTTGTCCCCTGATGAATCAGCTGAAAGAACGCGTGCTGACCGTTGGTGCCCGGCTCGCCCCAGATGACGGGCCCGGTCGTGTAATCCACTACAGCGTTATCGCGAGTAATACGTTTGCCATTACTTTCCATGTCCGCCTGCTGCAAATACGCCGGCAATCTATGCAAGTGTTCGTCATATGGCAGCACGGCATGCGTCTCGGCAGCAAAGAAATTGTGATACCAGATACCCAGCAATGCCATGATCACCGGCATATTCTGTTCCAGCGGAGCATTAAGAAAATGCTGGTCCATCTCATGCGCCCCGGCAAGCAGTGCTTCAAAATTATCCATACCTGTATAGAGCGCGATCGACAGACCGATAGCCGACCAGAGGGAATAACGTCCGCCGACCCAATCCCAGAACTCGAACATGTTTTGCGGGTCAATGCCGAATTCGGTGACTGCCTCAACATTAGTTGACAGGGCCGCAAAATGTTTTGCCACCGCCGTCTCGTCACCGGCAGCCGCAAGGAGCCAACTGCGCGCCTGGCAGGCATTGGTCAGCGTTTCCTGGGTCGTAAAGGTTTTCGATGCAACCAGAAACAGCGTGGTTTGCGGATCCAGATTTTTCAGAGTGTCGTAAATCTGGCTGCCATCGACGTTGGAAACAAAGTGGACCTGCAGGGACCCTGCATAGGGCAGCAGGGCCTTGGTAACCATCGCCGGACCCAGGTCGGATCCACCGATCCCGATATTGACGATATCAGTAATGGGTTTGCTGCTGTAACCTTTCCAGTCACCGGAGCGTACCGATTCGACGAAGTGGCGCATATGCTCCAGCACAGCGTTAATCATGGGCATGACATTTTCGCCATCCACGCGCACCGGGGTATTGCTACGATTGCGTAGCGCCGTATGCAGCACTGCGCGTTGCTCGGTAAAGTTGATTTTCTCACCGTTAAACATACGCTGGGTCCAGCTTTCAACCTCGCAATCACGGGCAAGATTCAGCAATAGCTCAAGCGTATCAGCGGTGATACGGTTTTTTGAATAGTCCAGCAACAGGTCGCTGGAACGCAGTGAAAATTTATTGAACCGCTCGGGATCTTCAGCAAACAGGTCCCGCATTTGCAGGTGCTTGACCTCGTCGTAATGCGCGTTCAGTGCCTTCCAGGCTGGGGTCTCTTTCAGTTTCGACATTCTTGATAAAGTCTTTCGATAAGTTGATTCGGTCAGCCTTGGAAATCGAACAGATTAATCGGGGTTCCCTGGCGTAGTTTACTGTGCGTCATCTTCCAGCGTATTGCGCCAGCGATGATCCTGCCGCACAAACAGGCGCTCAGCTTCTTTCGGCCCCCAGCTTCCCGCCGGATAAGCCTGGATAAAGTCGCGCTCCACTGCCCATGTCTTGAGAATGGGATCAACGACCTTCCACGCCCAGCTGACTTCGTCATAGCGCAGAAACAACGAATTATCACCGTCCACCACATCCAGCAGCAGCGCCTCGTAGGCATCCAGCTGATCCCGGTTGAGGCCGCAATAGCTGGCATCCAGCCGCGTCGTTCTGGCACGCATTTCCAGCCCGTCCTCCTTGACCTGCATTTCCATACGAATGCAGTCATGCGGTTGCAGGTTCATGAGAATCCAGTTGGGCTTTAACTGCTCAATTTGCGTTTCCCTGAACAACTGCTGTGGTGGATGCTTGAAGCGGATCGATACCATGGAGTTGGCTTTTTCCATACGCTTGCCGGTCCGCAGATAGAAAGGCACACTGCGCCAGCGCCAGTTATCAATGAACAGTTTCAGTGCCGCATAAGTCTCGGTCACACTATTCGCGGGCACGTCTGGTTCGTCCAGATAGCCTGGGACCTGCTCTTTGTTTACACGGCCGGCCGCATACTGGGCACGGAAGGCATGGGCGTTGACAGCACTTTGGTGGATTGGCCGAATGGAACGCAGCACCTTGACCTTCTCGTCACGCAGGGACTCGGCATCCATATTGGCCGGCGGCTCCATAGCAACCAGTGTCAACAGCTGCAACAGGTGACTCTGTATCATATCGCGCAGTGCACCCGAACCATCGTAGTAACCGGCCCGCCCTTCAGTACCCAGCGACTCGGAATGGGTTATCTGTACGTGATCGATATAGTTGCGGTTCCAGAGTGGTTCCAGCATGAGATTGGCAAAACGAAACACCAGCACGTTCTGAATGGTGCCCTTGCCCAGGTAGTGATCAATACGATAGATTTGCGGTTCTTTGAAATCCTGTCCGAGCCGTTTGTTCAGACTCTCGGCACTTTCAAGGTCATAACCAAAAGGTTTTTCTATCACCAGCCGCCGCCAGCCGCTTTCTTCCTGGTTCAGGCCGACCGCACCCAGCTGCCGGCTCACCGAACCAAAGTCAGCTGGCCGAATCGCCATGTAAAAAATCAGATTGGATGAAAACTGTTCACTGCCAAGGTAGTCACGCAAGGCAGGGTATGCCTGTTCATCACTGAGGTCACCACTAAAAAAATGCAGCCTCTCACAGAATGCCTGCAATTCACCTTTCTCGGTTTCGCCTGCCAGCCAGCCCGACACCTGCTCGCGCCACATGCTGTCGTCCCAGTCTCGACGTCCAAAGCCGACGACTTTCAGACCAGCGGGCAGTTGGCCAGCGACATCCAGCCGATACAGCGCGGGCAGCAGTTTTATTTTTGCAAGATTTCCGGTCGCACCAAAAATTACAAACGTACAGTCATCCATGTTCCATTTCCAAAGTTGGTGTTACTAGAGGCACGCTTGACGCTCGCCGCCTGTTAACGCAACCTACCCTAATAAAGGAAAATCTACCAGCCATGAATATTCTGTTCGCCAGCAGTGAAGCGCATCCGTTAATCAAGACCGGCGGCTTGGCCGATGTGTCCGGCAGTTTGCCTCGCGCGCTGAAAAATGCCAAGCAGGACGTGCGACTGGTCATACCCGCCTATCCAGCGGCTATTAGCGGCGCGGGTAGACTGACGCTGGTAAGCAGCATTTCATTAGCGGGCGCCACAACACCAGTTCGACTCTTACAGGGGCAACTCCCGGGTACGCGTGTAAAGCTTTACCTGATTGATGCTCCCCACCATTTTGACAGGCCGGGTGGACCCTATAGTGATTCGAAGGGAAGGGACTGGCCAGATAACGCTGCGCGCTTCGCCCTGTTCGCACGCGCTATCTGCGCGATCGCCCTGAACCAGGCGGGGCTGGACTGGCAGCCTGACCTGGTACACTGCAACGACTGGCAGACGGGACTGGTACCTGCCTTGCTGGCAAAAGAACCACAACGACCAGCAACCCTGTTTACCATCCACAACCTTGCCTATCA
Source organism: Pseudomonadota bacterium (assembly GCA_042576405.1). Classification (GTDB taxonomy): domain Bacteria; phylum Pseudomonadota; class Gammaproteobacteria; order DSM-19610; family DSM-19610; genus Thiogranum. Next base: position 39,310 of record JBHPFC010000005.1, on the reverse strand, counting down.
GGGGGTGTTTGACCGCAAAGTCTTCGAATCGCTGCAACTTCCAGCCGACTGGTGGTCGCTGGACAAGCTCGAATTCCACCACCAGTTCTCCTTTATAAAGGGTGGACTGGTGTACGCCGACTGGATCACCACAGTCAGTCCGAGCTATGCACGGGAAATCCGTACCCCGGCATTCGGTTGCGGCCTTGCTGGGCTGCTTTCACATCGACAGGAAAACCTGACCGGCATTCTCAATGGTGTTGACTACCAGGTGTGGAGCCCAAACAAAGACAGGTTTCTAACACAGACCTATACAGTGAGCACACTCGAACGCAAGCTGGCCAACAAACTGGCTTTGCAGAAAACCTTTGGCCTGCCACAACGCGCCGACCTGCCGTTATTTGGTCATGTTGGACGTTTGGTGGAACAAAAAGGCCTCGACCTGGTACTCAAACTTATCCCGAAACTCGTGAATCGCTCTCTGCAACTGGTGGTACTGGGCACCGGGCAGCCTGAACTGGAAACTGCCCTGCGCCAGGCTGCCGTCAAATACCCTGAACAGATCGCGGTACGTATTGAATACGATGAACAGTTGTCGCACCTGCTTGAAGCCGGCTCGGATATATTCCTGATGCCGTCGCGCTTTGAGCCCTGTGGTCTGAATCAGATTTACAGCCTGCGCTATGGCACGCCACCGATAGTGCGCAATACCGGCGGCCTGGCGGACACAATTGTCGATACCAGTGCAGCAACCCTCGCCGCTGGCAGCGCCAATGGCTTCAGCTTCGACAAAATCAGTCCAACCGCTTTGCTGGGAGCCATCGACCGGGCCATGACTTGTTATGCCGATGCTGACACCTGGCACCAGCTTCAATGTAACGGCATGGCTGCAGACTACTCCTGGTCACTAAGCGCAACGACCTACCTGGCGCTTTATACCCAAGTGCTAAAACAGGCTAAAAATGTGGTGGATATACAACGAAAAGTCTCCTCACAAGCCCGCTGAATATAGTATAATTCACTGAATTCAATAGTATTTGAACAGTTCGCCTGACATCTGCCCAACAAGGTATAATGTCGCGCCGTTTTCCTGCCAGCGGGTCTTTCCGTTCATTCGGAACATTTTTCAAACAGCCTAGAGACAGTAATGGATATGCCAGTGAACACCAGAGTCACCCCGCCACCGCAGGACAAGGAACTTCGCTCCAGGGTACGCCTGTTTGGCAACCTGCTCGGGGAAGTACTCGCCTCGCAGGCGGGCGCAGACGTGCTGGTCGCAGTGGAAACCCTGCGCAAGGGTTATATCCGCTTGCGGAAAGACGACAACCCCGCATTACGCCAGCGCCTGGCAAAGTTGATGAACAACCTGGACCCGACGACCCTGAATCACGTTGTGCGTGCATTCAATATCTATTTCAGCCTGGTTAACATTGCCGAAGAGGCCTTCCAGCACAAACAGCGCCGCCGCCAGGTGCGTGTCGGCGGCAAACTATGGCCCGGATCTTTCGATCACACCCTGCGTGAATTTCATCAGCTTGGCATCAGCGCCGAGCAGCTACAGACATTGCTGGACCGCACCCAGTACCTGCCGGTATTCACCGCTCACCCCACAGAAAACAAGCGGCGCGCTGTGATGCATACGCTGCGCGGCATCTTCGTCACCGCCGAACGGCTCGACGTTGGGCGTATCGGAAAAATCGAACGCGACGAAATCACCAATGAGCTGCGTAACCAGATCCAGATCCTGTGGAAAACCGATGAAGTCCGCCGTCACAAGCCCAGCGTAGAAGACGAAATCCGCAACGGACTGTTTTATTTCCGCGAATGCCTGTTCCAGGCTGTACCACGCGTGTACCGCTACCTGGAAAAAAGCATTACCCGTGTTTATGGCAACAACCATACAGTTAGCCTGCCGAGTCTGCTGCAGTTCGGTTCCTGGATTGGCGGTGATCGCGACGGCAACCCGTTCGTCAAGCCTGAGACTACCGAATATGCGCTACGCATGCACATGCGCGAAATTCTCTGCGAATACGTACGCCGCGTCGAATCCCTGCGCAGCAAGCTGACCTTCTCACGCCAGCTGGTCGAACCCAGCAAGGCATTCATTGAAAGGCTTGAACACGAAGTCAGCCAGTGCCCGAGCGTGATGGGTGACCGGCCAACCCGGTTCAGCCATGAACCCTACCGGCGCAAGCTGTTCATTATCCGTAACCGCCTGCGTCACAACCTGGAACTGACCACCGCGCGAATCGAAGACCCGGCCAATGCGAACGCCGATAATTTCCCTTGCCGGTACCGTAACGAGCAGGAATTTGTCGACGACCTTAAACTGATCCAGTCTTCCCTGGCCTCACACGGCGACGAAAATATTGCACGCGGTGAACTCCTTGACCTGGTTCGCCTGGCGGAAACATTTGGTTTCTTTCTGCTGCACCTGGATGTTCGTCAGGAATCCACCCGGCACAGTGAGGCCGTCAGCGAACTCCTGGCGCGGGCAGGCATCAGCGTTGACTATCAAAATCTCGATGAGCAGGCACGCGTCGAGCTGTTGTGCAAACATCTCGAAGAAACACCGCTCAGTATCGATCGCAATGCTCTCACCGAGGACACTGCCGAAACATTGCAGGTACTGGATGTCATGGCCAATATGCGCGATGAAGTTAGCGCCAATGCCTTTGGCACCTATGTCATATCGATGACCCATAATGCCAGCCACGTACTGGAAGTAATGTGGCTGGCATCGTTGTGTGGCCTGGCCGGTCGCGCTGGCAATGGCTGGTACTGCCATATCCGCATCAGCCCGCTGTTTGAAACCATAGAAGACCTTGCTCATATCGAGGACGTTATGTCCCGATTGCTGGATGCACCAGCCTACCGTGCCTTGCTAGGTGTCTCCGGTGACCTGCAGGAAATCATGCTTGGCTATTCGGATTCCTGCAAAGATGGTGGCATTCTCGCCTCAAGCTGGAATCTATACGAAGCGCAACAGAAGATCATTACCATCGCTAACAGGCATGATATTGAATGCCGTCTTTTCCACGGTCGCGGTGGCACCCTTGGGCGTGGTGGTGGGCCAACCCACGACGCCATACTGTCGCAGCCCGCTGGTACCGTGCATGGCAAGATCAAGTTTACCGAACAGGGCGAAGTCCTTTCCTACAAATACAGTAATGAAGAAACCGCTGTCTACGAATTATCGCTGGGCGTTACCGGCCTGCTGAAAGCCAGCCGGAGCGTGGTGCATGAAGAGAGTGATGACTGTGGCAGCTACACACGTATTATGGCCGAGCTGGCACACGATGGCGAACAGGCCTACCGGGATCTTATCGACAATACCGAAGGTCTGCTGGATTACTTCTACGAAGCCACACCAGTATCCGAAATCGGTCTGCTGAACATCGGCTCACGACCCAGCCACCGCAAAAAGCAGGACCGCTCAAAGAGCTCTATCCGCGCCATTCCATGGGTGTTTGGCTGGGCGCAATCACGCCATACACTGCCCGCCTGGTTTGGTATCGGTACTGCCCTCGCCAGTTTTGCCGAACAGCAACCGGATAATCTGGACAAGCTGCGCAAGCTGTATCATGAATGGCCGTACTTCCGGTCCCTGCTAAGTAATACGCAAATGTCGCTGGCCAAGTCGGAAATGGATATTGCCCAGGAATATGTCTCGCTGGTCGAGGATCAGGACATGGCACGCAGGGTCTATACACGCATTCGGGCCGAGCATGATCTGACGCTGAATATGGTCATGAAAGTAGCCGGTATTTCCTGCCTGCTGGCGGAAACACCGACACTCGCCCTGTCACTGAGCCGGCGTGACCCCTACCTGGATCCGCTCAACCATATTCAGATAACCCTGCTAAACCGTACCCGCAATGCCAGCCTGGACGATGCTGAACTGGATGCCTGGCTGGAGCCCCTGTTGCGCTCGATCAGTGCAATAGCCAGTGGCATGAGAAACACCGGATAAAGCACCCCGGACATTACTGCCAGACATATTTATTGCGCCAGCGATTCAGCCTCCATAGACAGGTAGACCTGGTATGCATTGCGCCGATTCGCCTCGGCAAATGCGGGCAGGTTTTCAAATGCTGACCAGTCAGCATCTGCATAGGCCTCGTCAAACGGCACAAATTCCTCAACGGCAGCCCCCATAGTGCTGCGCAGATAGGCAAGATAACTGCGCATGGTGCTAATTGGCTGGTTAGGCTCGCTGGCTGCTGCACCGTGACCCGGAACCAGAGCGGCCAGCTGCTGATTCTCCATGCGCTGCAGAACTTCCAGCCAGTGCCCGGAGTTGGCGTCCCCCATAAACGGCACGCGCCCTTCAAAAATTATATCGCCGGAGAACAATACCCTGTCCGGCTCAACATACACTGTCAGGTCACCGTCTGAGTGTGCAGCACCTACCGGCGATACCGTGAACTGTACATCGCCAACCGTAAAGACTTCCTGCTTCTCTACGTAGTGGTCGGGTTCCACCAGATGCGTTGCGTCATTCACCCAGGGATCCAGCGACAGACGCCGCTCATCCAGTCGCTCTGCTGCGTTTGGCGAGCGCAGATACTTTTCAGCACCCGCCGGCGCCCAGACTTCTGCACCTTGTTCTTCGAATACCTGCAAGCCATATACATGATCAGCGTGGTAATGGGTGACGATCACCCTCACAACCGGCTTATCGCTGATTGCACGAATCTCGCCAAGCAGGGTATGCGCAAGTGAAGGAGTTCCCAGGGAGTCAATTACGACAATACCCTCGCCGGTAACTACAACGCCGGCATTGGAAATAAAACCTTCGTTATCCGTGGCCACCCCGGCCTGACCTTGTACAAAATAAACGTGTGGAGATACCTGTTGCAACTTCATCGGCACACTCACAGGCGGATATTCAGACCCACCCGCAACCGCCAGTGAAGCGAATAAAACCGGAACAAGAAAAAACAGACGCATGCCCAACTCCTTATAGATGCTTCCTGTAGACGCACGGTACCCAATGGATATTCCCATTAATCAACTCCGGCGCGCGCGAAAGAAATCATGCAGGCGCCCGGCACAGGCTGACGCCATCACCCCACCGGTAAAAGTGACGCGGTGATTCAGTCCCTGGGTTTCAAAGGCATGCGTGGTACTGTTGACAGCCCCACGCTTCGGATCCGAAGCACCGAAAACCAGTCGCTCGATACGTGCATGTATCATCGCTCCCGCACACATCAGACAAGGCTCAAGCGTCACATAAAGAGTGGCACCGGTCAGGCGGTAATTGCCGATGCGCTGCGCTGCATCACGCAGCGCGATGATTTCAGCATGTGCCGTTGGATCACAACTTGATATCGGTTGATTCCAGCCTTCGCCGACGGCCTCTTCATCCAGGACAACCACAGCTCCCACCGGGACTTCATCCTGTTGAGCTGCCTGCTCTGCCAGATGTAGCGCATGCTGCATCCAGTGACTGTCGCGCTCGTTGTCTATCATTCCCACTCTATAGTGGCGGGTGGCTTGCCGGATATATCGTAGGTAACGCGGGAAATGCCGGAGATTTCATTGATGATGCGCCGCGATACGTGATCAAGAAACTCATAGGGAAGATGAGCCCAGCGTGCTGTCATGAAGTCGATGGTTTCCACGGCCCGCAACGCCACGACATAATCGTAACGCCGTCCGTCACCGGTGACACCCACAGACTTCACAGGCAGGAAGACAGCAAATGCCTGGCTGGTTTTGTCATACAAATCCTGCTTGCGCAACTCTTCAATAAATATGTGATCCGCCAGGCGCAGCAAATCGGCATATTCTTTTTTTACCTGACCGAGAATGCGCACACCCAGCCCCGGCCCCGGGAAAGGATGTCGGTAAACCATGTCATAAGGCAATCCCAGCTCAACACCCAGCTTGCGGACTTCATCCTTGAATAGTTCACGTAATGGTTCTAGCAATTTCAGCTTCATGTGTTCCGGCAGGCCGCCGACATTATGGTGCGATTTGATCAGGTGTGCCTTGCCGGTCTTTGCGCCAGCAGATTCAATAACATCCGGGTAGATGGTTCCCTGCGCCAACCATTTCGCATTGGCCAGCTTGTCTGCCTCTTCCTCGAAGACTTCGACAAACAGGTTGCCGATAATTTTGCGTTTTTTCTCCGGGTCCGCTTCGTCACCCAGCGCATCGAGGAAACGCTGTTCGGCATCCACTCGAATCACGCGAACACCCATGTGCTCGGCAAAGGTGGCCATCACCTGATCGCCTTCCTGATGACGCAGTAAACCGTTATCAACAAATACGCAGGTCAACTGGTCACCGATAGCCTTGTGCAGCAGCGCCGCAACAACTGACGAATCCACACCACCGGACAGGCCTAGCAGGACTTCCTCGTTTCCCACCTGACTACGAATCTGCTGAATACTCTCATCAACAATATTGCCAGCCGTCCACAACGACTCGCAGCCGCAAATATCGACAATAAAGCGTTGCAGGATGCGTTCACCCTGATGGGTATGAGTGACTTCCGGGTGAAACTGAACACCGTAAAAGCCGCGCTCATCATCAGCAATACCCGCGATTGGTGCGGCATCGGTGCTGGCCATCAATTTGAAGCCATTCGGCAGATCGACAACGCGATCACCATGACTCATCCAGACATCGAGCAAGCCATAGCCTTCATCGCTGGTATGGTCTTCAATATCCTTCAACAAGCGACTGTGGCCACGCGCGCGCACTTGTGCATAACCGTATTCGTGATGGTCGGCATTCTCCACTTTACCACCCAGCTGGGCGGCCATGGTCTGCATGCCATAGCAGATACCCAGTACCGGCACACCAAGTTCGAAAACGCTGGCTGGCGCTGATGGCGCATCACCACCAGTCACCGTTTCCGGCCCACCGGAGAGAATCACACCCTTGGGATGATAGACCTGCAGGTCTTTATCACTCATATCCCAGGGATGAATTTCACAATACACACCGGTTTCACGCACGCGGCGCGCGATCAATTGTGTGTACTGCGAACCGAAATCAAGAATCAGTACGCGATGAGCGTGAATATCTGTTGCAGACACGTGGCAGTTTATCCGTTGGGCTGAATCAGGAGCGGTAGTTCGGCGCTTCCTTGGTGATAGTGACATCATGAACGTGGCTTTCCGCCATACCGGCATTGGTCACGCGCACAAACTCGGGGCGGGTACGCATCTCTTCAATAGTGGCGCAACCGGTGTAGCCCATGCTCGAACGCAAACCACCCATTAGCTGGTGAATAACCGGCTGTAAATTACCCTTGTAAGGCACACGGCCCTCGATGCCTTCCGGCACAAGCTTGTCGGCTGCGCTGCCTTCCTGGAAATAGCGGTCACTGGACCCTTGCTGAGTCGCCATGGCGCCCAGTGATCCCATCCCACGATAGGACTTGTAGGAACGCCCCTTGTACAGTTCAACCTCGCCCGGTGCCTCTTCGGTACCGGCAAACATGCTGCCCACCATGATTGCGTAGGCGCCGGCAACAACAGCTTTGGCCATATCGCCGGAATAGCGAATACCACCATCAGCGATCAGCGGTACGCCACAATCTTTCAGTTCATGCGCGACATTGGCAACTGCGCTGACCTGCGGCACGCCCACACCGGCAATGATGCGCGTGGTACAGATGGAACCTGGACCGATACCTACCTTGACGGCATCCGCCCCGGCATCAACCAGAGCGCGTGCGGCCGCAGCGGTTGCAATATTGCCACCGATGACCTGCAGATCCGGATAATGTGTTTTCACCCAGCGCACCCGTTGGAGCACACCTTCGGAGTGACCATGCGCCGTGTCAACGACCACTACATCGACACCTGCCTTGACCAGCGCATCAACACGCTCGTCAGTACCGGCACCGACACCTACAGCCGCACCGACACGCAGACGGCCCTGATCATCCTTGCACGCATTGGGCTTGTCACTGGCTTTCTGAATATCTTTCACAGTAATCAAGCCACGCAACTCGAAACCGCTACCGACAACCAGTACTTTCTCGATCCGGTGCTGGTGCAACAACTGAATCACTTCTTCCCGCTCGGCACCCTCCTGTACGGTCACCAGCTTGTCCTTACCCGTCATAATGGCGGATACAGGTTCGTCAAACCGGGTCTCGAAACGCGTATCACGATTGGTAATGATGCCGACCAGCTCTTCGCCATCGACTACCGGCACACCGGAAATATTATGCCGCCGGGTCAGATCCAGTACCGCACTGATAGAAGTGTCAGGGGAGACAGTAATGGGATCCTTGATCACCCCACTCTCATATTTTTTCACCCGCAGCACCTGCTCGGCCTGCTGCTCGACAGTCATGTTCTTATGAATGATTCCAATGCCGCCTTCCTGCGCGACTGCTATCGCCAGTCGGGCTTCGGTCACTGTATCCATCGCCGCTGACAGCAGCGGGATATTAAGACCGATCTCGCGCGTCAGCCGGGTCGAGAGGTCGACATCCTTGGGCACGACCGTTGAATGGTTCGGCAGCAATAAAACATCGTCAAAAGTAAGGGATTGTTCAGAAATACGCAGCATGCGGTACACCGTGATCGGGCCGGGAATTAACTGACCATTATAGGTTTTGAGGCCCTGCCGGTAAACCGCGACTTGGACTTATCCGCCTGTCCGCACAGAAAAAACCTTTTATTTTTGAGATAAGAGCAACATAAACACTGCTGGGCCCTGATTCCCCGCACTTGCCCGGCAACTTATGACAGTGGCCCGGACGGCAGGTCAATTTACAAAGCCAAAATGAACTTCGGAAATGGTATCGTTGACGCAGATCAGGGCCACCGATACCGGTGCCGCATGCAGACAATAGCCATCGCCTATGCCAACAGACACCACTCAAGACTCACAACGCGAAATCTACAGCGTTTGGCAGCTTAACCGGGCAGTCCGGGAACTGCTGGAGACCGGTTTTGCCCGAATCTGGGTAGAAGGCGAAATATCCAACCTCGCCCGGCCACCCTCAGGACACCTCTACTTCAGCCTCAAGGACGCACGTGCCCAGGTCAGCTGCGCATTGTTCCGCAACGTCGCCACCCGCCTGGGGTTCAAACCAGAGAATGGCACTCAGGTACTGATTCGCGCAGAAGTCAGCCTGTACGAGGCCCGGGGCAATTTCCAGCTGATTGTGAACCACATGGAGGAAGCCGGCGATGGCGCCCTGCGACGTGCCTTCGAGGCCCTCAAACAACGCCTCTTCGACGCTGGCCTGTTCGACCCTGAGCACAAGCAGCCATTACCCGTTTTGCCGTCATGCATCGGTGTCATCACTTCTCCTGGCGGCGCCGCAGTTCGCGACGTACTGGCTGTGCTGAAACGTCGTTTCCCGGGTATCCCGATCATTATCTATCCCACCCTGGTGCAGGGCGAATCGGCACCTGCATTGATTGTTGCCGCACTGGAAACGGCTCAGCGAAGGCAGGAGTGTGACGTCCTGTTACTGACGCGCGGCGGTGGCTCACTTGAAGACCTTTGGCCCTTTAATGAAGAAGTCGTGGCCCGTGCCGTGTATGCCTGCCGCATACCATTGGTGTCCGCTGTGGGGCACGAAATCGATGTCGTGATCAGTGACTTTGCCGCCGATCAGCGCGCCGCGACACCGTCGGCAGCAGCCGAGCTGCTCAGCCCTGACCAGGCAGAGTGGCTGGCACGACTGGAACAACTTCAGCAACGCCTGACCAGTCAGATACGGCAGAAATTACAGCAAAACAACGAACGTCTTAACTGGCTGCAGCGCCGCACGCTGCAATGCCATCCGGGACGACGACTGCAACAACAGTCGCAGCGTCTTGATGACCTGTCACTGCGCCTGTCACGTGCCTGGCCTCACCGACATGCCCAATGGCTGGCACACTGTTCGACATTACGCGCCCGGTTGAAACAACAAAGTCCGCAACAGCAGCTGCAGCGTCTGGAGGCAAGCACCATGCAGTTGGCACAGCGCCTTAAATACTGTATACATATACAGTTATCCGAACATCGGGAAAAGCTTGCCATACTGTCGCGCGCGCTCGACAGCATCAGCCCTCTGGCGACACTGCAACGCGGATACTCGATTACGCTGAAACAGCCAGAGGGAATACTGCTACATAGCGCCTCGCAGGCACGCGCCGGTGATACACTGGAAACCCGGCTTGCCAAAGGAAGCATCATCAGCCGGGTAGAGGAAACAAAGGACGCATGAAAACCACTACAACTCTTCTCTCGTACCTGTTGGGCGCCAGTCTGCTGTCGACGAGTCAGGCTGCCCGTCTGCCGGATGCTGCCGCCGTGCCGGGTGGCGTCGCTCTGATCACACTGCCAGCAAGCGGCAATACCAGCAGCGTCACGTTGAATGGCAAGCCAGTCATGGTAGTCGAAGATGGCGATAGTCAAATCGCTGTCGTTGGCCTGTCACTGTCAGCCAGGCCCGGCGAGCACACACTTGAAATCAGGGATACAGATACGGGCACACTTCGAAAACAAGCCTTCCGGGTAACTGACAAGCAGTACGAAACCCAACACATCACCATAAAGAACAAACGCAAGGTTAACCCGGAAAAACGTGATATGCAGCGTATCAGCAAGGAGCAGCAACTGATCAGAAAAGCACTTGCCAATCATGCTGCAAGAACGCCGGACAGTCTGCGCTTTCAACTGCCGGTCAATGGTCCTGTCAGTAGTCCGTTTGGTTTAAGGCGGTACTTCAACGAGCAGCCGCGCAAACCCCACAGTGGCCTTGATCTGGCAGCACCGGAAGGCACCCCCATCAGGGCCCCCGCCGGAGGGCACATCAGCGACACCGGCGATTACTTTTTTAATGGCAACACGGTTTTTATCGATCACGGTCAGGGACTGGTCACCATGTATTGCCACATGTCCCGAGTCGATGTTAAACCAGGCCAGAAGGTTGTCGTCGGCGAGATAATCGGCGCAGTAGGAAAAACCGGTCGCGTTACCGGTCCACATCTGCACTGGGGTGTCAGCCTGAACGACGCACGCGTTGATCCCATGTTGTTTCTCGACGAAGCGCCTCCCGATCAAGGCAAACACGATTGAAAACCGTTAGTCGGGCGGTACTATCTGCCAACCTCCGGCATCTCCGCCAGCAGCAAGGCTGGAGCCAGGAAGCCCTGGCGGAACATTGCGGTCTGCACCGGACTTACATCGGCGCTGTTGAGCGCGGCGAACGCAATATCAGTCTCGACAACCTGGATCGGCTGGCAGGCGCATTGGGTGTCACTCTCTGCTCCCTGCTGCAAACAAACAGCCATTCCTACCGTATTCGTGAGACGCCCAGCCGCTACCAGACTCGCACATCAGCCACAGATTGCGATGTATATACGGCAACTTGCTACTTATAGTCTGTCGACGCAATTACCAGAGTGCTTTTTAATGTCTACCCATGAAGATAAATGCAAGGAAGCATCTGGCACGGCAGGTCCGCTTGCTACGCACCAATCGCGGCTGGTCCCAGGAAGTTCTGGCCGAACTCAGCGGGCTTAACCGCAGCTATATCGGTGCTGTCGAGCGTGCCGAGCACAACATAGGCCTGGATAATATTGAGCGGATTTCCTCGGCACTGGAAACAAGTCTGCCAGCCCTTCTGAATGACAACACCAGTAGCCAGCATGAACTGCCATCCCGAACCGGTGCATCACCGGTTCCGGGTAACCAACCAGTCATCATTCACAGGAAGATTTTTCTGGAACTGCTGAATCAGTGCGCACAAAGTCATCGCGAACTGGTACTCGTCTATCTGGAACGCTGTGGTGTTACCGTGCGCGACTGATTCAACCCCTGGTCTCACCGTATTCATGCAGACCAGCTCGCAAACGCTTGTAGTGGCGGATCATGATTATCATTTTATCAATGGCCGGTGTATCAATACGCGCTATCGACAGGCCGACACGCAAGGGTATGCCTGATGCCTCCGGCGAACCGATGTCAATAAAGTTACGCTGCGCCCGAGCTGCGGCCAGGGTAACGAACTCGCAGTCCCATACCACCATTTTGCCTTGAAACGGACCAGTGAACCGCAGATGCGCATGCTGATCATCGCGCTGGCCAACGAGTAGCCATGTTTGGCCATGATCGCGCAGGTAACTCGAAAACACATCGGTATTAGCGCTCATAAAGGCAGGCTGATGCTCACCACCTTTAGACATAACTACTTCTCGAATAGCTCTGCGTCAAAGAAATCCGGTTCCGGCGGATTGCCGTCGTGAATCTGACTCCAGCGCTTTTGTCGGTAAGCTTCCCTGACCTGTAGATAAGGATCCAGTGATGCTGCGTCAAGCACTTCAGTTGCGGTCAGCAAATCGGCGCGCTCACTGACAAAGAACAATCCGTAGGCCGCGTAACGAACCGTGTTGTCATCAAAAAGGTACCGAATAGGATCCATCTTCAGTTCAGGAATCAAGCCAACAGTATCACGTACATTACTAGGTCCGAGCACCGGCAGAACAATGTACCAGCCCTCGCCAAAACCCCAAACCGCAAATGTCTGACCAAAATCTTCCTTGTGGTGTTCAAGCCCCCAACCCGTGGATACGTCGATCAGCCCGAAAATACCGAAAACGGTATTGAAGCCAAAACGCATAGTATCAGCCGCTGCCTGCCCCCCCTTGGCCTGCAGAACAGCATTGACGATGGTGATGGGCTCAAACAAATTATTGTAAAAATTACGAACACCGGTACGCGCCATATCCGGCACCACTTTCTCATAGCCCTCGGCAACCGGCTTGAGAATCAGACGGTCAAACGTGTCGTTAAACTTGTAAACAACTCGATTGACCGGCTCTAGCGGATCGCTGACTTCCTCGTAAGGCGAGCGTGTTGCACAGCCGCTGACAATCAGTGCCAGCAAAACTATACACACAGGTATTTTATGCAGTGATGCCATGGCCTTATTCTATTAACTCAACGCCCTATTTTTTTTTGACATGCTGGATCATACGTTTTCGGCTCCTCTGCTGTCGAGGAGTCAGTTTATTACGTTTTCCCTGATAGGGATTTTCACCTGTCCTGAATTCAAGACGTATGGGAGTTCCGACAAGGTGCAAGGCATTACGATAATAGTTGTTCAGGTAACGTTTATACGTCGGCGGAACGCGGTCGGTCTGGTTACCATGAATCACAATCACTGGCGGATTCTGCCCGCCCTGGTGAGCGTAGCGTAGCTTGATACGCCGCCCACGAACCAGTGGCGGCTGATGCTCATGAACGGCACGTTCCAGTAGACGCGTCAGTTCCGGGGTTGCCACCTTGATAACCGCTGCCCGGTAAGCGTCATGGACTGCCGCGAACAAGTTCCCCACACCGCTGCCATGCAGCGCAGAAATAAAATAGCGCTCGGCAAAGCCCAGGAATGGCAGGCGACGGTCCAGCTGGTCACGAAACCACTGGCGCTGATCATCATCCAGACCATCCCATTTGTTAATCGCAAGCACCAGCGCAGTCCCGCTTTCAACAACGTGTCCGGCCAGCGTTGCGTCCTGCTCCGACACCTCGCTGTGTGCATCCAGTACCAATATGACCACATTGGCATCATTGATCGCCTGCAAGGTCTTTATAACACTGAATTTCTCGATCGCTTCGCTGACTTTGCTACGGCGTCGGACTCCCGCGGTATCGATAAGCGTATATCGGTTACCATCGCGCTCGAGCGGGATATAAATACTGTCACGGGTAGTACCGGGTTGATCGAAAGCCAGAACCCGTTCCTCACCAAGCATGCGATTGGTAAGTGTCGATTTTCCGACATTTGGCCGCCCCACTACCGCAATACGAATACCGTCTGCCTCCGGGTCAGGCGCTTCATCTGCGTCCTGAACGGCGGGCAAGTCAGCCAGGACACGGTCCATCAACCCGCTAACACCGCGGCCGTGTGCAGCGGCTATCATGGCAGGCTCCCCAAGCCCCAGCGAGTAGGCATCGGCAGTTACTGCAGTGATATCCTGGCCATCGGTTTTATTTAAAACCAGATGCGCCGTTTTGCCGCTGCGCCGCAAACGGTTGGCAATCTGCTCATCGCTCAGATTGATGCCGTCACGTGCGTCGAGTAAAAACAACACAACGTCGGCCTCCTCAACCGCTACCCACACCTGGTCTGCCATCAGACCATCCAGGCCATACTCATCGCCTACCAGGCCACCAGTATCGACTACAAGATATGGCCTTTCGCCAACCTTGCCATTGCCATACTGGCGGTCGCGGGTCAGCCCGGGGAAATCAGCCACCAGCGCATCGCGGCTGCGTGTAAGCTGGTTAAACAGTGTGGATTTGCCGACATTGGGCCGACCGATTATGGCGATGACAGGAAGCATGACGACAGCACAGGGCCTGACCTAGGCTGGCTCCAGTTGATAAAGCGCCAGCGTACCGCCAGCCCCCAGCACCAGCAGTCGGTCGCCGAAAACAGCTATGGGAGTGGCCGAGATACCGTCGCTGTCGACACGTACACGTCCCGCAATCGAACCGTCGAGGCGAGACAATAAATGCAAATAGCCTTCGAAATCTCCCACACCGACATAATCACCAATAATCGCCGGGCCGGTAAGCGCACGCTGGCGCAAGGCGCCCTGTTTCCATAAAGAGCCGCCACTAAGCCGATCGAGCGCCCACACTTCACTGTCAGAATCGCTGACATAGACATGGCGACTATCCACATCAAGCCCCGCATAGGAGGACATGTCACGATTCCAGAGAACACGCCCATCCTGCAAGCTGATGGCTACCAAACGTCCCTGATAACTGGTGACATAAAGCACACCCTGGCGCACCACAGGGTTGGCATCCAGGTCGACGATGCGTTGCAATTCGGTCCGCCCGTGCGGAATCGCTACTGCGGCTTCCCAGATTTCTCGCCCGGACCCTGTCTCCAGAGCTGTCATTTTGCCGTTGGCAAAACCCGCCAGCACAACACCATCTGCTACCAGAGGCGTACTGGTACCACGCAATGTCAATACCGGCACTGAACGGTCGTGAATCCAAAGAACCTCACCACTGCCAGCATCCAGACCAGCGAGGTTGCCGTCCACCGTTTGTACGATAACAACCCCCTCATACACCTGGGGCACTGAAAGCACTTCGCTCGAAACCTCCGTGCGCCAGAGTATTTCGCCGCTTTCGGCATCAAGCGCGACCAGATCACCCTCACTGCTACCCACCAATGCCAGGCCTTCACCGACACCGGTACCGGCAGAAATGGCGATATCCGTCTTCGTCCGCCAGACCACCTTGCCTGTTTCGATCTCAACAGCAGAAACCATGCCTTTACGATCGGCGACATAAACACGCTCGCCAGCCACTGTCGGCACGAGCTTGATGAACTGTTCATCAGTACCGTTACCAGTGCTGCGGCTCCAGATCTTTTTCAGGTCCACTTGCCGCTCAAATGACTCCAGTTCTGCCGGTGGCTCGGAATTGTCCTCGTCACCAAACCAGGAACAGCCACTGAGCAGTCCTGCGACCATCAACAGCATGAGTACAACAGGTTTCATTATTCCGCTTCACCAGCAGCACTGACGCTTTCAAATTTGGCAGTTAACAGCGAAACATTCGGCACCTGCGCAGGTGTTTCGGCTAAGGCGGCCTTGTACGCCTTGGCCGCCTTCTCCAGCTCACCTTGTGCAACGGCGAGATCACCTCTGAGCTCACTGTACACAAACTGATATGCGCCCGGGTCCTGAACAGAATCCAGTATGAGCTCAGCCTGGGCATACTGGGCCTGATCGATCATAACCCTGACAAGACGGGTACGCGCGGTGTGTTCCACTGCAGGCGTCGAGGCCATATCAAGTGCCCACTCCAGCTGCGCCCGGGCTGCTGAAAATTCGTCATTCTCTACCGCCTGCTTCGCCAATAACATGGCTGCCAAAGGTGCATAAACTGAAGATGTAAACTCGGTAATCAAAACATTGGCATGCGCCTTAACCTGTTCTTTATCACCGACAGCTGACACAGCCATCATTTGCGCATACGTATTGGATGCACTCAGATTCTGGCTTTCCTGGTAACCAAACCAGGCTTTGCCTCCAAGCAATACCGATAGTCCCAGAAGGATTCCGGTAATAACCGAGCTACCGTTCTCCTTCCACCACTTTCTGAGTGCCTCTACCTGTTCTTTCTCCGACGCATGTACGTCCATCGGAACATCTCCTGATTATCTACCCGTGAATGATTTCTGCAAGCCGGTCTGACAACGCTGTAAATTCGACCGTCTCCTGATCTTTTTGTTCGCGCAGCGCCTTTAGCCCTGCACGACCCTGTTCCAGTTCTTCATCACCCAGCACCAACGCAAAATGCGCACCACTGCGATCAGCTTTTTTAAACTGGCTCTTGAAACTGCCACCGCCGCAATGCGTCATAATACGCAAGCTCGGCACACTGTCCCTGAGCTGTTCCGACAGCAGCAAACCGTGGCGTTGCGCCTGCTCGCCGACGGCGACGATATACACATGTGGCGCCTTGTCCGGCAGGCTCACATGCTGACTCTCAAGCAATGCAATCAGCCGCTCGATACCCATGGCAAAACCGACTGCCGGCGTTGCACGCCCGCCCAGTTGCTCAACCAGCACATCGTAACGGCCACCGGCACATACTGTACCCTGAGCACCCAGCTGATCGGTTACCCACTCAAATACCGTGCGCCCATAATAGTCCAGACCGCGCACCAGGCGCGGATTGACCGTATACGGTATCCGCGCGGCATCCAGCAAGCTGCAAAGCTGCTCAAAATGGGCTTGCGATTCGGCATCGAT
Organism: Pseudomonadota bacterium; assembly: GCA_042576405.1. Lineage (GTDB taxonomy): Bacteria > Pseudomonadota > Gammaproteobacteria > DSM-19610 > DSM-19610 > Thiogranum. The sequence continues at coordinate 22,574 of JBHPFC010000005.1, read as the reverse complement.
GTATTCTGAAAGCCTCGGCGCCTCTTCCAGCAGGGACTGCGTCTGCGGACTCTTGCTGTCGAGAATCCTCAAGGGGTTACTCTCCAGACGACGTTTACTGTCTTCGTCGAGTTGCTCCCGATGCTGCTGCAAATAACTGACGAGCGCTTCACGAAATTTTGTCCGATCTGCACTGGTGCCCAGTGAATTCAGCTGCAAGCTCACCTGCTGCAAACCTAACCGCTGCCACAGACGCGCCGTCAACATCAGCAGTTCTGCATCGACATCAGGGCCATCGAGCCCAAACACTTCAATGCCAATCTGGTGAAACTGCCGATAACGCCCTTTCTGTGGTCGCTCATGCCTGAACATAGGGCCGCTATACCATAGACGCTGTACCTGGTTGTGCGTCAGGCCATGCTGAATGCATGCACGCACACAGCCAGCGGTACCTTCCGGCCGCAGCGTCAGACTGTCACCATTACGGTCGTCGAAGGTATACATTTCCTTTTCGACGATATCCGTTACTTCGCCAATCGAACGTTTAAACAATTCTGTTTTTTCGACAATCGGCATACGGATTTCCTGAAATCCGTATGTATCCAGCACGCTGCGAACCGTGTCTTCAAAGTATTGCCAGGCGGGAGACTGCGCCGGCAATATATCATTCATACCGCGTATGGCTTGCAAGGTACTAGACATCGTTCAGTCGTCCAGCACCAGTCGCGCGACTTTTCCACGCTGGAAAGATTGCAGATCTACAACTTCGCCGCGATAGACGATTTCAACTCCTGGCGCATTGCCCAGCAGTATTTGTATAGGCGGTTCAGCGCGCACTGTGCGTTGACTGCCAGCCCTCTGGGTGCCGACTACCAGTTTTCGACCATGGCTCTCCATTTCCACCCAGCTGTCCTCGCTGAATCGCATATTGATTTCGGCCGGTCCGGTGACAGCTGTTTCGGGCACAGGGAGCGGTTCGCTCCCTGTCACACCGATGCCGGACGAGACAGGTTCTTGCACGGATTCCTCAGTCGGCTCTTCGTTCACACCCTCCGATGGTTTGCTTTCCGGCAACTCCGCGGTTTCGGGGCGACTCGAAAACGCCGGGAGCTGCGCAGCACCGGAATCTGATGTCGGCGCGTCAAGCGGTAAGACCAGGCTACTACCGCCTTCTTCCGGCTGGTCAACCTTATCCATCAGACGCTCAACGAGCGGCACACCGTATGTTAAGAGGGCAAGCACCAGGGCAATAAGCGCCAGCCAGAAAAACCACTTTCCCAGCGGCAAACGCAGAGTCCGCTTGCGACGCATCCCGACCGCCTTTAAAGGCTGGGCACGGTAACCTTCATCAGCCGGCAATGCTGCCAGTACCTCTTGCTCATCAAGGCCCAGTAGTCGCGCATAGGCCTTGATATAACCACGCACAAAAGTCAGCGCCGGCAAACCCGACTCATCGCCACCCTCAAGCGCCTCGACAACCTCGGAACGCAAATGCAGCGCTGTTGCCACGGCAGCTACTTCACGCTGCTGTTCCCGGCGGGCAGCGGACAGACGATTACCAACAGCCGCCAATCCAGATACTGCCGGGGACTCTGCATCGTCGCTAAACTCAATGGTCACCCAGTTTACTCTCCCACTCGATCAGCGCCTGGGTTTCACTGGCCTCCGGATGCTGGTTTTTCAACACCATTGAATAGCTCGACACAGCATTAAGGTCCTGCAAGGCAGACTCGGTTTGCACGCCAATCCAGAGAAACTCCGGACTCAACGTAGCGACGCCCTGCAGGCGCTGCAGGTATGCACGTGTTGCCAGGTACTTCTGCTGGGCAAAACTGCTGCGCACCATCTCACGCAATGCCGGTGGATAACTTGGATTACGCTGCAATGCCTTGCGGAAATAAGTATCTGCCAGGACGACGTCTGGCCGGTCCATGGCACAGATACCCGCATTGGTAAAAATCAATTCCGGATATTTATACAGCGGATCGCTGGCCGCAACGACAAACATCTGGTCGGCCTTTTCCAGTTCACCCTTGCGGCACAGGAATTGACCATAAGCGTTCAAAGTAACCGGATCCTTGCGGTTAATGCCGTACGCCTTGCGGTAATGTTTTCCTGCCTCGTTATCTTCACCAAGTTTTTCATTGAGGATAGCCAATGACACCTGGGCCAGCTGCAGTTCCGGGTTCTGCTTGACCGCCTTGTTAAGTTTCTCCGACGCGGCCTCATACATACCTTGGCGCATGTATTCGATGCCCAGCTGAGCATTGATTTCTGCCGGATCACCCTTAAATTCAGCATCTGATTTAGTCGGTTTCGATGAACAAGCACCGAGCATCAACAACAGCAGAATTCCTGCAATGAGATTACGTATCAAGTTCCGCCTCCAGTAACATGTATGGCCATTCGCTCCCTGCGCCGGGTGCGATCTTCAAAATCACCAGCCAGTTGACCACAGGCTGCGTCGATATCATCACCGCGTGTACGACGTGTGATTGTTACTATGCCGGCGTGATGCAAGATATCCCGAAAGCGGTCAATGCGGGCTGTACTGCTACGGCGATAGCGGGTTTTAGGAAACGGGTTAAAGGGAATCAAATTAACCTTCGACGGCACGTTCCGGAGCAATTTGGCAAGCGCATGCGCCTGTTGATCACTGTCATTGACACCGTCGAGCATGACATATTCAATGGTGACGCGCCGACGGCCTTCACCGACGTATGTCTTGCACGCCTGCAGGACCTCATCGATCTGATATTTCCTGTTCAACGGCACCAGCTTCTCGCGCAACTGGTTATCAGGTGCGTGCAGTGACAGTGCGAGACTGATATCAGTGACTTCAGCAAGCCGTTCAAGGCCCGGAACCACGCCAGCAGTACTCAGCGTGACACGGCGCTTCGACAGGGCATAGGCAAAGTCATCCTGCATCAAATGAATGGCAGCAAGTACATTATCGAAATTCAGCAGCGGCTCGCCCATGCCCATAAAGACTACGTTGGAGATTGCCGGTTCGTTGTCAGCAGCCAGTAACCGACTGGCCATCCACAACTGACTGATGATTTCTCCAGTCGTCAAATTGCGATTGAAGCCCTGCTGTGCAGTCGAACAAAAGCTGCAATTCAGGGCACAACCAACCTGTGACGAAATACACAGGGTGGCACGTTCCGATTCCGGAATGTAAACACTTTCAATGCGATTCCCGTCAGCCAGTTCGAACAACCATTTGCGCGTGCCGTCTGACGCGCGCTGATCTGCTGCGACCACCGGCCCCTCAATGCAGGCCTCCGCCTTGAGCGCCTCCCGCAGGGACTTGCTAAGGTTGGTCATGAGGTCAAAATCATCGACCCCCTGCTGATGAATCCATTTCAGAACCTGCTGGGCGCGAAAGGGTTTTTCGCCACGCGTAACAAACCAATCGGCCAGCGCGGGCCGATCAAGGTCAAGCAAGTTCTGTTGCGGCTGAATGTGCACTCTGAAGTATCCTGTTGCTCCCAAGCCCAGCGGTGCTATGGCGGACCGGAAGTGAAGGCTAAATCTCCTAAAAATCTGTAGTTTAGCCAATCAAATTCAATTGCGTAGTGTACCTTCTCAGACACAACCCAGGCAATTTTGATTATTGGCGCGCCTGTATGGACCGGCGCCGGAATAATATTTCAGGATTTGCCAGGAATCATCGATAAGTTACTGTAATTATTGAATACAACAGCTATGAAACCACGGAGCGGCACTACGCGCTCCCGCCATCGGACGCACAAGGTCAGCGAGTGGCGGAGACTGATGAACCTGGCGCTCTACCGGATTTGGGCCTTGCAGTACTCATGCACATCGAGATCAACCGGGTTTCACGCTGGCCACAGCGGCGCCGTGATTAACCCGCAGCGGGTGGCTGAAAGACACTTACCACTTTGAATGGGGTTAGTTGCCAGCTGGTAACGCGAGAGCAGCCAACTGTTGTTTTCTACTGGCCACCAGGTTGATATATACCTTGCTGATAGCACGTTCGTAAGCCCAATCGCCGTCCAGCCCCATAGCGTCCAGACGCCGCTCCAGAACCGCTATTTCTTCCTGTAACCACACAAGCTGCGCATTTACAGCCTGCTGGCCTGTAACCGCCAGCTTCGACATTAGGTTCGCCCGGCTTTTTTAGTCCTGACAAGACTAAACGCGAGTCATTACGAACGTGTGACGGCTACTCCCGCTCCTCGATCCAGGCCAACTGAATGGCTTCGAGAATCTTTTCCCCGCAGTGTTCGGGATCGTCGTTAAATGCTTCCAGCGCCATAACCCAATCGCGCAGGTCGGTAAAACGTATCTGGGTAGGGTCAATATCCGGATGCGCTTCATCAAGCTCGATGGCGATATCCAGTGAATCTGTCCACTTCAGCTCCATACGCTCATCCTCTAGTGGTTCTCGCTGACCATGTTAATGGTGTACTTGGGTATCTCCACCACCAGGTCCTGGTCTGCAACCCGGGCCTGGCAGCTGAGTCGTGAATCCGGCTCCAGTCCCCAGGCCTTGTCGAGCATATCGTCTTCGGTTTCGTCTGACTCTTCCAGCGAATCAAATCCCTCGCGAACATACACATGGCAGGTGGTGCAGGCACAGGATTTCTCGCAGGCATGTTCGATATCGATTCCCGCGGCCAGGGCAGCATCGCAAACCGTGGTACCAGGATCGACTTGCAGGACTGCTCCTTCCGGGCAGATTTCTTCGTGGGGCAGGATAATTATCTGCGGCATACTCTTTCGACCTATTTGAACTCGTCCACGGCATGTCCTGCCATGGCCTGGTGAATATTGGCATTCATGCGGCGGTCAACAAAAACCGTACTGACTGCCTCAAGTTTTTCGATGGCTGTTTTGATGGCTCGATGGTTATCACCTGCCCGCGCATTGCCCAGCGCTTCGGCTGCAGCATCGATCGCTTTTCGTTCACTGCTATCCAGATACTTATCGCCATCCTGTTTCAACGCAGCCTGCAAGGCCTCGAGAACCCGGTCGGCTTCGACCTGTTGTTCACGCAAGCGGCGCGCTTCCATGTCACCCTGAGCATGATCCATAGAGGCGCGCAGCATGGTTTCAATTTCGTTATCCGTCAAGCCGTACGATGGCTTCACTTCGATATGCGCTTTCACGCCACTGTTTTGTTCTTCGGCAGAGACGCTGAGCAGACCATCGGCGTCGACCTGGAAAGTAACGCGGATACGCGCCGCTCCAGCGGTCATTGGTGGCATGTCACGTAATTCGAAACGGGCCAGTGAGCGACAATCATCAATCAATTCCCGCTCACCCTGCACCACGTGGAGCGCCATGGCCGTTTGGCCATCCTTGAAAGTCGTAAACTCCTGGGCCCGTGCAACCGGAATCGTGGTGTTACGCGGAATAATTTTTTCAGTGAGCCCACCCATGGTCTCGAGGCCCAATGACAAGGGAATGACGTCCAGCAACAACATTTCGTCTTCAGGTTTGTTACCGGCGAGAATGTCGGCCTGTACGGCGGCACCGATAGCGACAACCTTGTCGGGGTCGATATCCACGAGCGGTGGCTTTTCGAAGAAATCCCCAACCATGCTGCGCACCTTGCGCACACGCGTCGAACCACCCACCATGACAAGGTCGTGCACGTCTTCAATACCGACACCAGCATCTCTCAGCACACGTCTGCAGGGCATCAAAGTCTTGCGGATCAAGGGTTCAAGCAACTCATCGAGCATTTCGATGGTCAATACACCCCGCCAGCGACTGCCATCCTCCAGCTCGATATCTATATCGACCTTATCACAGCTCGTCAACGCTTCCTTCGCGGCACAGGCCGACTGCAAAAGCCGACGCTGCAGAGAGTGACTGATATCCTCGTTAATACCGGCCTGCTCAATGATCCAGGCAGCGACAAGGTTGTCCATGTCGTCACCGCCGAGGGCCGTATCCCCCGCGGTAGCGAGCACTTCGAAAACTCCCTGGCTGAGGCGCAAGATGGAAATATCAAATGTACCACCGCCCAGATCGTAAACGGCGATCATACCGTCTGTACCACGATCCAGTCCGTAGGCTACTGCTGCTGCCGTAGGCTCATTTAAAAGACGTAACACGTTGAGCCCGGCCAAGGTACCGGCATCCTTGGTGGCCTGACGCTGGGCATCGTCAAAGTAGGCTGGCACGGTAATCACCACACCCGTCAGCTCACCGCCCAGTGACGTCTCGGCCCGCTGCTTGAGCACCGTCAGGATATCGGCAGATACCTGCACAGGACTGCGATTACCCGCGGCCGTATGGATCAGCGGCATACCCGACTCACCAGCAACGAACTCATAGGGCAGCCTGGTCCCGAGGCCCTTAACATCGTCGACGCCACGCCCCATGAAACGCTTCACGGAAACAATGGTATTCAGCGGGTCGCTGGCAGCGTGGGCACTGGCTTCTTTTCCAACGCTACAGCCGCCGCCCGGCATATAACGCACGACTGATGGCAAAAGATGCAGTCCGTTTTCATCGGCGAGCGTATCTGCCACTCCGCTGCGCACACTGGCGACCAGCGAATTAGTGGTTCCAAGGTCAATGCCCGCTGCGAGCCGGTGCTCGTGTGGCGCGGTTGCTTGACCGGGTTCTGAAATCTGTAACAGGGCCATCAGTAGAGCTCGTCTTCCAGGTCGGCTTCCAGTTCCTGCACCTCATTGTTGAGGCGCGTAAAAAATTGCATGCGCAGGGCGAGTGTAACTGCTTGCTCGATATCAGCACCACTGTCGAGCGCCTGGCCCAGCGCGGCTTCAAGATCACGATACTGGTCTCTGATCTGCCGCGAAAGCGTATCCAGAACTCGCAGGGGGTCGTCCTGTACACGCACTTCCGCCAGCTGTTCACGTAACTCAATCTGCTGCATCAGAAATTCGGGATCCTGGTGCGTCTGCTGTTGATCTTCGATCGCTTGGCCACGCAGCGCAAGAAGGTACTGCCCGCGTTTCAACGGATCCTTTAGAGTCTCGAAGGCCTCGTTAATTTGCGCAGCTCGTTGCACCGAGAGACGGCGTTCCTGGTCACTTGCACTCGCAAACCGGTCCGGATGTGCTGTACGCTGCAACTCGCGATAGCGCGCATCCAGATCTTTGCGATCAAGCCGGTAATGCTCCGGCAACGCAAAAAGCTCAAAGTGATTTTGTGACAGGGTAGTAGACATTGTGTACCTGAAAAAAAACATCCCCGCCAAAGCGGGGATCGCATTCGCGCTTGATAGCCAACATGCAATGTCAGCAGTCAAACATTAAAACTTTCGCCGCACCCGCACGCGTCCTTGACGTTAGGATTATTAAACTTGAAACCCTCGTTCAACCCTTCCTTGGCAAAATCGAGCTCTGTGCCGTCGATATAGACCAGACTCTTCTGGTCCACAATCACCTTAACCCCGTGATCCTCGAAGACCATATCACCGTCACCAATCTCGTCAACAAATTCCAGAACGTACGCCATGCCGGAGCAACCCGAGGTGCGCACGCCGAGACGCAAACCTGCGCCTTTGCCACGCTGGTCGAGGAAGGTCTTAACCCGGCTGGCCGCCGCATCAGTAAGTGTAACCGCCATATTTACAGCCTCCTAGTGAGCCGCCCACTGGACACTTTCGAGATCAACACCATCCTTGAACATTTCCCACAGCGGCGACAGGTCGCGCAACTTGTCGATCTTGCCCTTGACCAGCTCGATGGTGTAATCAATTTCCTCTTCGGTGGTAAAGCGCCCGATAGTGAACCGAATCGAACTATGTGCCAATTCATCGTTGCGGCCCAGCGCACGCAGTACATACGAAGGTTCCAGACTGGCACTGGTACAGGCTGAACCTGACGATACCGCCAGGTCCTTGAGCGCCATAATGAGACTCTCGCCCTCGACAAAATTGAAACTGATATTCAGGTTACCCGCAATACGCTGTTCCAGGTCACCATTGATATAAACTTCTTCAATATCCTTGAATCCATCAACCAGGCGATTACGCAGTTTCAAGAGGCGTTCATTGTCGGCCGCCATCTCTTCCTTCGCCAGGCGGAAAGCTTCGCCCATGCCGACGATCTGGTGTGTCGCCAGGGTCCCCGAGCGCAAACCGCGCTCATGACCACCACCGTGCATCTGGGCTTCCAGACGAACGCGCGGTTTGCGGCGAACATACAGGGCACCGATACCCTTCGGGCCGTAAATCTTGTGCGCGGAAAAGGACATCAGGTCGACTTTCTGCTTCTCCAGGTCGATATCAACTTTACCGGGACTCTGTGCAGCATCGACATGGAAGATAATTTTGCGTTCACGGCAAATCTCGCCAATCGCAGCAATATCCTGGATTACACCGATTTCGTTGTTCACGTGCATGACGCTGACCAGAACGGTATCGTCGCGCAGGGCCGCCTTGAATTTATCCAAATTCAGCAGACCGGTAGGCTCGGGATCGAGGTAGGTCACTTCGAACCCTTCACGCTCCAATTGTCGACAGGAGTCAAGCACCGCCTTGTGTTCAGTTTTCAGCGTAACGATATGCTTGCCCTGTTTCTGATAAAAATGGGCCGCACCCTTGATAGCCAGATTGTCTGATTCCGTTGCACCGCTGGTCCAGATGATTTCCCTGGGATCAGCGTTTACCAGTGCAGCTACGTTAGCGCGCGCCTCTTCGACTGCCTCGTCAGCATGCCAGCCAAACACATGGGAACGCGATGCCGGATTACCAAACTCCCCCTGCGGGGTCAGATAAGTACACATTTTTTCAGCAACGCGCGGATCTACCGGCGTGGTTGCCGAGTAATCAAGATAAATCGGTGTGTTTACAGTCATAATCCCATGTACCTGCTTTATTCGTCCTGCGTTTAACCACTACCACCCAGAAACCTGGCTGGCCTTGTCTAACCACTTCATCTGCTGGGCAAATGCCGCCAGCAGGGTATCGATATCGGCGTTGGTTGTTTCCCGCCCCAGACTGATACGTATGGCACCGCGAGCCAGCTCGGCCTCCACGCCCATCGCCATCAGAACATGACTCGGCTCTGTCTTGCCGCTGGAGCAAGCTGAACCACTCGAAACGGCGATACCGGCCTTGTCCAGCTGCATCAGTAATGTTTCACCATCCAGCCCGGCCACCGCCAGCTGCAATGTGTTCGGCAATCGTTCTGCAGTAGCCGCAAACACGGTCACCTGCGGATAGCGCTGCAGGCCTGCCTGTGCCCGGTCACGCAAGGCAGCCATCTGTGCAGCACGGCTTTGCAGGCCGTCAACAGCCAACTCAGCCGCGACGCCAAAACCGACAATTGCGGCAATATTCTCGGTGCCGGCTCGCAAGCCGTATTCCTGTCCACCACCAAGCTGCAAAGGCACCAGCTCCAGCGATTTGTCGACAACCAGCGCACCTACACCTTTTGGACCGTAAAGTTTGTGCGCCGACAGGCTCATTAACTGTGCGCCGCTTGCCGCAAAATCCAGTGGCAGCTTACCCGCTGCCTGTATCGCATCGGTATGAAAGACTGCGCCGGCCGTGCGCGCCAGATCTGCAAGCTGTGCCACCGGTTGAATCACACCGGTCTCGTTATTCGCCGCCATCACCGATACCAGCCGGGTATCGCTCTTCAGTATCTCTTTCAGGTGCTCGGGCAATACACGGCACTGCCCGTCCACATCAATCTCGTTCAGTTGCCAACCACTCGCCTGCAAAGCCCGAGCCGGTTCAAGCACCGAAGGATGTTCAACGGCACTGACCGCAATGCTGGTCGGCGCATATCCGGCCGTCACAGCATGCAGCGCAAGGTTGTTAGCCTCTGTGCCGCCACTGGTAAATATTACCTGGCTGGCATGCACACCCACCAAAGACGCCACCTGTTCCCGAGCCCTGTCGAGCTGTGCCCGAACGACACGGCCAAACCGGTGAGTGCTGGAAGGGTTGCCCGGCATGCCGGCCAAACAATCTGTCATGGCACTCAACACCCGTTCATCGAGTGGCGTACTGGCGTTGTAATCCAGATAAAGCGTCATGCCGGTGTACCAGGGATCAGACCGGGTCCACTACCCTTTGAGTCGATTCCAGCGCAACGCTGACATCGGAAAGATTATCTGCTGCAGCCTGCCTGGCATTCCCCTGGTCCACCAGCTGGCCCAGGGTGATCTCGTTAAGGAAGCTGTAAATCTGATCACTCAAATCAGTCCACAAATCGTGCGTCAGACAGCGTCTGCCATCCTGGCAATCTCCGAGCCCACCGCACCGCGTAGCGTCCACGCTCTCATCCACTGCCGTTACGACTGCTGCCACCGGAATCTCATAGGAGGATCGGCTCAGCGAATAACCGCCACCCGGTCCACGCGTACTCAAGACCAGCCCATGTTTGCGCAGTCGGGTAAACAACTGCTCGAGATAGGACAGCGAAATACCCTGACGCTCGGAAATACCCGCCAAGGTGACCGGCCCCTCATCCACATGCAGCGCCAGATCCAACATAGCGGTGACCGCATAGCGACCCTTACTGGTCAATTTCATACCAAACTTACCCGACTCAAGCCTTTAAAAACATGAGTAAAGTGCCATACCCGAGTAAAACAGTCAAGAATTATCCTCGGACGGTTTGAGGGGTTTTTCAGTTTCTTCGCCGGTTTCAATGGGTTCCGTGCTGCAGGCGTTCACCAGCTCACAAGGCCCAAGGTCTGGCATCTGCATTTCTGACACCTCCGCACCCAGCCCTTTCAAGCCGCGACACATGTCCTCGAGTCGCTTATCCATGATATGAATATGGTCAAGCATATTGTTGATGGCACTGGCTACCGGGTCCGGTGCATCCTGGGTGCCGCCGTAAGCATCGAAACCCATTTTCTTGGCAATCGCTTCGCGGCGTTTTTGCTGTTCGTCCAGACTGCCGCCAACCACACGCCCCGGGACACCAACGACTGTCGCACCGTCCGGCACATCCTTGAGCACGACCGCATTCGAACCAATACGGACGTCATCGCCGATATTGAGTGGGCCCAGCACCTTCGCACCGGCGCCAATAACCACATCATTGCCAAGCGTGGGGTGGCGCTTGCCCTTGACCCAGCTGGTGCCACCCAGCGTCACCCCGTGATACAGGGTACAGTCGTCACCAATCTCGGCTGTCTCACCGATCACCACACCCATGCCATGATCGATAAAAAAACGGCGGCCGATTTTTGCCCCCGGATGAATTTCGATCCCGGTAAACAGGCGAGCGATATTCGACAGAATACGCGCCAGCCACGGCAACCCGTTTCGAAACAGTTTGTGGCTGATACGATGCAGCAATACAGCATGAAAACCTGGATAGGTGGTTACGACCTCAAGGCGTGTACGTGCCGCCGGATCACGGTCGAAAATGCAGTCGAGGTCTTCGCGCAGTCGTTCCCACATACATTCACCTTTGGCTATCAGTTTGGCTACTATACCGCGACCATTGAACAATTCCTGCTACAACCACAGCAGTCATACAGCTATACATGCGCCCTGAACATATCAACTACCGGGTTTTTTGATCTACTGCAGTGAGTATCCCGCGCAGGATATTGATCTCATTTTCATTCGGGCGGACTCGCCCGAACAAACGGCGCAAACGACGCATCAGCTGGCGTGGATTTTCGGGGTTAAGAAAATCAATTCCGGTCAGCGTGCTTTCCAGGTGCTGATAAAACAACTCCATTTCATCAGCAGTGGCAAACCGGTGATTTTTTTCCATCTTTTCCGCCGGAATACCAGCGGCCATGCGAAGCTCGTAGGCAATGACCTGCACTGCGGCGGCAACATTCAGCGATGGATAAACCGGGTTGGTTGGTATTTGCACCAGGTAATGACAGCGATCAAGCTCTTCGTTGGTCAAGCCGGTGCGCTCTCGTCCAAACAATATTGCCGACAGCGTGCTCTCCGGCTGCTGCATAACCAGCTCGGCACATTGCCGTGGATTCAGCATCGGTACCGGCAAGGTCCGGCTGCGTGCGCTGGCACCAATTACCAGGCCCGCTCCGGCGACGGCTTCATCCAGTCCGCTAACACACTGCGCGCTGGATAGCAGATCATCTGCACCGGACGCGCGGGCCGTAGCCTCGGCACTGGGAAAATGCTGCGGACTGACTAAAAACAGCTCATCAAGCCCCATATTTTTCATCGCGCGTGCTGCAGCACCGATATTGCCAGGGTGGCTGGTATTCACCAGAACAATACGCGATTGACGCATACCTTATGCCCGCCGCATTCCGAAAGGCATTGCGGCATCAATATCACGAAGACCAGCAATCGACATCAACAGGCGATCAATCCCCAGCGCCACGCCCGCACAATCCGGCAGCCCATCACGCAATGCCGCCACCAGCTGTACATCCAACGGCACACTTGCCTGCCCCGCCTGCTGCCTGACGACATTATCAATCTCAAAACGCTGTTGTTGCTCATCAGCATTCGCCAGTTCATGAAACCCGTTCGCCAGTTCAATACCTTTGAAATACAGTTCGAAGCGCTCGGCCACCGGCTGCGGCTGCTGGCGAACCCGCGCCAACGAAGCCTGACTAACCGGATAGTCATAAACAAACAGCGGCGCATCATCCAGTCGCGGTTCCAGCCAGTGTGTCACCAGCAAATCAAGCCAGGGGTCGAGCATGTCGCCAGGCATCTTCTCCGGCACGGAAGCCAGCTCCGATTGAGCGAATCGTCTGAATGCATCGAGCGGATCTGACCAGGGGTCCAGGCCGGTCTCGTTGAGAAACCACTGCTGGTAGGTCAGCCGTCGTGCCGGCACGTAATCGCAGACACCCTCCATCACAGTCACCATAAGCACATCAATTTCATCCATCAACGCATGATGGTCGCTACCCGGCCGGTACCACTCGAGCATAAGGAACTCGGGATTGTGCCGTCGCCCCAACTCACCGTTGCGAAACACGTGACAGAGCTGATAAATCGGTCCACTGCCCGCCGCAAGCAGGCGTTTCATTGGAAATTCAGGTGAGGTGTGCAAATACAATGGCGAAACGCCGATCGAGGGACCCCACCAACGCGTCTGGAACGACTCGATCGCGGGATCAGTACTGCCAGCCTGCGACAACATCGGCGTATCTACTTCCAGAACATCACGGTCAGCAAAATAATTACGAATGCGCGCCAGCAGACGGGCGCGCAACCTCAGGGTTTCGAGCTCGGCACCGGGGCGCCATCCGGAGTCTGCGGTGGGTTCAGTCCTTGGCACGGCCGACGTATTCGCCGGTACGCGTATCGATCTTGAGCACTTCGTCAATGTCGATAAACAAAGGCACGCGCACTACGGCACCGGTTTCAAGAGTCGCGGGCTTACCACCGCCCCCGGAGGTATCACCGCGCACGCCCGGGTCGGTTTCCGCAACTTTCAGCATCACAAAATTCGGCGGCGTTATGCTGATCGGCTCACCGTTCCAAAGGGTCACGACACAGGTATCCTGCTCTTTCAACCACTTGACGGCATCGGCCACGGCCGCCTCACCGGCACCCACTTGCTCAAATGTCTCGGGGTGCATGAAGTACCAGAATTCGCCATCGTTGTAGAGGTACTGCATGTCTGTCTCCATGACATCTGCAGCCTCAACCGATTCGTTGGATTTAAAGGTGCGTTCTATAACCCTGCCGGTCTTGAGATTACGAATCTTTACCCGATTGAACGCCTGGCCCTTGCCGGGCTTCACAAACTCGTTTTCAATAATGGAACAAGGATCGCCGTCGAGCATGATTTTCAGACCGCCCTTGAATTCGTTGGTACTGTAGGTCGCCATTGAGCACCCTTAAGGCTGAAATTAAAGATGCGCATCATACCGGGAACCCACTCCCTGCAACAAACGCCGCTGTGGCAAACGCTACTCTCGAGGGCGATCACCGACCCCGAGGAACTGTTGCGGCTGCTTGATTTACCCCTGGACAGCCTGCCAGCCAGCCTGATGGCCAGCCAGGAGTTCCGGTTACGCGTCCCACGCGGGTTTGCTGGCCGTATGCGCAAGGGGGATCCGCATGACCCACTGCTACGCCAGGTGCTGCCATTGGCGGAGGAACTGGCAGAAACCCCGGGGTTCAGCCACGATCCTTTAGACGAGCTCAACGCCATGCCGGTAGCCGGGGTCCTGCATAAATACCAGGGACGAATACTGCTGACAGCGACCGGCGCCTGTGCCGTACACTGTCGCTATTGCTTTCGCCGTCACTACCCGTATAGCGAAGCCAACCCTGGCCGGGCTCCTGAACAGACCTTTGAGTATGTGCGTCAGCACACCGAGATCAGTGAAGTCATTCTCAGTGGCGGCGATCCGCTAACACTGACAGATACCAGGCTTGGCCAGCTTGTCGCCAGGCTTGAATCCCTGCCCCATATTACCCGCCTGCGCATTCACAGCCGGGTGCCAGTGGTCCTGCCAGAGCGGGTCGATGCCAACTTGCTGGAATGGCTGCAAATGACCCGTCTGCAAGTTGTGCTGGTGATCCACGCCAACCATCCAAACGAAATCGATGCCAGTGTCCGCGAGGCCATGAGGACATTAAAAAAGGTTGGTATCACACTGCTGAATCAGTCGGTATTGCTGCGCGGTGTCAACGATAACGCCAGTACGCTGGCTCAATTGAGTGAGGCGCTATTCAATGCTGGTGTTCTGCCCTACTACCTCCACCAGCTGGACAGCGTTCAGGGTGCAGCCCACTACGAGGTAACCGACAGAGAGGCAGTTAAGCTTATAAATCAATTACGTACAACTCTTCCAGGCTACCTGCTACCGGAATTGGTTCGGGAATTACCCGGCCAGTCTTCCAAGACCCCGGTTTAACACTGTTGTTTTTTTGTGCTATTGTCTACCTTACAGGCACTAAGATAATAACAAGCAAGGCAGCCTGGTTCGCCCGATAACTAGAATAAAGCCCTAACGCAGTCAATCTATTCAGTATTCGCCGCTCAGGACGATAGCCCCATCGGGAAGCAGCGACGGCCGAACCATATCCGGATTCCGATCTGCCTAGCGATAACCAGCGGACGAAAAAACATGCAACTCACTGTACCTAATCGCACGGCTCCGAAAAGCAATTCATTCGACAGCAAGCCTTCCAGCGTTAAAAGCTGGATAGACGATTTACCGATGGCAAATGTTGGCGAAACAACGCGTCTGCTGTTTGGAGCACTGACCGACCTGAACAAGCAGGACATCCCTGCCAGCCAGCGCTTCAAGGCGCTGGAAATGCTGCAGAAACCGATACAGCACGTCACCGGCCACATGAAAAAACACTACGTCGGACAAGCCATGCCGCTGGCTGCCCAAAACCTTAAGATTGCACACCTGTCCAGGGAAATCAGCTATGCCCTGGCAACCGGTTACAAAGTACTGGTGATGGAACAGATTGCCGGCGTTGGACGCAAGGATAAAAAGCTCCTGGTTACCGCCATGCATCGCGCCATCAAACAGCTCAGCACAGTGCTGTTGAAATCCTACCAGGTCTACGAAGCCTACCCGGACTCGGTTTGGCTGGAGATTCATTCACTGTATCGCTATGCGGAAAGTAACCGCCTGCACAATACCAAGGTCATTGACGACACGACAAAACGTGCCGCGTCCACAATTTCCGATGCCTACAAACAGATACTCATGCTGGCATTGGCTTGCCCATATCGGATGCGCCACACTGAAGCTGAAACTGTCTATACAGCACTTGAAGACTGGGCCAGCTACTGTGAACTGAAGCCAGTATACAAGGCCGGCGGTGAAGTCATGTTCGCTACTAACTTTGATGCCGACCAGCCACCAAGCTACCTGGTGTTACGTGATGCAAATGAGAATCGCAACACCTGCCGTATCCTGGGTACCAGCCAGCTCGCTGACCTCCTGCGCAAACTCCTGTCGGAGAAACACGAAGCCGGCACCAAAACAGGCAACCGCACAATCAACGAGAATATGCTCAGACGCCTGATGCTGGCCTGGGGAGTCATGCCCAAGCGGCGTTATTCACGGGTTAGAGACCATTCCCAGGTGATCGCGGCCATGGGCCTGAGCTCAATCCACTACTTTGTCAGTGGCGAAGTCGCCTTTAATGAAGGCGCAGCCGGTGACGACTGCTCAATCGAGCTGGGAGTGAAACCTGGTCCGCAACCTGGCGAACCTGCCTACTTCGGTGCCCGCACCATTAGCGAGGATACCGGCAAATTACCTGATGTCTGGGAAATGGACTACCGGATCGAGGGACAGGAAGGGCCCTCGTCAACTGAAATGGCTGTAGCGCGAGCTGCGTCCGGCATGCAGATCGACGTCTCGCATCAAACCAAGAACTGGAAAATGGTCAACGTCAGTGCCGGTGGCTACTGTCTGCTGTGGGACAACCCCGAGACTACTCGCGCCCAGGTCGGCGAACTGCTGGGTATTCGCGAACAAAGCGACCCGGATACCTTCCACTGGCGTCTTGGCGTGATCCGCTGGCTGAAATCTGTCGAAAAACGTGGCCTGGAGCTTGGCGTGCAGATGCTGTCGCCAGGTGCCGTAGGTGTTGCTGCGCGCATGGATCTCAAAACACGCAGCAAGACTGAAGACTTCACGCGTGGCCTGTTACTGCCGGAAATTACGTCGATTCAGCAGCGCTCTACTCTACTGTTACCATCCCCCCCGTTCAAACCTAATGACACCGCCATCGTCAACTGTCATGGCAAAGACGTTCGTGTCCGGCTGACAAAACTGGTGGAAAATACCGGCAGCTTTGCGCAGTTCCAGTTTGAGTCAATGGGTGAAATTGAAACTCAAAAATCGCGCAAGAAAAACAAAAACCCCTTATCAAAGGACTTTGACGATGTTTGGGAACTGATCTAGAACAGGGCTCTGAAAATATCCGGATACTGGACTTCACCGCCTGACGCCAGTGAGCCGTCAACCAGTTCCATGGCCGTCAAGGCATCGCCCGGGATACTCAGATTACAACTGATACCCCAGTCGGCTGCCGGCTTGAAACCGAAGCGCTCGTAATACTCCGGATGGCCGGCAACAACAATAGCGGTGTAACAGAGTGGTTTGGCGCGTGCTACCGCAGCATCAATTAACTCAGAACCGATGCCACGATGTGACTGTGAAGGCACCACCGACATGGGGCCGAGCGCCAGAATTTCGGTTTCGCCCTCACTGGACTTGAGCTTGACCTTCGACAGCACAACGTGGCCGACAATGCGCCCGTTAAGCTCTGCCACCAGCGACAGATCAGGAATAAACACCGGTGACTTGCGCAAATTCCCAACCAGCTGCGCCTCGGCTTCGCCCTGGAAGGCACTTAAATTAACCACATCGATAGCATTGAAATCGTCAGCGACTTCGGCGCGAACTTTGATCGGCTGCATGGGCTTCCCCGGTTGTCTGTGTTGCCTGATTAATGCGCGCCATGCTAGCAAGAAATTCGAGCAGGGAACAGCAGTTAGATCATTTGTCCGCCTTCGCCTGCAAACCTGGTCAAAGGTAAAGGTTCTGCCCCTGGTTGCCGAAACAATGAGAGCGCACTGCCGGCTTGCAGCTGGCGGATGGAAACAACTCTGGAGACTACAAAGCACATGGAACAGGAACACACGCTGCGCCTGCTCGTTATCGAAGAATCCCGTAATGACGCAGAAGCCCTGGCAAATGTACTGCGCAACGCCGGCCAGGCTTCCCGACTGAGCTACGCCGAAGACCTGGAAGACTTACAGGCATCGCTGGATAAACAGCGACCCGACCTGCTGCTCTGCGCCATGTGCCTGGAAAGTATTTCACTGCAGGATGTAGTCCAGGAACTGGCGAAACACGAATTCGACATACCGCTGATTGCGATCGGCGAGTCAGGCGACGAAGCCGATATCATCGAAGCCATGCGTCTGGGTGCCAACGACCTGTGCTCCTATGATCAGCCCGAACATCTGCAACTGGTCGTCAAGCGGGAGCTGTCTCAGCTTAAAACCAGCCACAGCGCGCAAAACTATGAAATCAAGTTCCGCGAGAGTGAAAAACGTGCCCGGATGCTCATGGAAAGCTCACGCGATGCGATTGCCTATGTGCACGAAGGCATGCATATATTTGCCAACGGTTCCTACCTGGAGATGTTTGGCTTCGATGATCTGGACGAAATAGAGGGCACCCCGATACTCGATATGGTTGCGCCGGAAGATCATGCGGAATTCAAGGAATTTCTGCGTAACCTTGGCAAGAGCGACCAGGAAGATTTGACGCTGGAAACCCATGGCATGCTGCCGGACGGCAAGACCTTCGATGCCATCATGGAGTTTAATGCCGCCAGCATCGATGGCGAGCCCTGTACCCAGATAATCATTCGCAGCCAGGCCGCCAATAACAAGGAACTCGAACAGAAACTTAAATTCCTCAGCAAACAGGATGTGCTTACCGGCCTTTTCAACCGTCAGTACTTTATCGAAGAACTGGAACTGGCTGTAACCAATGCCGTATCCGGCACCGAAGACGCTGCTATCGTTTACATGCTGATGGACAATTTCAAGGATATCAAGGATAACATCGGCCTCGGCGCTGCAGACATGGTCATGAGTGATATTGCCGACCTGTTGCGCGAGAACACAGAACCTGACGATGTAGTTGCCCGGTTTGGTGATCACTCCTTTACGATCCTGCGCAAGGGCTGCGATGCAACCTCTATTCAGGCACTTGGCGATAAGCTACGTCAAGTTGTCGAAAACCACATTGCCGATGTCGAAGAACAGTCTGTAACCACAACCTGCAGTATCGGCATGAGTATTATTGCCGAAAGCACGCCAACAGCGCACGAAGTCATCTCACGCGCCGACCTGGCCTGTGAAGTTGCGCGCTCTTCCGGCGGTAACCAGTGCCACCTTCACAACCCGGTAGTTGACGAAAAAATCGGCAAAGAACGTGATCAGCAGATGCACTCTCTTATCAAGGAGTCACTGGAGAAAGAGCAGCTGGTATTACTGTACCAGCCGATCGCCAGTCTGCAGGGTGACCCGAGCGAGAAATACGAAGTCCTGCTGCGCATGCTCAATGAGGAAAACGAATACATTCTACCCAGCCAGTTCCTGCCGATTGCAGAACAAACCGGCCAGATGGCGGAGATCGACCGCTGGGTGGTCAAACGCGCCATCGACACACTGGCCGAACATCGCGCAAAAGGTGTCGACACCCAGTTTTTCATAAAAATTTCCGGCCCCACACTGCAGGATGCGGACCTGATCGCATACATCCATACATGCATAAAAGAGGCGCGACTTCCTGGCGACGCATTGATATTTGAAATCGCTGAAAAAACCGCTTCGCAGCAACTTAAACACGCCAAGACCTTCGTCAAGACATTGCAGGAACTACATTGTAAAACTGCACTGGAGCACTTTGGTGCCGGGCCCAACTCGTTCCAGCTATTGAAACATCTGCCGGTCGATTACCTGAAAATAGATGGTTCGTTCATCCATAATCTGGCCAGCGACAATGACAACCAGGCTATGGTCAAGTCAATCCTCGACACGGCCAACTCGATGAACAAGCAGTGCATCGCAGAATATGTGCAGGACGCACACAGCCTCGCCGTACTTTGGCAAAGCGGCATTCACTATATCCAGGGCAACTTCCTGCAGGAACCCAGCGAAGTCCTCGAGTATGATTTCTCGGGCGAGCTTGCCTAAGAACCAGTCGGACTCCTAGTCGAGAACGTGTGAAATCAGGCCGTCAGCCAGCTTGGGTTCAAACCAGGTTGATTTTGGCGGCATGACCTCATTGGCATCCGCTACCGCCATCAACTGCTCCATACTGGTAGGGAACATGGAAAAGGCGACTGCCATTTCACCGCTATCAACACGTTTTTCCAGTTCGCCAAGCCCCCGAATACCGCCAACAAAATCAATGCGCGGATCGGTGCGCGGATCGCTGATCCCCAGCAATGGTTCCAGTAGATTATCCGCAAGCAGACTGACATCAAGGCGCGCAACCGGGTCTTCCGGCACCAGTTGCGGTTTTATAGTCAAACGACACCACTGGCCCTGTACGTACATACCGAACTCTCCCGGTTGCGAGGGAGAAACCGCAACCGCTTCAGGTCTTACCTCAAAAGCAACTTTTAGCTTCTCCAGCAGCTCAGCTGCGGTCATCCCGTTCAGATCCTTCACGACACGGTTGTAATCGAGAATTTTCATCTGCTTGTGCGGAAAAATAACAGACAGAAAATAACTGCTCATTGCTTCCGGGCCACGATTTGCACTCGCCGCCACCCGCGAACCGGCCGCAGAGCGATGATGCCCATCAGCAATGTAAATCGCTTCCATGGCGTCGAAGCCTGCAGTCAGTTTGTTGATCACTGCCGGGTCGTCGACCACCCAGAAGGTGTGCCCGATACCGTCATCGGCAGTCAGATCATATTCCGGTGGGGCCGAAGTCACTGAAGCGATCAACTGGTCGATGTCATCCTGCGATTTATAGGCCAGCAATACCGGACCGGTCTGTGCATTCAGCGCCTCTATCTGCCGGACCCGATCATCCTCTTTGGCTGGCCGGGTAAATTCATGTTTGCGAATACGATTGACGTCATATTCGGCTGCCGACGCTGCAGCCACCAGCCCGATCTGCTCATGGTCACCCATGGTCAGCCGGTAAACGTAGTAACAGGGTTTATCATCTCGCTTCAAGACACCTCCATCGATCATCTTCTGGAGGTTCTCCGCGGCCTTGGCGTATACCGACATATCGTACGGATCAGTATCTTCGGGCAGATCGATCTCCGCCTTGGATATATGCAGGAAGCTAAACGGCCGGCCGTCAGCACGCTGGCGGGCCTCGGCGCTATTCAGTACATCGTAAGGCGGCGCGACGACGTCGTCGGCACGCTCGGGTACCGGTCTTAAACCGGCAAAGGGGCGAATCAGAGACATTATTCAGATCCTGGCCAAATCTCGGGAGGCGGTATTCTACCCGTCAGCGAAGCACTGCGCACGGGCTATACTGAAATGGTAGTTATCCACTGGCAGGAGGGTGCCACCATGATGGAAATGCTGCTAGATCCGGAAATTGACGAATACGGCCTCCTCATGAATCCAGCCGACTGGAGTCCCGAGCTGGCCCAGGAACTGGCCCGGCGTGCCGGACTCGGCCCTCTAACAGAGAGTCACTGGGCATTTCTCATGTCACTACGCGAGTATTACCGGAAGTTTCATGCTCCACCGCCGCCACACAAGGTCTGCCATGACCTGCATATGTCACACAGTTGCAGTCACGAACTGTTTGGTCACTGCCTGTCTGCCTGGCGTATTGCGGGATTACCTGACCCTGGTGAAGAAGCGAAATCGTATTTAGCCGCGGACTAGCCATGGTTCGACATGCTTTTCAGCCGCGTGAGTTTTGCAGCGCAGCGATACGTTCTTCCAACGGTGGGTGAGACATGAACAGGCGCTTAATGCCGTCCGCTTTGCGCTCGGATATCCCGAAAGCCGCAAGCTGATCCGGCAAGCTCGCCTGACCACTGGCCATCTGCAGACGCTGTAATGCCGCGATCATCTTCTCTCGCCCCGCCAGATTCGCCCCGCCTTCATCTGCACGGTACTCACGATGACGCGAAAACCACATGACAATGGCGCTGGCCAGGATCCCCAAAACCACCTGGGCAATAATCGAAGTTATCCAGAACGCCGGCCCATGGCCGCGCTCGACTTTGAAAACAACGCGGTCCACGACATGGCCAATAACCCGCGAGAAAAATATTACGAACGTATTCACCACACCCTGTATCAGGGTCAACGTGACCATATCCCCGTTGGCGACATGGCTGACTTCATGACCCAGAACGGCCTCGACCTCGTCTCGCTTCATGTTACTTAACAGGCCGCTACTCACCGCCACCAGCGCCTTGTTACGGCTCATCCCTGTGGCAAAAGCATTGGGAGCCGGCGAATCAAAGATGGCCACCTCCGGCATGCCGATACCGGCTGCCTGCGCCTGGTTGGAAACAACATTCACCAACCAGGCTTCAGTTTCATTTCCCGGCTGATCAATCACTTGTGCGCCAGTCATGCGTTTCGCAGACCACTTGGAAATGGCCAGCGAAATAAAAGCACCGCCCATACCAAACACTGCTGAAAAAATCAGTAGCGAACGTAAATCCAGATTAACGCCCTGCTCATCCAGGATGCGATCCACCCCCAGAAGACTGAGAGTGATACTCAGCACTACCAGAATGGCAATATTGGTCGCGAGAAATAAAAATACACGCTTCATATGCTAACCAGCTCCTGTATTAAGCATCACCACTGTTATATGGCGCCCGGCAGGGCCGCTTTCAAGACCTATTCGGAGTTCAGGCTATCGACACGCTGCAGGCCGCGTGGCAACTTCTTGCCCTTGCGACCACGGTCACCGATATAGGTTTCCAGATCAGATGCCTTCAATGTCAAATGCCGCTTGCCGGCATGAAGCACGAGGCAACCAGTCTTGGGTACACTGGCCACCGCTACCATGAATTCCTCCCGGCTGGCAAGCTTCTTGGGATTCACAGCCTGTATCTGCTGGCGAGCGATGCCGGCTACGGTTTTGTCGCAAGATTGGGCGATATGGCGGCACGCACCAAGGCCGGCAAGTCGCTATTGTCAGTACCCAAAAATGCCGAGGTATTACCG